>CAZBGL010000204.1:0-15253 GCA_964491375.1 uncultured Thermodesulfobacteriota bacterium | reverse complement strand
GGGGGCGGGGGCCGGTGGGGGGGGGGGGGTGGGGGGACGAGCTTCACCGGGCTGGCGGCCATCTTGACCGGCCCGGCGTCCGGATGGTGCACCGTGACGATCATCTCCCGCGCCCGCACCTGGGGATCGGACACGACCCGGTCGATGGTGTGGATGGGACCGCACGGGATCCCGGCCCCCTCCAGGGCGGACAGCCACGCCCCCACGGTGCGCGCGCGGAAGATGGCCGCCAGGATGGGTTCCAGCTCCTCCCAGTGCTCGGTGCGGTCCTGGTTCGTGCGGAACCGGGGGTCGGCCAGCAGGTCCTCGCGGCCCACGAGTCGACAGAACTTCTCCCACAGGGCATCGTTGCCCACGGCGATGATCAGGTACCCGTCGGAGGCCTCCACCGAGGTGAACGGCGTGATCGAGGGGTGCCGGTTGCCGATCCGTCCGGGGACCTCGCCGGAGACCTCGTAACGGGCGATGGCGTTCTCCAGGATGGCCACCTGGCAGTCCAACATGGCCACGTCCACGAACCGGCCGCGGCCCGTGCGTTCGCGTTCCCGAAGGGCGGCCAGGATCCCCACCGCGCCGAACAACCCGGCCGTGATGTCGCCGATGGAGGCGCCCACCCGGGTGGGCGGCCCGCCGGGGTGGCCGGTGATGCTCATGATGCCGCCCATGCCCTGGACCACGATGTCGTAGGCCGGCTTGGCCCGGTACGGGCCGGTGTGGCCGAACCCCGAGATGGCCGCGTACACCAGCCGGGGGTTCTCGGCCGACAGCGTCTCGTAGCCCAACCCCAGCTTGTCCATGGTGCCGGGCCGGAAGTTCTCCACCAGCACGTCGACTCGGCGGACCAGTCTCAGGAACACCTCCCGGCCCCGCCCGTGCTTCAGGTTGAGGGCCACGCTCTTCTTGTTCCGGTTCAGGCTCATGAAGTAGGCGCTCTCCGGGCCCACGAAGGGCCCGAAGTGGCGGGCGTCGTCTCCCCGGCCGGGGGCCTCCACCTTGATGACCTCGGCGCCCAGGTCGGCCAGCACCATGGTACAGTACGGCCCGGCCAGGACCCGGGTCAGGTCCAGCACCCTCAAGCCGCTCAAGGGCAGGCCGCTGTCCATGCCCGCTCTCCTCCCGTGGGAAAGGCCCTCACCCGATCATCTTGTTGGGCAGCCAGAGGGCCAGTTCGGGAAACGCGGCCACCGCGACGATCACGATGACCTCGATGACGACGAACGGTAGCACGCCCCACAGCACGTCCGAAAGGGGCACGTCCGGCGCGATGCCCTTCACGATGTACAGGTTCAGGCCCACCGGCGGCGTCACCAGGCCGATCTCCAGGTTCACCGTCATGATCACCGCGAACCACACCGGGTCGAACCCCAGGCCGGTGATCACGGGCAGGAGCATGGGGGCCACCATGAGGATCACGGCGGCCGGCGGGATGAAGAACCCCAGGACGATCAGGAGCACGTTGATCAGGAAGAAGATCCCCCACTTGCCCAGGGGGAGTCCCAGGATCATCTCGGCCAGGGACTGGGTGACGTACAGGTCCGAGCACATCCAGCTGAACAGGAGCGCGGCCGCCATGATCATCAGGATCATGGTGCTGTCGTTGAGCGCCTTGAGGAGGACCCTCCGGATGTCCTGCCACCGGTACATCCGGTAGATCACCATCACGATCGCAAACGACATCACCGCTCCCACCCCTGCGGCCTCGCTCGGCGTGGCCCAACCGCCGTACAGGGAGCCCATGATGCCCACGATGATCAGCACGAAGGGGAGGACCCGGGGCAGGTATTCCAGTTTCTCCCTCCAGGTGTAGTGCTCCCGCGGGGGCTCGGACACGGCGCCCCGCCCGGCCCCGGGGGCCGAACGCCGCTTCAGCACGAACCGGAAGTAGAACGCCACCCACACGCAACTGAGCAGGATCTCCAGGAGGCCCGGCACGATCCCGGCGATGAAGCACTTGCCGATGGAGGTCTCCGTGGCCACGCCGTACAGGATCATGGTGATGCTGGGCGGGATCAGGATGCCGAAGGTGCCGGAATGGGCGATCAGGCCGCAGGCCAGGCTGGCCGGGTACCCGCGCCGGCGCATCTCGGGGATCCCGATACCCCCGATGGCCGCGGCCGTGGCCGGGCTGGACCCGCACAGGGCGGCGAACACGCCCGAGGCCAGCATGGTGCTGATCCCCAGCCCCCCGGGGAGCCGGTACAGCCACCGGTGCAGGGCCTCGTACAGGTCGCGGCTGGCCCGGGACGCCGCGATCGGCGCGCTCAGCAGGATGAACAAGGGGATGGCCAACAGCGCGAAGCTGTCCATGCTGTCGTACAGGACCCGAGGAATCATGGGCAGCAGGTGGGGCGAGAACACCACCACGTACCCCAGCGACACCAGGGCCAGCCCGGCCCAGATGGGGATGCCGGAAAGCAGCACCACCAGCGCGGTGGCGAACACCAGGACGCTCAGGACGCGCTCATCCATCGCCACCCTCCCCGGGGATCTCGATGTCGCGCAGCTCGGAGCGCACCACCCGGGACTCGTAGGCCCGCTCCCGGATGCGGCGGATCCGCCGGGCGATGGTCACCAGGTACTGGAGGAAGAGCAGGCTCATGCCCACGGGCAGGAACAGGTAGGGGATCCACAAAGGGGGGCCCCAGAGCGACTCGCTGCGCTCCCCTTCCACCAGGGCCTCCCACCACATGGGCCACGCGTACCACGCGATCACCCCGCACAGGATCCACGACAACACGGCCGCCCCCAGGAGCAGGTACTCCCGTGTCCTGGGGCGGAAGTACACGAGCAGCAGGTCCACGTTGAGGTGACCCTCCCGGGTCTGGGCGTAGGCCGCTCCCACGAAACAGGCGTACATGAGCAGGAACACCGAAAGCTCGATCTGCCACGTGGCCGACCACCCGAGGACCTTGCGCACCACCACGCCCTCGCTCACGATCAGGGCCGCAGCCAGGATGGCCAGCGCGCCCAGATAGCCCGTGAACCGGCTCAGGGCCTCGATGGCGGCCTCGAGGCGAGCCCACGGGGTTCCGGAGCCGTTCGGGCGATCCATCGTTGACACGTTCCCGCTCCCTCCGGCGCCGGGCGGGCCGCCGGCCCTCCCCGGCCGGCGGCCCGCGGTTTCCATCAGTCCCTCATGGCCTCCAGGGCCATCCGGAGCAGCTCCTTGCCCCCGGGCACGGTCTCCTCGAAGTTCTTCCACGCGGTCTCCTGGGCGAACCGGAGCCATGCGTCGAACTCCTCCTTGGTCATGTAGTGGAGTTCGACGCCCGCGGCCGAGAACTTCTCGATGAGCACCTGGGTGGCCTTGGAGAAGTTCGGGAGCACCCAGTTCTTCTCCAGGTCCAGGGCCACCTCCTCGAACACCCGCTGCTGCTCGGGGCTCAGCCGGTTCCAGGTCTTCATCGACACGACGAGGGGCTCGGCCATGTACCAGATGGCGTAGTCCCTGGGCACGTTCATGTACTTGAGCTGTTCGTAGAGGCGGTACGACACGAACGAGGCCGACGAAGTCAGGCACGCGTTCAGGACGCCGGTGGAGAGCGCGTGGTACAGCTCGGACGACGGCATGCTCGTGATGGACGCGCCGGCCTCCTTGAGCATGAACTCGAACTTCTTGCCGGCAGCCCGCATCTTGAGGCCCTTCACGTCCGAGGGCACCCGGATCTGGCGCACCGTGCTCCCGATGCCGCCGTCCAGCCACGCCCAGATGAGCACCTTGACCCCGTGGTCCTCCAGGATCTTCTGGATGCGCTTCCCGATGGGCTTGTCGCGCCACGACATGGCCTGCTCCATGCTCGAGACCGAGCAGGGCATGAGCGTGATGGAGAGCTGGGGGACCTTGCCCGAGGCGTAGTCCAGGGGGAACACGCTCATGTCCAGGGCGCCCTGGCGCATGGCGTCCCACTGGGCCTTGGGCTTGTAGAGGGACTTGGCCGGGTACACCCGGATCTGCACCTCCCCGCCCAGGCGCTCCGACACCCGCCGGGCGAACTCCCGGACCAACCGGTCCCGCACGTCCCCTTCCGCGAACTGGTGGGACGCCTTGAGCCGCATCTTGGCCCGGGCCGGGCCGGCCCACCCGAGGGCCAGTACGGCTGCCACCGCTCCCCCTGCCACCACTGCCGCACACCTCGTCCACCTCCTCATGACTTCCTCCTTTCCTCCCTTGCGGGACGGGTGGGATCCGCGCCCCCCGGCACCTCGCCGGGGTTCTCGTACAGGCTCACGAGGGCCTCGCACTGGTTGAGAAGGTGTTCGCGCATCCGGCGTTCGGCGCCCTCCGGGTCCCGGTGGCGGAACGCCTCCATCAACAGGCGGTGCTCCCGGATGGACTCCTGGAAACGCCTTGGGCGGTAGAGCTGCTGGTACCGGTACAGGAACACCCTGTGCCGGAGCCCGGTGAGGAGCTCGTCCAGGGTGCGGTTGCGGGAAAGCTTCTGGACGAACGTGTGGTAGGCGTGGTTGGCGCGGATGTACGCCTCGGGGTCGCGGCGCTCGAAGCACCGCTCCAGGCGGCCGTGGAACCGGCTGAGCTTCTCGAACTCCGCGGGGGTCATGCGATCGGCCGCCAAACGGGCCGCCGTCCCCTCGAGCACCGCCATGACCTGGAACAGGTCCCGGACCTCGGCCATGCTCGGCCGCGAGACGAACGCCCCCCGGTTGGGCACGAGCTCCACCAGTCCTTCGGAGCTCAGCGCCCGCAGGGCCTCGCGCAGCGGCGTGCGGCTCACCCCGAACATCTCGCAGAACCGCTTCTCCACGATGCGCTCCCCCACGGTGAGCTCGCCTTTCCGGATCATCTCGCGGATCCGGTTGGCGATGACCTCGTGGAGCGTCCTGACCGGGATCGCCCGGTCCATTCGTGCCATCGCGAGCTCCCTCCCTCCGCCGTCCCAGGGAGCGCGTCCCCCTCCCCCGGGCGTCTCGGGCGGGAAGCGGCCGGCCCCATCAACGCGGAGCGCGACGACTCGGGATCGCGCCCCGCCCCTGGAAATTGCATACTGTATACAATCTGACCCCGCAACCTGCAACCCTGTTTCGGGTCGATTTGTTGGAAGCTTTCGTGCTTCCTGAAGAGGCAGTGTGCGTCTCGGAGTCGTGGCGGCTTCCGAACAAGAACGGCGTTCGACCGGAGGTCCTGCACCTTGCCACGTCCGTTCATCGGTCCTATCTTCCCGCTTCGACCCCGGTGCGTGGAACGGGCACGGTCACGGCTCTCCGCCGGGCCGCCCGTGTCCCGCGCGACCCCGTTCCAAGAGGAGGTCCTCCCATGTCCCTGAGCCCGATCACGGTGTCCATCCGGGATCTCATGGAGCGCAGCGGTGTCCGGTTCGGCACGAGCGGTGCCCGAGGACTTGCGGCCGACATGACGGACTTCGTGTGCTACGCCTACACCCTGGCGTTCCTCCAGCACCTGGAGGCCCTGGGGGAGCTTCCGCCCGGCACACCCGTGGCGATCGGCGGCGACCTCCGGCCCAGCACGCCACGTATCCTCGGGGCCGTAGCCAGGGCGGTGCTGGACAAGGGGTGCCGTGTGGTGAACTGCGGTTGCCTGCCCTCCCCAGCCCTGGCCTTGTACGGCATCCAGGAGGCCATTCCCTCGGTGATGGTGACCGGCAGCCACATCCCGGAGGACCGCAACGGCATCAAGTACACCCGGGCCCAGGGCGAGATCCTCAAAGACGACGAAGCCGCCATCCGGGAGCAGGTGGTCGAGATTCCCCAGCACCGGTTCGACGACGCGGGCAACCTGCGGGATCCGGTGGACCTCGGCCCCGAGACCCGGGAGGCCACCGAGCGCTACGAGCGCCGATACCGGGAGGCCTTTCCACCCGGTTTCCTGGAGGGGCGGCGCATCGGGCTGTACGAGCACTCGGCCGTGGCCCGGGACATTCTGCACCGGCTGCTCTCGGCATTCGGCGCGGAGGTGGTGCGTCTGGGTCGCAGCGACGTGTTCGTGCCCGTGGACACCGAGGCGATCCGGCCCGAGGACGTGGAACGGGCCCGCCGGTGGACGGCCGAACACCGCCTGGACGCCCTGGTCTCGGCCGACGGCGACAGCGACCGCCCCCTGGTGGCCGACGAGAACGGCAGGTGGCTCCGGGGGGACGTGGCCGGGATCCTCACGGCCCGGCTCCTGGGCGCCGACGTGGTCGTGACCCCGGTGAGCTGCAACACCGCGGTGGAGCGCTGCGGGTGGTTCCGACGGGTGCGCCGCACCCGGATCGGGTCGCCCTACGTGATCGCGGGGATGCTGGAGGCCGCGGAAGAAGGAGCCGGCGTGGTGGTGGGCTACGAGGCCAACGGCGGGTTTCTCACGGCCACCCCCGTACGGGTGGACCCGGGGGAACTGGCACCCCTGCCCACCCGGGACTCGGCCGTGGTGATCCTGGGGATCCTGCTGCTGGCGAAACGCCTGGGGAAAACGGTGTCGGCCCTTCGAGCCCTGCTGCCGGGGCGGTTCACAGCCAGCGATCGTTTGAAGAACTTTCCCACCGAACGCAGCAAGGCGATCATCGACCGGCTGATCGCGGGCGGCCCTCCTGCCATCCAGCAGGCCCTGGGCGGCCGGTTCGGCCGGATCCGCCACGTGGATACCACGGACGGCCTCCGGGTCGTGTTCGACAGCGACGAGATCGTGCACCTCCGGCCCTCGGGCAACGCACCCGAGTTCCGGTGCTATACCGAGGCCGACTCGGAGGAGCGGGCCGAGGCCCTGCTACGGGCGTGCCTGGAGGTCATGGAGGGCTGGAGGGGCGCCGGGGTTTGAAGCGAACCGGGACCCGGAAGAATACCCCTTGCCCTCTCGCCACGGCGCAGCGGGCGTCTCTTCGGCTCGTGCCACGATCGCACGGAACTCGTGGCAACGCCACCCGGGGTCCGGGGCCGCGCAGGGGGGCCTCCAGAAGCCAATACCACACCGCCTCGGCCCCGGACTCCGAGGCGCCCGGGCCCTGAAGGGCCGGATCCCCTTACGACGCACGCCGGGCCTTTTTCTGGTCGAGGATCGTTCGGTGCAGGGTTCCGAAGTCCTGAGGGACCTCGCCCCTGCCGGGGCGCGGTTCCAGGCGGACGGCCCCCTCGGGGCAGGCATCCACGCACACGCCGCACCCGATGCACCACGCCCGGTCCACCCGAGCCACGTCGTCCTCCACGTCCACCGCGTCCACGGGGCACACCTCGACGCACGCCCCACAACCGGTGCAGCCCTCGGGGTCGGTATCGCGCAGGAAATACACGGCCATCAGCACGTCGCGCGGGACCTTCCGCCGCCGGATCGTACCCACGTTCCAGCAGGAGCACCCGCAGCAGTTGCAGTTGTGGTGCACGCCGTCGCGGGCGTTGTCCACGAAGTGCACGAGCCCGAGGCCCGCGCTCCGACGCACGATCTCGCGGGCCTCGTCCCGGTCGATGCGCCGGGCGAGCCCCGCATGGATCACGTACTCGGCCATCTCGTCGAACTTGAGGCACACCTCCTCGGGGTGAGGGCAAGGCCTTCCGCGCAGCCGCATGGAGACCCGGCACGGGCAGTGCCCCACGGCGAACACGGTGGCCCCCTCCAGCACGGGCTCCATGGCGTGGTGCGGGTACACGGTCTGGAGCCGCGGGGAGAGGCTGCGCCTCACCGGAACGTAGCGGTAGGGCTTGGTGTCGGAGCCGGCATAGGCTTCGCGGGTCACGTCGCGGCTGAAGTAACGGGCCACGAGCTCCGCCATCCGGCGCGCGTGTGCGGAATCCTCGCCCTTCCAGAAAAAGGTCTGGGGGAACCCGAAGCCCACCTGGAGGAACCCGTATCCGGGGCGGCCGTCTGGGCCGCTGGCCCGGTAGACCAGGCCCCGGCGCGCAAGCGCCTCGAGCGTGAGCCGGACCGCCTCCACCGGGCGGCCGGCTGACCGCGCCACGTCTTCAGCGGTAGCCGTGGCGAACGGCGGCACCCCGGCCGGCAGGCGACAGGCGAGTTCGGCCTCGTCGGCCGAGAAGTTCTCCCGCAGGATCTCCAGCAGGGCCTCGCGGGGCGGATACCCCATGCCCAGGGTGGACAGGTGCTGCATCAGGCGCTGGTGGGGGTCGGTAGCGGGCATGGAAACGCCCCGTTCAGAACATCAGGTTGGGTAGGAAGGTCACGAACCCGGGGAACGCGATCAGGGTCAACGTGCCCAGGATCAAGGCCACCAGGAACGGCACCACGCCCCGAAAGATCACCTGGAGGGGGATGTCCCGGGCGATGCCGTTCACCACGTACACGTTGATGCCCACGGGCGGGGTGATCACGCCCATTTGTGTGACGAGCACGATGATCACGCCGAACCAGATGGGATCGTACCCCAGGTCGGTCACGATGGGGGTGAAGATCGGCACGGTGAGCATGACCAGAGCCAGGGCGTCGATGAAGCACCCGCCCACCAGGTAGATCCCCACGATCAGGGTCATCATGCCCCACGGCGGCAGGTCCAGCCCCTCGACCCATCCGGCCATCTGGAACGGGATCCGGGTGACGGCCAGGAAGTGTCCGAAGATCACCGCGCCTGCGATGAGCAGGAGCACCATGCAGGAGGTGCGCACGGTCTCGTAAAACGAGCGGACCACACCCTCCCAGGTGATCTGCCGCCGGATGAGCGCCAGAGCCAGGATGAGGAACGCGCCCACGGCCCCGGCCTCGGTGGGGGTGAACACCCCCCAGAACAGCCCGGCCATGACCAGTCCGAACACGAGCAGGGTCTCCCACAGCTCGGTCAGGGCCCACAGGCGCTCCCGCCAGGGGAACCGCTCGCCGGGCGGGCCCTCCTCGGGGTGTCGCCGGCAGTGGAACCAGATGGCTCCGAGCATCCACAACGTCACGTACAGGGCGGGCACGATCCCGGCCACGAACAGCCGGCCGATGGACTGCTCGGTGAGGATCCCGTACACGATGAGCACCACGCTGGGCGGCATGAGCATCCCCAGGCTCCCACCGGCCGCCACGGAGCCGGCGGCCAGGGCATCGCCGTACCCGTACCGGCGCATCTCGGGCAGGCCCACCACCGCCATGGTGGCGGCCGTGGCCGGGCTCGACCCGCACACGGTGCCAAAGGCCGTGCACGCGGCCACGGTGGCCGCGGCGAGCCCCCCTCGCACCCCGCCCAGGACCTTGTAGGTGCAGTCGTACAGCCGCCGGCTGATGCCCGCGTTGTAGGCGATCTGCCCCATGAGCACGAACAGGGGGATCACGGTGAGGCCGTAGGAAGAAAAAACGGAATAGATGTCCCGGGCCAGGAGGTTCAGCGCCGCGTTGGGGTTGATGATCCACGCGAACCCCACCACCCCCACCAAGGCCATGACATAGGCCACCGGCATGGCCGTGAAGAAAAACGCGAGGAGGACCGCGATCCCGAGAACGCCGGCCGCCGAGGGGCTCACGCCGCCCCTCCCCGGCCGGCCAGCACGCGGGCGCACCGCACCACGTCGGCGAGCTGCACCGCGGCGAGCACCGCAAACGACAGGGCGATGAGGTAAATCACCACGTACACGGGAAGCTGCAGCGTCATGGAGACCTCACCGCTCGCGCGCATCTGGCCGGCATAGATCCACGAACGCCACGCGATCACGGCGAACAGGGCGGTGCCCAGGGCGCCGGTGCACGCCTCCACCGCGGCCCGGGCCCGGGGCCCGAGCCGCATGACCAACAGCTCCACGCCCACGTGTGCCCGCACCCGGTGCGTGTACGGCATGGAGAACGCAAGGAGCAACGTGGCCAGGAGGCCGGTGATCTCCACGGCGCCCAGGATCGGCCGCCCGACCGCCCGACCCACCACGTCGGCACAGGTGAGCAGCATCATGCCGGCCAGGCACACGGCGCTCAGCACTTTGAGCCCGCCGGCCAGGCGGTCCACCCAGCGCTCCATGGATCGTCCTCCGGATGGCGAAAGGAAGGAAACCCCTTTCTTCGACACTCCCAACAGGACCCGGAGCAACCCCGCCCGCAGTTCAGTACCCGGGGTCCACCAGCAGAACCGTGCCCCGTGCGCTCCGCGCGGGAAGCCGGCGGTTGCCCCCGGCCCCAATGTCAAGGGCCATGGGGCGGCTACTGTCCACCGTACATGCTCGCGTACTTCTCCAGCGCCCGCTGGGTCACCTCCAGGGCCCGGCGTCCGTCCAGACCCTTCTTTTCCGCGTTCTTCACGTACTCCTCCAGGATCGGCGCCACGGCCCGCTTCCACCGGTCCGCCTCGGCCGGGGTGAGGGGAACGACTTCTCCCCCTTTCTTCAAGAAGTACTCCCGCCCTTCCCGGTCGCTTTCGTCCCAGGCCCGGCCGGTCTTCTCCACCCACTCGGCGCTCACCTCCTCGAAGACCCTCTGAACGTCGGGCGGGAGCTGGTTCCACTTGTCCTTGTTCATCACCACGAAGAACGTAGAGGTGTACGCCATGGAGTAGTTCTCGGTCACGTACTTCGTGACCTCGGCGAGCCGCCATCCCTTGTTCGCCTCAATGGGATACAGGGCCCCGTCCACCACGCCCTTGGCCAGGGCCTGGTAGGTCTCGGGCATGGGCATGGCCACGGGCGTGCCGCCCAGGGCCTTGACCACCTTGGCGGCGAACCCGGTGGCACGGAACTTGAGGCCCTTCATGTCTTCGAGCCTCCGGATGGGCCGCACCTTGCAGTGGACGAGTCCGGGGCCGTGGGCATGGAGGTACAGCACCTTCACGTCGTCGAGCTCCCTCGGGCGCAGTACCCGGTACACCTCGTTGACCACGGCCGTGGCCACCCGCCCGCTGGGATACCCCAGGGGCAGGTCCAGCACCTCCATCACCGGGAACCGGCCGCGGGTGTAGGCGAACAGGGCCTGCCCAATGTCCGAAATGCCGTTCACCACCCCGTCGTACACCTGCCGGGCCTTGGTGAGCGTCTGGCCGGGAAAGTACTGGATCACCACGCGGCCGTTCGTGCGCTTCTCGATCTCCTTGCACCAGGCCTCGGCCAGCTTGCTCTGGACGTGGCTCGGCGGGAAAAAGTTGCTGTAGGTGAGCGTGATGGCGGCACGGGCCCCGGGAGCCGGGAGGATCCCGAGGGCCAGCACACCGGCCAGAAGCCACCGGGTCACCTGATGATGCCGCATGACCGCCTCCTTTCGGGCCCTGGGCCCATCGCGTCGGTTTGATCCCCCATTTTGGCGAGGAACGCGCAGAAAACAGCGCCCGCACGCTCCCCCCTCTCTGGCAGGGCACAATAGTCCAAACTCTGTTTGTTAGCAACCCGGGGCGGGTACGGCCGGGCACGCGCCGTCCAGGCGGGCGGGGAGTTCCTTGAACGAGGATACGTGAAAGTGCGGGGGGACCGGTCGGGGGCCCACCAGGACCGTACGCAAGCCCAGGGCCCGGGCCGTTTCCAGATTTTCGGGCAGGTCGTCCACCATCCAGCACGCCGCCGGGGGGACGCCGAGGGCCTTCAGGAGCTTGCGGTACCCGTGGGGACGGGGCTTGGGCACGTAGTCCATGAAGGCGATGTCGTACACCCCCTGGAACCGGCCGGCCACACCCAGCAGCCGAAGCACCCGCCAGGCGTGGGCCGAGGACCCGTTGGTGAACACCACTTTCGGGCCGGGCAAACGGTCGAGCACCCGGTCCAAGTCCGGATCCGGACCCAGATACCGGTCGAGGGGCACGTCGTGTACGTACTCCAGATACTCCCCGGGCTCCACGCCGTAGTGGGCCATGAGGCCCCCCAGGGTCACGCCGTACCGCTCTCGGTAACAAGCCCTCAACTCTGGGATCCGGCCGGGAGGGATGTTCAGCCGCTCTTCCATGAACCGCCGAATCCTCCGGTCCACCTCGGCGAACAGCCCCGAATCCGCCGGGTACAACGTGTTGTCCAGGTCCAGGATCCACACGGCCCTCACGGCCGGCGCTCCCGGGCGAGATCCGCCCAGGTCAAGCCCCGAAACTCCCGTTCCAGGGCCCGGAGGAGCCGCTCCGGCACCGGTCCGTCGGACTCGTCCAGGCGCCAGATCCGCTCCACCACGAGCGCCGCTGGGGTGTCCTCGGGGGAGCGGGCCGGAATCAGCCGGGGCGGATCCTCCTGGGTCCGAACCAAGAGCCCCACGTCCACGAGCCGGTCCACCAGACCCGCGGCCCCGCCCGGATGGAGCCCCGAGGCGGCCACCGCGTCGGCTTCGGTGGGGGCGGCCTCCCCCCGGCAGAACGGGACCACCGCTTCGTTCAGCAACCGCAGCGCCGCATCGAGCCGGGGCACCCAGAGTCCCCCGCGGGTCCGGAGCACCCGCCACCGTCTCGGCAGGTGATGCACATAGGCCAGTTCGGCACCCCACAGTACGATGCACCAGCTCACATACACCCACACCAGGAGCACGGGAAGTTGGGCCAGGGCTCCGTAGATCGCGTTGTACCGGGCCACCCCGATCTGGAACCGAATGTAGGTCCACTCCGCTCCGTGCCACACCGTGCCCGCGACCACCCCCCCCAGCACCGCGGATCCCAGCGGGATCCGGCGGTTGGGAAGGATCAGGTAAAGGGCGGTGAACGCGATCCACACGGCCACCAGCGGCAGGACCCGCACCAGGCCCGGCACCAGGGCCCCCAGGAGCTTCAACCGCTCGGCAAGCGCCGGGGCGTGCACGCTGGTGGTGAGGCTGAGACTCAGGAACAGCAGGATCGGTCCGAGCACCAGAATGGCCACGTAATCGGCGACCTTTCGCACCGGGCTGCGGCCGCGGCGCACCTGCCAGATGTCGTTGAGGGTGAGCTCCACGTTGCCGATCAGGCCCACGGCCGTGAGCACCAGGGCCACCAGGCCCACCGCACCCAGGGAACCCACCCGGGTGCGGTCCACGTAGTCGAGGATACGGGCCACCACCTCCTGGTTACCGACGGCCAGGTGTTGGAGGAGGAGCGGCTCCAGCCTCCTCTGGATCCCCAGGCCCTTCAGCAGGGCGAACGCAAGGGCAAGCAGCGGCACCAAGCTCAGCAGGGTGGAGTACGCCAGACCCGAGGCGCGCAAGAAGCCGCGGTCCGCGTGGAACTTCCAGAGCGAAAGGCCCACCGTCCTCAGGGCAGACAGGCCTGCCGCCCCCAGTGCGCGACGAGTGCGGCCGAGCGCGGACGAGCCTCCGGAGGCCACGGTTCCCTCAGTCCGTCCGGTGCGAGGACAGGCGTTCCAGGATACGGCGCCGTCGTGCCACTGCCTCGGGCCGGTTCCACCAGTCCCGGAACCACTCTCCGGCGCTCCGGTCGGCCGCCTCCACGCGTTCGACCAGGGGGCCCCGAAGGGCCTTCCGGATCGCCCCCAGAGCTTCCCGGGGTTTCTCGGCCAGGGCGACGGCTTCGGAAACGGCCTCCTCCAGCAGGTCCGCAGGCGCCACCAGCCGATGGGCCAGGCCCCGCGCTGCCGCCTCGGACGGCTGGAAGACCCTCCCCAGCGCCGCCGCTTCGTACGCGGTGGCCGCGCCCACGGCCTCGCGGAGAAGTTCCACCACGCCGGGCGGAAGGGGCAGGCCCAGGTCCACCTCGGTCAGTCCGAACCCCCACTCCCCCCGACCGAACACGCGCCGCTCGCACGCCAGGGCCAGGATCGCCCCCCCGGCCAGGGCGTGTCCGCCGACGGCCGCCACCACCGGCACCGGGCCGCCGGCGATCCGACGGTACAGGAGGGCAAACGTGCCGAAAAACCGTTCGAATGCGTCCCCCCCCAGGGCATCCAGGGCTCTCAGATCGAACCCGGCCGAAAACGCGCGCTCCAGGCGGCTGCCCAGGACCACCGCACCGATGCCCGAAGAGGCCGAAACCTCCTCAAGGGTTCGGAGCAGCGTTTGCACCAGCTCGGGGGACAGCGCGTTCACCTTGGGTCGGTTCAGGAGGATCACGGCCACCGGGCCGCGGCGTTCCACATCGATCATGGCGGGTGCTCCGTTCTTTGGTGGCTGGTGATCGGGTGCCCGCACCTGGGAAGGTGCACCTGCGTCATTTCCCCACCCCTGCCTCCCCTCGGCCAAGCGAATGGGAGGCCAGGGCCTCCCATTCCCGCAGCTTCTCCAGGAACGCCTCTTCGTCGAGCATCGGGACGCCGAGCTCGCGGGCACGGTCCGCCTTGGAACCCGGATCCCCCCCTACGACGACGAAATCCGTTCGCCGGGAGACCGATGAGCTCACCCGCGCCCCCAGGGCCTCCACCCTGGCCTTGGCCTCGTTGCGGGTCATGGAGGAGAGCGCGCCGGTGAACACGAACGTCTTGCCCTCCAAAGGACGAGCCGTGGACTCCCCGGCAGGACGGGTCGGGCGCGGCCGCACCCCGGCCTCGAGCATCCGTCGGATCGAGGCGCGGTTCGCGGGCTCGGCAAAGAACGCCCGCACGCTCCGGGCCACCTCGGGGCCCACGTCCGGGACCTGAAGGAGATCCGCCTCCGAGGCCTCCATCAGGGCTTCCAGAGACCCGAAATGCTCCGCCAGTGCCCGGGCGGTGCTCTCCCCCACGTGCCGGATGCCCAGTGCGTACACGAACCGGCCCAAGTCGACATTCTTCGCCCGCTCGATGGCCCGTACCAGGTTGTCGGCGCTCTTCTCGGCCATGCGCTCCAGGGGCACCAAGTCCTCCCGCCGGAGCCGGAACAGGTCGGCCACGTCCCGCACGAGACCCTTGTCTACGAGCTGGTCCACCAACTTGGTCCCCAGGCCCCCGATGTCCATGGCCCGACGGGATGCGAAGTGCCGGATACGGCCCTTGATCTGGGCGGGGCAGTTGAGCCCGGTACACCGGGGAATCACCTCGCCTTCCGGCCGCTCCACGCGCGCCCCGCACACCGGGCATCGTTCCGGCATGACGAACGGGCGTTCCCCCCCGGTGCGCCGTTCCGGGATCGGGCGGACCACCTCGGGGATCACGTCCCCGGCCCGCTGCACCACCACCCAGTCGCCGATGAGGATGCCCTTGCGTTCGATGTCGTCCGGGTTGTGGAGCGTGGCCCGGCTCACCGTGACCCCGCCCACCTCCACGGGCTCGAGCACGGCCACCGGGGTGATCGCGCCTGTGCGGCCTACGCTCGGCACGATGTCCAGGATGCGGGTTGTGGCCTGGCGCGGCGGGAACTTGTAGGCCACGGCCCACCGGGGGGCCCGGGCCCTTGTGCCCAGGCGTTCCTGGAGCTCCAGGGAGTCCACCTTGACCACGCACCCGTCGATCTCGAACGGGAACTCGTCCCGCCGGGCCTCCATGGCCCGGCAGTATTCCACGACCGCGTCGATGCCCGTGACCCGGCGGCGGT
>CAZBGL010000203.1:0-9409 GCA_964491375.1 uncultured Thermodesulfobacteriota bacterium | reverse complement strand
AGGTGCCGGTTGGGGCAGACGTGCCGCTCGCGTGTGCGGTCGGCGGCTCGGGAGGCGACGGCGTTTGGCCTTCCGGCCCCGGCGCGGCTCCGGGCCCCTGGCCGGCTGGGAATGGGTTGTTCGATGCCGCTCGTGGTGGGCGCCGCCGACGTGCGGGCCAGGCCCGGTGGCACACGGGCCGGGGGCTCCCCCCGGGCGATCGACCGGGCGGACATCCGAGCGAGGCCCGGACCCTCTTCGCGCTCTTGGCGTCCTTGGGGGTTGCCTTCCTCCCTCTCCCCCTTGAGGGGAAGAGGACGGGCTGGGGGGCGCCCGCGAAGGATCCCTTTACTCGGCTTTCCCGGGTCTGGTACGTAAGGCGCCATGACGCCCGAACAGGCACTGGCGCGGATCGAGGCTCTGGAACGGTTCGGCATCGACCTGGGGCTCGACCGGGTGCTCGCTTGCCTGGAGCGCCTCGGCCGGCCCCAGGAGCGGTTCCCGGCCGTCCATGTGGCCGGCACGAACGGCAAGGGGTCGGTGTGCGCCTTTGTCGCCTCGGCGCTCCAACGGGCGGGTTACCGGGTGGGGCTGTACACGTCGCCGCCCCTGGAGCGTTTCGGAGAGCGCATCCGCGTGGACGGATGCGACCTGCCCGACGATGCCGTGCCCGAGTTGTTGGAGGCCGTGGAACGAACCGGCGTGGAACTCACCCAGTTCGAGGTGATCACGGCCATGGCGTTCCTTCACTTCGCCCGGCAGGGAGTGGACGCAGCCGTGGTGGAGGTGGGGCTGGGCGGTCGGCTCGACGCCACGAACGTGGTGCGGGCCGAGGTGTCGGTGGTGACCAACGTGGGGCTGGACCACGTCGCGTACCTGGGACCCGGACTGGCGGACATCGCCCGGGAGAAAGCGGGCATCGCGCGCGCCGGGACTCCCCTGGTGACCGGGGCCGAGGGAGAGGCCCTGGCCTGTATCGAGACCGAGGCGCGCCGCCGGGGCGCTCCGGTGCGGGTGCTGGGCCGGGACTTCGGGGTGGAGGGTGGGGGCGGTTGTTTCCGGTACGAGGGCCCGCGATGGAGCCTGCAGGAACTCCGGCCGGCGCTCCGGGGAAGCCACCAGGGGGCCAACCTCGCGCTGGCCGTGGCCGCGCTCGAGTGCCTGGACGCACGGGGCTGGCGGATCCCGGAGGGGGCGGTCCGCTCGGGCGTGGCGTCGGCTCGGTGGCCCGGGAGGCTCGAGGTGGTGGGGGAGGGCCCCCGGGTGGTGCTGGACGGCGCCCACAACCCCCACGCGAGCCGTGCCCTGGCCCGGGCCCTGCAAGAGGAGTTCCGCTGGGACCGCCTCTGGCTCGTGCTGGGCGTGCTGGGGGACAAGGACGCCCTGGGCATCGTCTCGGACCTGGCCCCTTTGGCCGACCGGATCCTGGTGACGCGCTCGGCCTCGAGCCGGGCGCTCCCGCCCGCCCGGCTGGCCCGGGCCGCCCGAGAGGCGGCCGGGGCCGAGGCCCGGGGGGTGGCGTCCGTGCCCCTGGCCCTGGAGCAGGCCCTGGAGGGGGCCGGTGCCGGCGACCTGGTGTGCGTCACGGGTTCCCTCACGGTGGTGGCCGAGGCGCGCGCCTGGCTCCGCAGGGCGGGTTGGTTGCGGTGACGGGGCGCGGACCGGGGTGGATCCTGCTGTTCGTTTGGATCCTGGGGGCCCTGCCGGCTGCGGGCCAGAGCCTCCGGGTGGACCGGGAGAAGGGCGCCGTGGAGATCGAGGCCGGCCGGGTGACCGTGAAGGGACGGGGGGAGGCCGTGGAGGCGACCGGCGGCGTGCGGATCCGGTGGCAGGGGTACCGCCTGGAGGCCGACCGGGTGCGGTACGAGCCCGAAACGGACACGGCCGAGGCCTCGGGGCGGGTGGTTCTGTGGGATCCTTCGGGGAACCGCCTGGAGTGCCGCCGGCTGGTGCTCCGTCTGGACACCCAGACGGGCACGGTGGAGCAGGGACGCCTGTGGATCGCCCGGGAGGGCTACACCGTGTGGGGCGAACGGTTCGAGCGCCTGGGGGAACGGGACTACCGGGTGCTCCGGGGCGGATTCACCGCGTGCGACGGTACCTGGCCCTCGTGGCGGATCGAGGCGGACCGGGTGGACGTGCGGCTCGAAGGGTTCGTGCGGGCCCGGGGCGCGGCGTTCTGGGTGGAGGGGGCGCCCGTGGCCTATCTGCCGTACATCGTCTTTCCCGTGGTGAGGGAGCGGCGGAGCGGGTTCCTGGTCCCCCGGTTCGGATACAGCGACCGGCAGGGCATCCGCTGGCTTCTGCGCTACTACTGGGCACCGGCCGACTGGTGGGACGCCACGGTCCGGGTGGAGCACCGCAGCCGCAGGGGATGGGGCGAGGGCCTCGAGATCCGCTATGCGCCGGCCGGGGGGCACCGGGGCCGCCTGAACGTGGAACACTTCCGGGACCGGGTGGACCGGGGCGACCGCTACGCGGTGGCCCTCCGCCACAGGAGCCGGTTCGACGCCCGGACCCGCCTGGCCCTGCGGGTCGAGTACGAGGGCGACACCGCCTACCGGCGGCAACTGGCGGACACCCTGGAGGACCGGCAGGCCCAGCGGCTCGAGTCGTATGGGCTGTTCACGCGGGACGGGGAACCGGGCACCGGGTTCGTGCTGGCCCGGTATCTCCAGGCCCTGGACGACGTCCAGGCGGAGCGGCTCCAGATCCTTCCGCGGGCGGGCCTCGCGGGCCGGGAGGTTCCCCTGGCCGGGCCGCTGGTGTGGGAACCCCGGGCCGACTGGACGCGTTTCTGGCGGTCCCAGGGAGACCGCGGCGACCGCGTCGTCCTGGATCCCGGCGTGGGCGCCGGGTTCTCCCTGGGGCCGGTGGGCCTCGCGGGCCGGGCCGGGTACCGCCAGAATCTGTACCGGGTGGGCGGGGAGACCTCGGCCCGGGGGGCTCCCCGCGGGGAGCTTTCAGCCGGGGCGAGCCCCTGGAGGCGCTGGGGGGGCTGGATCCACACGGTGGACCCGGCGGTGCGCCTGTACTGGGAGGACGCTCCCCGCGGGGGAGGGGCCACACCGCTGTTCGACCAGGAGGACCGATTCGGAAGCCGCCTGGAACTGCTCGGCACCCTGGAGACCCGGTGGGTCCGGGCCCGGGATCTGGCCGGTGTGGCCGGGCTGGACCTGGAGGGCGGGCGGGACCTGAAAGCGGGCCGCTGGCTTCCCCTCCGGTGGGAGGCGTTCTGGACGCCGGGGCGGGGATGGAGGGTGTCGGCCGACGGGGAGGCGGACCTGGAAACGGGCACGGGGTCCCGCTGGTCGGCCGGGGTGGACGGCCGGTGGCCCGGGGGATGGAGACTGATCGGCCGGTACCGGGTGCAGGCCGGCCGGTCCCGCTACCTGGACGCGGGCGTCTCCGTGCCGCTGGGCCGGATGGCCCGGCTCCAGTACCGGAACCGTTACAGCTTCCGGGACCGGCGGGCCCTGGAGGAGGTGTACGGGCTGTCCGTGGACCATCCGTGCTGGGAGTTCCTGGCGACCTACTCCCGTATCCTCCGGCCCGACGAGGACCGGGACGAACGACGGTACTTCGTCACCGTGAACCTGAAGGGCCTGGGCCGGTTGGGGGCCTGGAAGGGGGTGCTGCCGTGAGGCGCGTCCGGATGGCCGCGCTCGCTCTATCGGCCTTCGCGGCCGTGGGGGCGGCCCGGCCCGGCCCGGACCCGGGCGCCGCCCTCTACGAGGCGGCCAGGGCCCGATACCGGGCCCTTCAGGCCGAAGGGGAGGGGGCCCTGGAGGCCGGGGCCTGGCGCGAGGCGGCCCGGCTGTTCCTCCGGGTGGCGGACGAGGCCCCCCGTTCGGCCAAGGCGGACGACGCCCTTTACATGGTGGGGATCTGCCGGGAACGGGCGGCCGCCCTTTCCGCGGGAGACGGGGACCGGAAGGCGGCGATCGAGGCCTACGACCGGTTGGCCCGCGAGTACCCGGGCTCCAACCTCGCGGACGACGCCCTCTTGCGGGCGGGGAGGCTGCTGGAGGCGCGGGGCGACACCGGTGGGGCGCGCCGGCGGTACCGCCGTATCCTCGAGTCCGTGCCCGGGGGCGACATGGCCCCGGTGGCGCGTCGGAGGTTGCGGAACCTCGGAAGGCCCGCGCGGGTCCAAGGGGTCCGGTCGTGGTCGTGGCCCGAGTACACCCGGGTGGTGGTGGACCTGTCCCGGAACCCGGCCTACCGGGTGCGGACCCTGCCGGCAGACCCGGCGGCAGGGCGCCCCGCCCGGCTGTTCGTGGACCTCACCCCGGCCCGGATCGGACCGGGATGCCCCCGGTGCACCCCCGTGGGGGACGGCGTGATCCGCCAGGTACGCGCCGCCCAGCACGACCGGGACACCGTCCGGGTGGTCCTGGACCTGGAGGGCCCGGTGATGCACCGGGTGTTCCCCCTGGAGGGCCCGCCCCGGCTGGTCCTGGACGTGTTCTCCCGTCCCGCCGGGAGCCCAGGGCGGGACGTGGTGGCGGAGATCCTGCGCAAGGACTCCAGGCCGCCGTCCGCCGACCTGCGGATCGTCATCGATCCGGGTCACGGCGGCAGGGATCCCGGGGCCATTGGTCCCGGCGGGCTCCGGGAGAAGGACGTGACCCTGGCCATCGCACGGGAACTGGCGCAGCTCCTTCGGAAACGCCTGGGCTGCCGGGTGCGGCTCACCCGGGACCGGGACCGGTACCTCTCCCTGGAGCAACGCACGGCCATCGCCAACGCCTTCGGCGCGGACCTGTTCATCTCGATCCACGCCAACGCGAGCCGTTCCCGGCGGGCCCAGGGGGTGGAGACGTACTACCTCAGCCGCGCCTCGGACCGGGCGGCGCGCCGCCTGGCGGCCCGGGAGAACATGGGGCGCGAGGAGGACCTGGCCGAGATGGAGCACATCCTGGCGGACGTGGTGCTGGCGGCCAAGGTGGAGGACTCACGGCGGCTGGCCCGGATGATCCAGGAGAGCGTGGTGGCCGAGCTGTCCCGGACCTACGGCCCGGTCCGGGACCTGGGCGTCAAGCGCGGGCCGTTCTACGTGCTCGCCGGCGCGGTCATGCCCTCGGTGCTGGTGGAGACTGCGTTCATCACCCACCCCCGCGAGGGGCGGCGCCTGGCCGACCGCCGCTACCGGCGGCGCCTGGCCGAGGCCCTGGCCGCCGGGGTCGAGCGGTTCGTGAAGGGGGGCTGATGGCCACGGACCGGGACACCGCCCGCCGACTCCTCGCCCGGGCGCACGGCCGCCCGGCGCCCGACCCCGACCTGCGGGACTTCCTGGCGGAGCCCGGAACCCGGTCCGCGCGGGTGGCCGCCCTGGCGGAAGCGGCGCGGTCCGAGGTGGCCGAGCGGCACCGGGCGGGGGCCGGCGGCCAAGAGGTGGTGGCCCTCTGGACCGGACTCGTGGACCACATCCTGGCGGCCCTGTTCCACGGGGTGCTCGACCCGTTCGGCTTGGAGCCCCGGGGGCTTGCGCTGGTGGCCCTGGGCGGCTACGGCCGGGCGGAACTGGCCCCGTACTCCGACCTGGACCTGATGGTGCTCCACGACGAGACCATCCCCGGGCTCGAGCCGGTGGTGGAGGCCCTACTGTATCCCCTCTGGGATGCCCGGTTCGACGTGCAGGCCGTGGGCCGCACGGTGGAGGACAACCTCCGGGTGGCCCGCCAGGACCTGCGGAGCCGCACGAGCCTGCTCGAGGCACGGCCCGTGACCGGGGACCGTCGGATCTGGGATCGTCTGGAGGCCGAGGTGATCCGGGACGAGATCCTGGGACGGGACGTGGAGGCCTTCCTGGAGGCCAAGGTGCGGGAGATGGAGGCCCGGCACCGGCGGTACGGCGACACCGTCTACGTCCTGGAACCCCACGTGAAGGAGGGGCAGGGGGGGCTCCGGGACATCCACACCGCGTACTGGCTGGCCAAGGTCCGGTTCGGCTCCCGCACCCTGGAGGAGATCGCGTCGCGCGGCAGGGTGCCCTCGTCCGAGATCCGGGCGCTCGAGGCCGCCCGGGACTTCCTTCTCCGGGTCCGGACCCATCTGCACCTGAGCGCCGGCCGCCGGGAGGACCGGCTCACCTTCGAGCAGCAGGACGAGGCCGCCCCTGCGTTCGGGTTCCGGGACGAAGGGGCGATCCCCGGGGTGGAGCGATTCCTCCAGACCTATCACGCCTCGGCCAGCCGGGTCCGGCACTTCTCCCGGGCCGTCATCCGCCGGGCCCTCCGACCCGACGGGGCGGCGCGCTCGGCCTGGCGGCCGTGGCGGGCGCCGGGCGTGGCCGTGCACGACGGCGAGATCTACCTCGAGGCCCAGGGGGTGCGCGAACGGCCCCTGGTTCTCCTCCATGCGTTCGAGGCGGCCCAGGAACTGCACGCGGAGCTCTCCCCCCAGGCCCTGGAGGTGGTCCGGGACCACCTGGACGTGGTGGACGACCGGTTCCGCAGGGACCCAGATGCGGTGGAGACCTTCTTCCGCATCCTGCGCCACCCTCGGCGGGTGGCCACGACCCTCATGAACATGCACGAGGTGGGGCTGCTGGACCGGTTCATCCCGGAGTTCGGCCGGATCCACGGCCGGGCCCAGCGCGACCTGTATCACGTGTTCCCGGTGGACGTGCACAGCCTGTTCACCGTGCAGGAACTGCGCCGCCTGGCCCGCGGGGAGTACGCGCGGGACTATCCCCTGCTCACCGAGCTCATCCGCCGGGTCCGCCACCGGGACATCCTGTACCTGGCGGCCCTGCTCCACGACGTGGGCAAGGGGGAGGGCGGGGGACACGAGCGCCGGGGGGCCGAGCTGGCCCTGGCCGTGGCCGACCGCATGGGCCTGGCACGCGAGGACCGGGAGTACCTGGTGTTCCTGGTGGGGAACCACCTGCTCCTGTCCCACACCGCACAGGGAAGGGACCTCCACGACCCGGACCTGATCGCGGACTTCTGCGAACGGGTGGGGGACGAGGAGTCGCTGGACCTGCTGTACCTGCTCACCTTTGCCGACATCCGGGCCGTGGGCCCGGGCGCGTGGACCGACTGGAAGGACCTGCTGTTCCGCGAACTGTACGAACGGGCCCGTGCGTTCCTGGAGGCCGGGGGGGAGCGGCCCCGGGGCGAGGATCCCGAGCGGGTCCGGCAGGTGTGCGCGCGGGTGCGCGAGGCCGCCCGGGGCAGGGTGCCCGAGGCGGACGTGGAGGCGTTTCTCGCCGGGGCGGGGGAACCCCGGTACCTGCTCGCCAATCCGGTGGACGCCCTCCTCCGCCACCTGGAGGCGTTCGCCCGGCGCCGGGACGAGCCCGTGGTGCGGCTCCGGGAGGTCCCGGAGGAGGGATACGCCGAGGCGATCCTGGTGGCGCGCGACCGGCCGGGGCTGTTCGCACACGTGGCCGGAGTCGTGGCCGCGTACCGGTTGAACATCCTGTCCGCCGTGCTGAACAGTCGTCCCGACGGGTGGGTGATAGACGTGTTTCACCTGAGCCCGGCGCGGCCCGACCCGGTGCGATGGCAAGGGTGCCTCTCCACCCTGCGGGACGTGCTGACCGGGCGCGTTTCGTTCGAAGAGGCGGTGGCCCCACGGCTGAGGCGCCGCCCCGGGGTCCGCAGGCCGCTTCCGCGGGCCCCGGTCCGCGTCTCCGTGGACAACCGGGCGTCCCGGCGGTTCACCGTGATCGACGTGCGGGCCCCGGACCGGCTGGGCCTGCTCCATGACGTGGCCACCACGCTGGCCCGGCACGACCTGACCATCGAGATCGCCAAGATCGCGACCAACATCCGGCAGGTCGCCGACGCCTTCTACGTGCGCACCCTGAAGGGGGAGAAGTTGACCGATCCCGGTCGGATCGAGCGGCTCCGCTCGGACCTGCGGGCCGTCCTGGCCGGGGAGGAACCGCCGTGAAACGCTCGGTTCAGCGTGCCGTCGCCGGGGTGGCGGTCCTGTGGGCCGCATGGGCCGGGGCCGCCCCGGCCGTGCACGTGGAGCCCCGGACACCGGCCCCGGGCGAGATCTTCCGGGTGCGCCTGGAGGGCGGAACACGGACCTGCCCCTGCCGCCTCCGGCTGGGGGACCGGGAGTTCCCCCTGTGGCCGTCGGGGGACGGCTCGTGGGAGGGGTTCGGGGCGGTGGACCGGGACCTTTCGCCCGGGGCCAGCACGGTGCAGGTGGTGGACCGAGCGGGGCAGCTCGTCGCACAGGCCCGCATCGAGGTGCGTTCGCGGCCCTACGGGATCCAGGAGATCCGGGTGGACCCCCGTATGGTGCATCCCAAGGGCGAGGACGCCGAACGGGCGCGGCGGGAGGCCCGGCTGATCCGGGCGGTGCTCGGGACGATCACGCCCCGGCGGCTCTGGTCGAACGGGTTCTCGCTGCCGGCCCGGGGGCCGGTGTCGGGCCCGTTCGGCGTCCGGCGGGTGTACAATGGCACGCCCCGCGGATACCACACCGGGCTGGACATCGCGGCACCCCGCGGCTCCCCCGTCCGGGCGGCCGCCTCCGGGCGGGTGGCCCTGGCCCGAGAGTTGTACTATACGGGAAACACCGTGTTCCTGGATCACGGCCTGGGCCTCTACACCGCGTACTTTCACATGGACTCGCTGTCGGTGGAGGAGGGACAGCGCGTACGGGCCGGAACCGTGCTGGGCACGGTGGGCTCCACGGGCCGGTCCACCGGCCCCCACCTTCACTGGGGCGTGTACGTCGCCGGGGTCAAGGTGGATCCCCTGAGCCTGATCCAGGTGGCCGGAACGGGAAACCATGGCTTGACGGGACCCGGTGGCCGGGGGGAATAATCCAGGATCCCACGCACCGAGGAGTCGCATCGTGCCCGAGACCGGATCCAAGTTCGAGGACCTCATGGCCCGCCTGGAGGAGATCGTCCGGGCGCTGGAAGCGGGGGAGGCCGACCTGGAGACCTCGATCCGCCTGTACGAGGAGGGGGTGCGGATCGCCCGGGAGTGCCACCGGCGGCTGGACGAGGCGGAGCGGCGCATCGAGGTGCTACGGGAAAGTCCCGACGGCTCCCTGACCACCGAACCCCTGGCCCCCGAGGATTGACCCCAGATGGACGTACTGGCCTACCTGGAGCGCTGCCGCGCCGCCGTGGACGCCTACCTGGACCGGGTGCTTCCGCCCGCCGACCGGTTCCCCCGGCCCCTGTTCGAGGCGATGCGCTACAGCGTGTTCGCCGGGGGGAAGCGGATCCGGCCGGCGTTCGCGTTTGCCGCGGCCGAGGCGGCAGGCGGCGACGCCGGAGCGGCGGTGCCGTTCGCCGCGGCCCTGGAAATGGTGCACACGTACAGCCTGATCCACGACGACCTGCCGGCCATGGACGACGACGACCTGAGGCGGGGCAAGCCCACGAACCACAAGGTGTTCGGCGAAGGCATGGCGATCCTGGCCGGGGACGCCCTGCTGACCGACGCGT
>CAZBGL010000202.1:0-12063 GCA_964491375.1 uncultured Thermodesulfobacteriota bacterium | reverse complement strand
GCCGAGGCAGCCGTGGAGGAGCCATAGACCGGCCCGCCTGAGGCACCGCCTCCCACACCCGCGCCCGCGCCTCGCAGGGGGCCCTCCCGGACCCGTGCGGATCGAACGGGCCGTTCCCAACCAGCCCGGGGGGCTCGGATTCGCGCACGCGGCCGGAAGACCAGACCCCTTCGCCTCGGTCCTGCCCCCTCGACGGGCGAAGAGGGAAAACGCCCCGCGCGCGCCCGGGCCCACCCCTGAAACGAATCACGCAACGTCACTTTCTGCAAACAGGCCGCCTTGCGGGCTACCGGAGCTGCCATCGGACAAGGCCAGAAGGCCCACGGAAGACGGTAACGGCTGTCAGCGAACGGCCTCGGAACCGACTGGAACGCGAGGAAGCCGGAGCACTGGAAGGCATTCCGGCGTCCCAGCTTTCTGGCCTTCTAGCGTTCCAGCCGAAGTTACGAGAGAGGAGGCCCCTGGGGCGGTTTCCCCAAGGGGCCTGCGCCCGGCACCACCCCGACCCCCAGGGCGGCGGCGTCGTGGGCGAGCCAGGCGGACACGAGTTGGGCGAGGGGCGCGTAGAATCCGCCCCGGGGGAGGCGGCGGTCCTCGGCCGCCAGGTCGGCCAGGAAGCGGGGCATCCACGGGAGCACGTGCCTCTCCAGGCACTCCCGGTACGCTCCTGCCCACTTTCCGTCCCGTTCGGCCTCGGATCCGAGCCAAGCCAGGCAGTCCAGCTGGAACGCCGCGTGGTCCTCGAGGTCGCGGTAACGTTCGCGGTCGGGCACCAGCTCCCACCGCTTCAGGAACGCCCGGAACCCCACCAGGGCCGGCCCGAGGCGAGCCCCGTCCAGGTACACGCTGGCATAGGGGTTGAGGCGCGGGCCGAACGGATCCTGGAGCAGGGCCCAATGGGCTTCGGCCGCGTCGCGCGCGGCCTGCCCCGCCCCCCGGGAGCCGACGAACGCCTTCAGGGCGTCCCATGCGGCCCGTGCACCCCCGGACACCAGGACCTGCGGCGGGTCGCTCTTTTGGAGGATCGCCGCCAGGTCGGCCTCGGGCGGGGGGTCGCCGAGCCACCGGGCTGCGGTTCCGTACCCCAGGGGGAAGGGCGTCTCCTCAGGCATCCTTCAGCGCCTCCACGACCCGGCAGTCCGGGCACAGCTCCAACAAGAGCGGCGAAACGCGGGGGAACCGGTCGCCCAGCCGGGCCCGAACCGCGGCCAGGGCCTCGCGGGTGGCGAACACCCGGCCGCACCGCGGGCAGGCGTGGGCGTGCGCCCGGACCAGCATCCGGCGCTCGAACACAGCCGCCTCCCAGCGCAGCCCCGACTCCACCCGGAGCACGTGCTCGGGGCATGCGGCGGCGCACAGCCCGCACCCCGTACAGCGGACCTCGGTCTCGTACACCACGGGGCGGTCCGGCTCTCCGTGCAGGGCCCCTGTGGGGCATACTTCCGCGCAGGCGCCGCATCCCGTGCACCCGGAACCGGCCGCCTCAACGCGGCCGAAGGGCCCGGGGAGCGGCTTCCCCCCCGGGTGTTCCCGCACCAGGGGCAGCAGCAGGGCCGCCCGGCAGGCCAGGGAGTCCTCCCAGGGCAGGTCGTCCCCCCACGGTCGGGCGGGGGGGGAGGGCGCCGGGATCGCGCCCCGGGCGACACGGCCCCCCATGCCGGCCCGCACGAGGGCCGACTCAGCGAGCCGGATCGCCTCGCCGAGCGGTTCCGCACACACCGCGCAGGGAAACACCCCCAGCCCCGGGGACCCGGCCGCCAGGGGGGCCACCAGGTGCATCCAGGAGAGAAGCCCCAGGTGGGGCAGGGTGACCGGCACCCCGCCCCATCCCGGCTCCGGTGGGCGGGCGTGTTCGCAGACGAAGGCAACGCCCACGCGGGCCCGGCCCAGCGCCCCGACGGCCCGGCCGAGGGCTGCGCGGCCCCAGGGCAGCGGTTCCAGGGCGCCCGTGGGGCAGATCCCGGCGCAGGAGCCGCAACCGGTGCACCTGCCGTGGTCGAGATCGGGCGGGCCCGGCCCGGCCACTTCCACGGCACCGGTAGGGCAAGCCTCCCGGCAAAGCGCGCATCCCGAAAGGCCCGGGCGACCGGCCGCGCAGGGCCCCCCGCCCGGGCCCACCGCGGCCCCTGCCTCCACCTCGCCGCAAGCGGACACGGCGGCGATCTCGGTCACCGCGCTCCAAGCCCGCCCCGGATCCCCCGGGGTGTACAGGCCGGGCCGGGGCGTACCGCCCCCACCGATCCACAGCACCTGGTCTGCCGCCACCTCCACGCGATCCCGCCCGAGGTCCAGGGCCCCCACGGCGGCGCAGGCCGTTTCGCAGCGGCCGCACCCGTCGCAGCGCTCCGGATCGATCCGGAGCGCTGCGTCCAGGGCATCGGTGGGACACGCCTTGCGGCACGCCATGCAGGACACGCACAGCCACGGGTCCACCGGGCTCGGGCCCTCCACGGTGACGCGGAACCCCCCCAGGGTGCCCTCCACGCCGGCGACCCGCCCGGGATAGACCCGAAACCCGGTCCCCATCGAGGAGGCATCCGGGGCCACCCACAGGACGTCCAGGTGCCCGGCCAAGGCCTCGGCCACCGGCCTGGACCCGGGCCCGGCCACCACGATCCGGGGCCCGACCGGTACGGTCCAGGTTGGAGCGGGGTGGGCCTGCTCGGCGAGGACTCGGGCCGCCCGCGCAGCCGCCGCGGCCACCTCGGCCGCCCGCTCCCCCGGAACCCCCCGCAGGGCGTCCGCCAGATCCCAGGCCACGATCCGGTGAGGGGGGACGCCCGCCTCCTCCAGGGCGGCGCGAAGCGGGCCCGTCGCCCGGCGGCACCCGACGAACACCCCCTCTGGAGACGGTTCGGGCGGTTCGGATGCGGACCGGCACAGGGCCTGGTACACGCGCACCCGCGTCCCGCCGTCGCCCAGACGGCGGGACACCCCCCGGAGGTCCAGGGCCACCGCCCGGTTGCAGGTGCACAGCAGCACGTCCATGGATCAGGAGCCTTGCGGGAGGCGTCCCTGTCGCACGAGTTCTTCGTACTCTTCGGGGTGCTCGTGCTTCAGTTCGTCCAGGGGGATCTTGCCGGTGAGCCACACCCGGTTGAACCGGGGTTTGCCGTGAAGGGTGTGCACGTTGTAGACGTGCCAGATGAAGATGGCGATCACGGCGAGCAGGGCTTCGTCGGTGTGGGCCAGGTAGGCCGCGTGGATCCATGTGTCGGAGAACCCGCGGGGGAACCACAGCACCAGCCCGCTGGCCGCCATGACCGCGATGCCCCAGAACGCCCCCCAGTAGTCGAACTTGTTGACGTAACTGTACCGCGGATACCGGGCCCGCTCGCGTTCGAGTCCCAGCAGGAAACGGGCGTCGTGCAACGCATCGCGCACGTCCCGCAGCGTGGGCCAGAGACCCCCGGGCCGGCCCGAGCGCACCTGGTCGCCCAGGGCGTAGGCCACGTGGAACACGCCCAGGGCGAGCATCACCACGCCCGAGGCGCGGTGGATCCAGCGCACCACCTCGAACCCGCCGAACACCCGGATCACTCCCCACCAGTGCCACTTGAGCGGCATCCCGGTCACGGCCAGCAACGTGAACGTGACCATCAGCACCGCGTGCTGCCATACGAATGTCCTGGGAAAGCGCTGCACTTCCACGCTCTTCACAGTCCGCCCTCCTCGGTGATTTCGGCTGGAACGCTAGAGGGCCGGAAGGCTCTGGGGCCTGCGGCCCAGGTTCGTGTGCCCAGGCCTGCCGTTCTCCAGCGTTCCAGCTCCCTGGCCTTCCAGCCCTGCCTCCACGGGTGTGTTCCCCAGGCCGGGGGGCCGGATTTCGTTCGGGCGTCCCAGCCCCCGGGGACCCTCCGAGGCGGGGCAAGGGCACCCCGCCCGGACGAACGCCCCGGGCCGACTCGCCACCACCGGTTGCCGCGCCACGGACAACCGGGTCACCGTGTCACCGTCACGGAGTCTGAGACCCGCTCCCGCAACCGGACCCGCCGTCGTTCCATCCCTCAGCCCCCGGAGCCCCCTCGGGGAGGCTTCCGGGAACGCACCGCATCCAGGAACACGTAGACCACCAGGACCCCGGACACCACCACCGTGAGCCCCACGAAGAAGGCGTTGGTGAGCCGGGGCCAGAAGCTCGCCGGGTCGGTGGCGTGCACGAGCACGCCCGGCGCGGTGTACCTGGCCACCTCCAACTTGCCCTTTCCATGGCATTCGGCGCAGACCCGTTCCACCCCGTAGGGGTTGTCGGGGGCGTGGCATGCCCGGTCGCAGGGCATGGCCTTCTCCTCCCGGGTGAGCTCGTGGGAGGGCCAGGCCCGAAGGGGCGACACGCGCCGCGGCACGATCGTCTTGGCCTCCCCCTGGGCCACGAGCACCTTGTCGCCCTCCAGGTGGCAGCCCGTGCACCCCACCCGCTCGGGTTGGTCGAAATGGAGCCGGCAGGCCGCCGTGCGCTGCCGGATGTCCCGGTAGGTGTGGCAGTCGCCGCACCGGTCCAGGCCCTGGCGGCGCTCCCGTGCGCTTTGGCGCTCGGGTCCTTCGCCGAGGCCCAGCAACCGTTCCACATAGGTATCGCGGAAGCCGGGATGGCAGTCCTTCTGGTCGCACCGCCGGCCTTCCTTGCCCGCGGGGAACCGGTAGTGGGCCGCCTTGGCCTTGTCCTTCCAGTCGGGCATGGCCCGGGCCAGCCCGATCCAGCGGGCAACCAGGGGGTTCGTCCCCTCCCGGGGCGAGAGGTACGGATATCGCCCTTCGGCCCGCTCCGGCTCGGCCGGCGGCGCCCCGAAACCGGCGGGAACGACGCCCGCCACGCCTGTCCCCAGGACCAGCGCGGCCACCAACCGGGGAAGCCATCGGTTGCGCACCATGGGCGCCCTCCTCAAGAGAAGACCTCCGCGTCGTCTAGCCAGGACGCCAGAAGGCTGGAAGGCCAGAAGGCCTCGAAATCTCCTCGCGTTGCCGCCGCCGAGGCGGTGGTCCACCGCCGCCGGCGGGCGGTCAGGTGTGCGCTGAGATTCGGTCACCGACCACCTCGGGTCGATCGCCCATCACGGAACTTCGCGGCCGGAGAGCCGCTCCCGCAGCCCCTTTCCCGCGGGCGGGACCCCTTGCCCGAGCCTGGCAACCCGGAACCCGGTCCCGCGGCGGACTCGCGCGTTGCCACGGCTCGTCGCGGGGCGCCCCAGGGGCCGAGCGGGCTTCGAGCGTTCAAGCCCTGCCGGGGCGGGCCGGCCGGCCCGCCCCGGCGGACCCTACAGCGTCTTTCCGTAGGCTCGTTTCCAGCCCCAGGCGTTGGCCTCGGAGCCCCGCTCCATGGCCCGTTTCCGGAAGATCCGGGCGATCTCGTCGGCCTCGCCCGCCAGCAGCGCCTTGGTGGCGCACGCCGTGGCACAGGCCGGCAGCTTCCCCTCGGCGATGCGGTTCGAGCCGTACTTCCGCCGCTCCGCCTCGGAGAAGTCCTCTTCGGGACCGCCCGCGCAGTACGTGCACTTGTCCATGACGCCCTTGGCTCCGAACGGCGAGCCCGTGGGGAAGCTGGGGGCGCCGAAGGGGCAGGCGAACAGGCAGTACCCGCAGCCGATGCACTTGTCCTTGGAGTGGAGCACCAAGCCGTCGTCTCGCTGGTAGAAGGCCTCCACCGGGCAGACCGCCGCGCAGGGCGGGTTGGAACAGTGCATGCACGCGATCGAGATGCTCGCCTCTCCGTCCTGTCCCTCGCGGATGGTGACCACGCGGCGGCGGAAGGTGCCCCGGGGGACGTCGTTGGTGTTCTTGCACATCACGGTGCACCCGTCGCAGGCGATGCACCGGTTCGCGTCGCACAGAAACTTGAGCCTCGCCATGGGGCACCTCCTAGGCCTTGCGGATCTGGCACAGACCCGTCTTGGTCTCCTGCATCTGGGTCACGATGTCGTAGCCGTAGTTGGTGACCACGTTGGCCGACTCGCCCACCACGTATGGGGCCGTGCCCTCGGGGAACCGGTCGATGCGGCTCACCCCTTCGAACACCCCGCCGAAGTGGTAGGGCAGGAAGATCGTGTAGGGGTCCACCCTGCGGGTGATCTTGACCCGGACCTTGATCTTCCCCTTCTGGGGGCTCTCCACCCAGATCCAGTCCCCGTCCAGAAGGCCGTAGTCGTTGGCGGTCTTCGGGTTGACCTCCGCGTACATCTCGGGCGCGAGCTCCGACAACCACCGGTTGGCCCGGGTCAGCGCCCCGCCCCCCATGTGGTGGACGATGCGCCCCGTGGTGAGGATGAGGGGATACTCCTTGCACGCCTCGGCGCTCTGCACGCCCTCGAACGGCGTGAAGCACCGGTAGAGGAGCTTCTTGTCCTTGTACGTCGGGTAGTCGGCGATGAGATCCGGCCGGGGCGTGTGGATGGGCTCCCGGTGAATGGGAACCGGATCGGGGAACGTCCAGACGTACATCCGGGCGCGGGCGTTGCCGAACGGGGCCATGCCCTTCTCGAGGGCCGCTTCGATGGTCTTGTTCGTGAGGTCGGTCTTCCAGTTGGTCCCGGGCACGATGTCCTTGAACTCGGGGTAGCCACCGTCGGCCTGGCTGCCGGGCATGGTGACGCCCTTGGCGGCCAGGAGGTCCCGGCCCTTGTACTCGGTGCCGAACCGGGCCCGGAACGGGAGCCCGCCCTCCATCACCGGCTTGGACATGTCGTAGAGGATCGGAGTGCCAGGATGCTCCGTGGACCAACACGGCCAGGGCAGCCCGTAGTACTCGCCGTCGCACGGTCCCCCGTTGGCCTTCAGGGTCACCAGGTCGAAGGTGTGGGCGTTGTCCCGCTGGCGCTTCATCCGCTCCACGGTCTGGCCCAGGTATCCGATGGTCTGGAGCCCCGCACGCCATTCGTTCACGCAGTCCTCGGGCCACTTCTGGATCCTGCCCCGGAACTGCTTGCCGAACCCGAGCCGCTTCGTGAGCTCGAACATGATCCAGTGGTCCGGTCGGGAATCGTACAGGGGCTCGAGCACCGGGTAGCGCCACTGGAGTTGGCGGGCCGTGGCCGTGACCGAACCCTCGTTTTCGTACTGGGTCGAGGCCGGCAGCACGTAGGTGTTGTTCTTCCGGTCGGGCACCACCGCGGCCGAGGGCACGAACGGATCCACCATCACCAGAAGGTCCAGCTTCTCCAGGGCCTTCTTGACCTTGTGCATCTGGCTCTGGCTTTCCATGGCGATGCCCCAGTAGAACAGGGCCCGGATGTTGTCGCGCTGGTCGATCTTGTCCTTGGGCTGGAGCACCCCCTCGTACCACCGGGCCATGGTGAAGCCCTTCTTGTTGTGCTGCTTCTTGTCGTAGGCGCGATCGAACCGGTCGATCAGCCACTCGAAGTCCACCCCCCACACCTTCGCCCAGTGCTTGAACGCGCCGTCCGACAGCCCGTAATACCCGGGGAGGCTGTTGGACAGGATGCACATGTCGGTGGCACCCTGCACGTTGTCGTGGCCCCGGATCACGTTGGCCCCGCCCCCGGCCTTGCCCATGTTGCCCAGCACGAGCTGCAGGATGCAGTAGCTGCGGGTGACGTTGTTCCCGTTGGAGTGCTGGGTTCCGCCCATGCACCAGATGAGGGTTCCGGGCCGGTTGTCCGCGAGCAGCTTGGCCACCCTCTTGAGGAGCTCGGGTGCGACCCCGGTGACCCGCTCCACCTCTTCGGGGGTGTAGCGGTCGGCCACCTTCATCACCTCTTCGAACCCGAAGGTGCGCTTCTCGATGAACGCCTTGTCGTGCCAGCCGTTCTTCACGATCTCCCGCACCAAACCCATCACGAACGCCACGTCCGTGCCCGAGCGCAGGCGCACGTACACGTCGGCCTTGGCGGCGGTCTTGGTGAACCGGGGATCCACCACGATGAGGGGCGCGTTGTTCTTCTCCTTGGCGGCCAGGATGTGCTGCATGGCCACGGGATGGGCCTCTGCCGCGTTGGAGCCCAGCATGATGATGGATCGGGCGTTGCGGATGTCGTTGAGGTGGTTGGTCATGGCCCCGTAGCCCCACGTGTTCGCCAGACCGGCGACCGTGGTGCTGTGTCAGACACGGGCCTGGTGGTCCACGTTGTTCGTCCCCCACATCGCGGCCATTTTGCGGAACAGGTAGCACTGCTCGTTGGACATCTTGGCCGAGCCCATCCAGAACACGCTGTCTGGGCCGCTCTCCTTGCGGATCTTGAGCAGTTGCTCCGCGATCTCGTCGAGGGCCTGCTCCCAGGAGATCTTCTGCCACCGGCCGTTCACCAGCTTGATGGGGTGGCGGAGCCGGCGGTCGCTCATGGCCGTGTCCCGGACGCTCGCGCCCTTGCAGCACAGGCTCCCCCGGCTGATGGGATGGTTCAGGTCCATCTCTTGCCGCACCCACACGCCGTTCTGGACCTCGGCGATGATGCCGCAGCCCACGGAGCAGTGGGTGCACACGGTCTTGACCCGCTTGGCACCGGGATACGGGCTTTTCTCGCCGGCCCGGGCCCGGCGCACGAACCCGGCGGTGGTGCCGGCGGCCGCGCCGGCCGCAAGCCCCACGCCGGTAGCCTTCAGGAAGCCCCGCCGGTCCATCCGGGCCGGCCCTCGGGCCTTCCGGGACGGTGCGTGGCGTCGTACGCGGATTCTCATGGCGGCACCTCCCTCCTCAGTCCTCCAGGGTCCGGTAGTAGGTTTCCACGTGCGGCGTGCGACGGAACAGGGTCTCTCGGCCCGGTTCGGGCCGCGGCCTGGCGCGCGCGCGCCGCGCCAGGCCCAGGGCCCCGAGCCCGGCCAGCACGCCCGACAGGAACCGTCTGCGAACGGGATCGGCTGGACGTTTCATGGAGCACCTCCTTTGCGATGGGTCCGGGTCTCGCTACGGTACGACCAAGCCCTCGTCGATCAGGGCCTGGAGAAAGGCCCCGGCGTTGCGAAGCGCATCGAACACGAGCGAACTGGACATGGTGGCCCCGGTGACGGCGTCCGCGGCCGGGTCGAACATCCGAGGCCGGAACCCCGAGAATCCCAGGAGGCGGCTGCGCAGAAAGGCAACCTCCTCCGCCGACAGTTCCTGGTTGCCGAACTTTGTGATGCGGAGGGGCACGAACTCGGCCACCTCGCCGAAACGGTCGAACACGGCCACGAAGTGCAGCGCATGGCAGATGTCGCACACCGGCGCCACCGAAAACAGACGGGCGAAGTAGGATCCCCCGGTGCCGGTGATCCTCCAGGCCCGCCCCGCACCGGGAAGTTCGAGCGGTTCCACCCCCACGTCCTGGTCCTGGAACCGGGGGGCCCGGCGGATGCGCTCGGCGATCTCGGCGTCGGGCATCCGGAGCTCCGGAGGGCGGCGCAGCACCCGAAAGGCCGAGCGCTCCGCGGCCAGGCCCTGGAACAACGACGGGTCCAGGCCCCGGTACCGCTTCATGTCGTAGTAGGGGAGGAGCGCCGTGGTGATGGCCCCCAAGTGCTCGGTGGCCACGATCCAACGGCCGGCGCGCCGTACGCACAACAGCGTGTACGGCGTGCCTCCCGGGTTGCCGAAGGCGTGGAACGCCCGAAACCCGGGGTCGGGCACCACCGGGAACGGCAAGCGGTAGCGTTTGCGGAACGCGGCGGTCTCGTCGGCCGTGTTCCCCTCGGCGATCGCGAGGATCCGCGCCCGCCCCTTGAGCTCCGGGTCGGTGTCGATCAGGATCTGGAGCTCCCGCATGACCGGGGCCTGGGCCATGCAGGACTGGCAGTGAGTGTTCAGGAACTCCAGGACCAGTATCTCGCCGGCCACGTCGTCCGTGCTGGACACGGGACCCTCCACGCCGAGGTATTCCCGGTCGACCCCGGGCAGGCCCTCCCAGGCGATGGCGGGAAGGGGGCTGCCGATTTCGAGACGCTGTGAGGCGGTGGATACGACGCGGGTTTGACTTGCGAGCGCAGCGGGAACGGCTGCCCCCAAGAGAGCCCAAAACAGGCCAACGAATAGGGCCAGTGCCACGTCTTCCCCCGACAAACAGTGTACCGAAGGCACAAGGGCGAGGTGACTATAGCATGCCGGAACCGTTTGGCAAGGGGGGGCATGGAGATGCCGTGTTCGAGCCTCGGCCCGCTCCCCGCGGACCCTCCCGGGGCTCATGGGGAACCTTCCCGGTACAAGCGGGACACCCACGGGCCGTAGCCGTTGTACGGGAGCGTCGGGAGCCGCTCGCCGGTGCCGAGCCGCCACTCCGTGGCTTGTGACCAGCGCGGATGGGGTTTTCCGGGGAGGACGTTGGAGGAGAAGCCGTACTCGTGGGGTGCCAGGGTGTTCCAGAACGTGCGGGGACGATGCGCGGTGAACGCGATGCGCACGATGCTCTTGATGCTCTTGTAGCCGTACTTCCACGGCACCACCAGCCGGATCGGCGCCCCCATGGACTTGGGGAGGGGCCTTCCGTAGGCCCCCGTGGCCAAGAGGGTGAGTTCGTGGACGGCCTCGGCCAGGGTGAGCCCCTCGGTATAGGGCCACGGCCAGTCCGGGAAGCGGGCCTGACCCGGGGCGATCTCCGGGTTCAGAAACGAGGTGAATGTCACGTACCGGGCCGACGACAGGGGCTGCACCCACGCCACGAGCTTGCGCAAGGAGAAACCCTCCCAAGGGATCACAGCCGACCACCCCTCCACGCACCGGTGCCGGTAGGTCCGCTCCTCCCGCCCGAACCGGCGGACGAGCTCGTCCACGTCCACCGTACGGGGCTCGGGTACGAGGCCCGCGATCTCCACGGCCCACGGGCGCACGCGCAGCTTCCCGGCGAGTTCCCACACGTCGGTCTTGCTGGAAGTAAACTCGTAGAAGTTGTTGAACCGGGCCGCCTCGTCCTCAGGGGTGACGGGCCCAGGAGGGCGGGACCAGGGGAGGGCGGCCAACGCGCGGCCCGCCCAGAGCGCTCCGCCCATCAGCCCGAGGGCGGAAAGGAACGCCCGCCGATGCATCCCTGTGTGGGCCTCGGTGGTTTCGGTTTCAGGAACGGGGAGGGGAGCCTCGTGGAGGGGGAACATGGGGACCTCCTCGGAGCCGGAACGCACTAGAGCGTACCCCGGTCCGGCCCCCCCGCAAGGGGCGGAGGCCCGGGTCAGGAGGATTCCGCCCTGGGCGGAGGGAAAAGCTCCTCCAGCCGGGCCGCGAGCTGGGCGGTGGTGAAGGGTTTGGCCAGGGGCTGGGGGAAGCCCAGCGCTGTGATCTCGGCGGCCCGGTCCTCCAGGTATCCGCTCACGAACAATACGGGGAGCCCCGGGATCCGTTCCGTGAGCCGTCGGGCCAGCTCCACCCCGTCCATTCCCTTGAGGCGAATGTCCAGCACCGCACCCGCAAGGGACTCCTCGCTCCCAGCCGCGATCTCCAGGGCCTGCTCCGCGGAGCGGGCCGCCCGCACCCGGTATCCCAGGTCGCGCACCGCATGGATGAGCACGGAGAGCACGAAGGGGTCGTCGTCCACCACGAGGACCGACCCGGCCCGGGAACCCGCGCCCGGCCGGGGTGCCGATTCCGGAAGCAGGATCTCGAACCGGGCCCCACCGGCCTCGGGGCGCACGAGCCTCACCTGGCCGCCGTGACGCTCGGCCACCCCGAACACGATGGCCAGGCCCAGCCCGGTGCCCTTTGCCGGGTCCTTGGTGGTGAAGAACGGGTCGAACACCTTGTCGGCCAGCTCCTCGGGCACGCCGGGGCCGGTGTCCTCCACCGCGATCACCACCATGCCCCGGGCGGGGTCCCGATACGTCTCCACCGTGAGGGTGCCTCTCCCCTCCATGGCGTCCACGGCGTTCAAGGCCAGGTTCAGCACGGCCTGCTGGATCTGCGTGGGATCGCCCCGCACCCGCCCCAGATCCGGCGCCGGTCTCCAGACGAGTTCCACCTCCTGCAGGCTGGGCCGGAGCAGCCGAAGGGCCTCTTCCACGGCCTGGTTGACGTCCATCCGTTCGGGTCGGAAGGCCCCGGCCCGGCTGAAGGTCAGGAGCTGGCGCACGACCTCGGAGGCCCGCTCCAGGCCGCCGGCCACGGTTTCCAGGTATCCTCGCAGGCGCGGGTCGTCCACCTTCCGGAGGAGCAGG
>CAZBGL010000201.1:0-4834 GCA_964491375.1 uncultured Thermodesulfobacteriota bacterium | reverse complement strand
AGGGCGCGAGCCTCGAGATCTACAACCGGTCGGCACCCGATCCCGCTCCGGCGCCCGCGCGGCTCAGTTCCCGGGCCCTTCCCGGTGGGCATGTGAGGCTTTCCTGGGATCCCTCGCCGGACGCCACGGGTTACGTGGTGTTCCGAAGCCCGGGCGCATGCGACGCGGCTCCTTCCGAGCGGATCGCCGAAGGGCTGGACACCCCTTCGTACGTGGACCTCCCGCCGGCCGACGGCGTGTACTGCTACGCCGTGGCCAGCGAGCGGCTCGGGGCCGAGAGCGATCCCTCGGCCCCCGTGCCCGGGCTTTCCGATCGCACACCGCCTCCTCCGCCCCGGAACGTACGGGTTGCCCTGGGCCAGCGGGGCGTACGGGTGGCATGGGATCCGCCCAACGGCGGCGAGCCGCCGTCGAGATACGCCGTGTACCGCAACGGCGCCCGGGTGCGTACGCTCGCGGCGACGGCCTCGGAGCTGGCGGTGTCCGACCATCCCGGGGTGGGCGGCACGTACACCTATACCGTGGCGTCGGTGGACGCCGTGGGGAACGAGGCACACTCGGATCCGGCCGTGTTCGACCTCACCGTGGGCGCGGTGGCCGATCTCTCGGTGTTCGTGGAGCAGGGCACGGCGCCGGTGTTGAGCTGGACCTCCACCGACCCGGGCGCGGTGGGCTTCAACGTGTACCGGGGCGGCGCGCTCCTGACCCCCACACCGGTCGCGGAGACCACCTTCGAGGACACGACCTACTCTGGGGCGAACGCGGTGGAGTACGACGTGCGGGCCGTGAACGCCGCAGGCGAGGAAAGCCCGTCGCGCACGGTGGTGCTGTATCCGATCCGCCTGGACCTGGTGCTCAACCCGGACGAGGCCGGAAACCCGCAGCCGCTGGTGAGCCGGTACCTGAACGTGTTGTCGGTGTCTGCCGAGAACCGCGACGGTGCGGTGACGTTCGAGCCGGCACGCCTCGAGGTGCGCACCACCGTGGGCGGCGACGAAGAGTACGCCACGGCGTTCGACCTTGAGGTCCCCATCGGGCCCGGCGAGGTCCACACCGAGCCGGTGGTGGTCCCGGTGGGCGAGGCGGACGGCGACCGGATCGCGAGGGTGCGCCTGATCCAGCGCGGCCCCACGGGCGAGACGGTCACGTACCAGCGGTCGTTCGTCCTCGGCCGGGCCGAGGATCCGGGCGTGATGGCCGAGCTCTCGGTGGACGACGTGCCCCTGGCCGGCGGGTACAGCACCGTACAGGTGTGCCTGTACAACCGCGGTCACGCGGACATGGACGTAGTGGTGGCCCGGGGAGGCGGGGCCGAACCGGGCGACCTGTTCGTGTCGATCCGCGACGCCGAGGGTCTGGAGATCAGCAAGGCCTACTTCCGGGGTTTCCCGCCGGGGACGCGCATCTCCGGATCCACGGCCTACGTGCGCATAGCACCCGGCGACGACCTGTGCGTGGACGTGCAGGTGCTCGTGCCCGAGGCTTTGGAGGCCGGCACCACGATCACGTTCGTGGGCGGCACGGAGCGGGCGAGTTACGGGAGCGGCCCCTCGGTGCCGGGCGTGCTCGCCGGCACCATGCAGTCGGGCATCACCCTGTCCGAGTACTACGGCACGGCCCAGGCCGACAAGGACCTGTACGCCGATGGCGAGACCGTGGTGATCACCGGACAGGCGCTGGATCGGGAAACCGGAACCCCCCTTCCCGACACCCCGCTCAAACTGGGGTTCCAGATCCGGGGCTACCGGTGGTACGAGCAGATCACCACCGGCGCGGACGGCTCCTACCGGTTCGAGTACACGCCGCCCGCGGGCCTGAGCGGCGAGTTCATGGTGTGGGCGGCCCACCCGGACGTGTACGACGCCATCGATCAGGACCGGTTCCGCTACTACCTGATCTATGCCATCCCGAGCCGGGGCGAGATCCGGACCGCCAAGGGCGACACCCTGGCGTTCAACATCCGGCTCTACAACCCGGGCGACCTGCCCCTGGACGGGTTCACGCTCCAGTTCCGCGCCTACACCGTGGACGCGGAAGGCAACGAGACGGACATCGACACCTTGAACGGGTCGGCCAACCTTGTGGACTTCTCGGTGCCCGCGGGTTCCCGTAGGACCGTGGATCTCCAGATCGCCGCAGCCCTCGATGCGCCGGACAACGCCTTCGTGGAGTACCGGTTCGTGTCGGCCCAGGGCGCCTCGGCGGTGTTCCGGGCCGCGGTGGAACTGGCCGAGGCGATCCCCGTGCTCGCGGTGGAGTCTCCCGACGTGGGCTACGTGGACGTGAGCGTGGACCGGGGCGCCATGAGGAGCGTGTCGGTCACCCTGAAGAACACGGGGCTCCGACCCCTGCAGGACGCCGAGATGTCCCTTCCGGCCGAGGTGGCGTGGATGAGCACGAACCTGCCCCGCGATGCGGACGGCAAGGTCCGGCTGGGGACCATCGACGTGGGCGAGAGCGTCACGTTCGACGTGGTCTTCAGCCCGCCCGAGGACGCGGCGTTCGGGTATCACACCGACCGGATCGTGATCACGGGCACCTATACGTTGTCCGACGGCACCACGGCCCCGGCCCAGGCGTTCGAGCTGGGGCTGTACGCGCTGGTGACCTCGGACCAGACCGGGGCGGTCCAGTTCGTGGTCACGAACATCCTTGGCCAGAGGGTCGAGGGGGCGACCATCCGGATGCGCCAGCCCGAAACCCGGCAGGAGATCGAACCCGTTCAGACCGACGCCGAAGGCGAGGTCGTGGTGTACGGCCTCCAGGAAGGCACGTGGTCGTACCAGGTGGTGGCGCCGGGCCACAAGACCGTGGCCGGCACGGTGACCGTGGTGCCCGACCAGACCGTGGTGGAAGAGGTGTTCCCGGTCCGGAGCCTGGTGACCATCAACTTCTCGGTGGTTCCGGTGGCCTACACCGATCGTTACGAGATCAAACTGGAGCAGACCTTCGAGACCCACGTGCCCGTGGGGGTGCTCGTGATCGACCCGCCCACCGTGGAGTTCTGGAACGTGGAGCCGGGGTTCGAGGCCACGTTCACCGTGAAGGCCATGAACAAGGGGCTCGTGCGGATCGAGGAGCTGACGATCAGCTCGGCCCAGGTGGGCGGGGCCACCCTCCAGCCCCTGATCACCTACCTGCCGGAACTGGCCCCCTTCGAGACCGTGGAGATCCCGTTCCGGGTCACGTACACGGGCGAGGCCGGTGCCCCGGGCGGGTTCGTCGACTGGCTCGACTGCACCACCGGGGGGTTCAAGGGGCTGGCCGACGCCCTGATCAACCTGGCGAACATCTTCAAGGGCCGTACGCCGTGCTACTACACCCCGGAAGAGGCCGGGGCGCTCCTGGGGGTGGCGGCCGGGCTTCTGACCATGCTCCACGTACTCAACGCGCCCACCGACCTCCTGGGCCTCGTGATGAACGCGTTCTCCTGCCTGGCCCAGGAGATCGCGAAGCTGTTCGCAAGCGGCGCCGAAGGCGGAGGCGGAGGCGGGCCCGCCACGTCCCCCAGTCCGAGCTACACGGGCGCACCCGCCTGTTTCGCCCCGGGCACGCCGGTGCGGATGGGTGACGGGTCGGTCAAACCCATCCAGGAGGTGCGCCGGGGCGACCGGGTCATGACCGTGGATGGAACGGCCGCGCCGGTGGAGAAGACCTACGCACGCGCGGTGGACACCGTGCGGGAGCTCCTGTACCGGCCCGAGGGTGGGTCCGGCGGCCTGAGGCGGCTCGTGACCACGGACGAGCACCGATTCTGGGTGGTCGGGAAGGGATGGATTCCCGCAAGGGATCTGGTCTTTGGCGACGTGCTGGTCCTGTACCCGGGCCGGCAGGCGGTGGTGGAGGCCAACGAGCGGATCGAGCGACCGGCCACCGTGTACAACCTGGACGTGGCCGGTTACCGGAGCTACTTCGCCAACGACGCCCTGGTCCACCAGCGGTGTTGGGCGGGCGAGAACGATCTGATCACCTGGAAACTCAGACAGGAACGGGGTACTGCCACGGCCGTGCCCGCGGTCCGGGTCACCGAGCCGGTTCCTCCGGCGGAGGAGGAGGGGCAGCGATGAGGGCGACCATGCGGAAGATCGGTATCGGTACGGCGTGCCTCGCGGCGCTCCTGCTCCTCTGGGCCTTCCCGGCCCGGGCGGCGCAGCAGTTCCAGGGGGTGTGCGCCGTGGTGAAGATGGAGATCCTCCAGGAGCTCACCCTGGAGCGGATCGGGTTTCTGGCCACGCTGGAGATCACCAACAACGAGGTGGACGCGAGCATCACGAACTTCTCGGCCGAGCTGACCTTTGAGAACCCGAAGCTCAGCACCGAGGACGAGGTGAACGACGCCTCGGAGCTCTTCTTCGTCCAGCCGCCCAAGCTGAACGGGATCGAAGCCATCGACGGCACCGGGGTGATCCGGCCGGGGCAGACCGCCCGGATCGAGTGGTTCATCATCCCCAAGATCGCGGCCGGCGGGACCTCTCCGGAAGGGGTGATCTATCGGGTGGGGGCGCGGTTGGCCGGTTCGTTGAACGGCGAGCCCATCCCCCCGGAGCTCCTGCAGGTGATACCGGACACGATCACGGTCAAACCCGAGCCCCAGCTCGAGATCACCTACTTCCAGCCCCGGGACGTGCAGGGCGACGACCCGTTCACCCCGGACGTGGTGGAGTCGCCCATTCCGTTCACGTTGGGTGTGCTGGTCAAGAACGCGGGCTACGGCCCGGCCCGAAAGGTGAAAGTGGTCTCCCAGCAGCCGCGCATCGTGGAGAACCGCCAGAAGCTGCTCCTCGTGGCCCAGTTGATCGGTGCGCGGGTGGACGACGAGCCCCTGGACCGGGCA
>CAZBGL010000200.1:0-3051 GCA_964491375.1 uncultured Thermodesulfobacteriota bacterium | reverse complement strand
GTTACCTCCCCCCTTTTTGCGTGCACACCACCCGGGCGGTCGGCACGGACCGGGCCACCCGGCCTCCTCCTCTCCTTCTGCGACCCAGACCCGGGCGTGACGGGGTTTCCGCACCCCATCGGCCGAATAGCGGCTTCTCCGGTCCACGAGGAAAAGGCCCACGGGGTCGATCCGCACGGTGCCCAGGCCCAAAGGCTTGCCTAACCCCAGCTTGTGCCGGAACGAATCCCACGGCCGCAGTCCGAAGCACAACAGGCTGAGCTCGCACCTCGTGAGGTTGTCGAAATCGACACGGAAATAAAACACCGCCCCTGGTTTCACCGGCCGGATCCGGTACTTTTGCCGGAGCCGTTCCGAGGGACGGGACGTCTTGTATTGAGGGTCGCGGTGGTGCAGGTACCACTTGCGACCCTTGGGCCGGTGGTGCACGGGGGAGAGACTGGTCTTCGGGATGTAAGCGCCGGTCCCGTTGGCTTGGTTGAAGTACATGACCGGACAAGGGGGTTTGGGTGAAGCGAGAATCCGTAGCGTGACCTCCTCTTCATACTCGTGCCCAGGGGAGCACCGGGCCAAGGAGCCGTTCCGCCGGAGGACACCGACAAACCGCGCGTCGTGGAAGCAAACCCTGGAACCCTGCGCGAGGGCCTGTCGGTCCCCTGGGGGATTGTGTTCGATGAACCCCAGTATCTGCTCGGCAACGGAAACGCTGTTCCGTGACGGGTTGAACGGTAGGAGATCCGGGTGGATTCTCTCAAAATACGCGTGGGCACCCGAGTAGCTCCCGTAGGGGGTGTTGGCCAATACCCGGAGGGCTGAGTTGCTCGCCGCCTCCATCAGGGAACCCACCATGCCCCGGATGCTCGTGCCCGGTATCGCCGCCCGTGTGGCAAGGCGGAACGGCTCGACTTCGCCAGCGGCGGAGCCGCTTGGATCCCGGGTGATCTCGGCACCCACGAAGAGGGGCGTTTCGGCCTCCAGCCGGCACACTATGCTCCCGGAGAAGGTGTCGGCCATGTACCGGTCGTGGGCGGCATGCCCGATGTGGCCCTCCTCGAACCGGTTGCGCGCGGCTTCACCCGGATGCCGCTGGGCATCGACCGGAACAAAATGGTACGGGTTGTGGAACGCCATGTCAGCCTCCTTGAACGCGACGGGATTTCAGCGCCTCCAGGTACGTCTCCAAGTCCCGGACCCAGTCCTGCACGACCTCCAGGGGATCTTTCTGGCCGGGCGTCTCCGCGTGAGGGCCGGCCGGGTCACCCCACCCTTCCAGTGCCTCCCGGAACGCCCCCAGTTCTTGTGGCACCTCCACTGCCGAAATGCTCGCCCGTACCGCGCCGAACCCTTTGGCCGCCCCCATCCCGAAACGGATATCCCCTTCCACCAGGTCCCGCAGGAGCAAGAACAAGAGCCCGAACGCCCATCCTCCGGCCACCGCCCCGAGGCGGGCCGTATCCACCGACACCGTTCCTTTGAGTTCGAGAGGCCGGGTGCCGGCTTCCTCGGGTCTTGTCATCCCTTCCACGACCTCGGCGTCGAATTTGAGATCCGGGGCCGCCCCCCCGGTGAACCGGTCAATGGCAACGAAGTGACGGCGCCGGGTTACGGGTTCGGAGCCGTCCGGCATCCGGAACGCACTGACCCCCACGGGGGTCTTCCAGCCAGGAGCGCCGAACAAGCAGCAAGCCGGACACAACGAGGGGTTGACGTGTTCCGCCGTCTCCGGCAGAGGCATCCCGTTGCACGCAGTGGTGCAGCCCTGGCAGGCGCCGCGGGCCGGGTCTTTCAGCAAACGGTCCGCCATGGTGCGCAGAATCCGTTCGGCCTGGCTCCGCAGGGCTCCACGGAACGACTTGCCCGGAAGGAACGGTCGTCCTTTCTCGTCACGCAGGAACGAGTGGTCCGGGACATCCCGTCCCTTCCCGCATCGGCTGGGATCATTCACCAGGAACGGCCCCAGGAACTCCAGCGTCACCTCGAGCCGCAGGCGAGCGGGGGCTTTGTCTACGGAGGGGGCCTTTCGTTCCAAGCCCTGGATCTCCTCTTCCGTGAGGGCACGGCACGCGTCCCGCCAGGAACTTTGAGCACCATTCTCGGCCCACCTTTTGACTTGCCCGCGCCCGCACACCCACACACCCGTCCTCTTCCACCTCATGACCCCCCAACCGTCAGCACGTGATGCGCCCACACGCACCGGGAAGTCCGGGTCGTTGAACCCTTCCAGGACCTTCAGCACAAACGCCACGTCTTCTGTCTCCCATCCATACCCACGGACCTCGAGTTCGAACGGAACGCCCGGTGGAACGAATTCCCGGTGAGCCAGCAGTCTACCCGCTGCCGTGCGGGTTTGGCGGTCGATCGCCACGAACGCTTGTACCGCTGTGAATCGCGTATCGTTCCAGTGGGGCCAGTTTTCGGCCGTGTCCGGAGGGGCCGAGTCCTCCGGCACCCGGGCCCAACCCACATCCAGGGTGCCACCCCGGGCGCTCGGGACCCGGGTGTCGGCGCTGCCGAACACCTTTTCGAAGGAAGCATGGTCCCCGAACCGCTCCTTGGCGTACTGCCGCAGCGCCCCGCGGATGGCCGAACCGGGGATCCACGGCCGGTGCCGGTTTCCGCTCAAGCCCATGACGACCGCGCTCACCTCAGGCCCTTCCCCATCCAGGCGGTCGTCCAAAAGCTCTCCCGTGCCCACGTGCAGGGGGGTGCACGTGGTCAGAGTGCCGCAGATCACCCACCGGCTCCGGAACGGGGCCGCCGGGCGATCACCGTCCCGCCTGTGTCCCATGGAGCTCCTCCAGTCCGCTGTGGTATTGCTCTTCCCAATGGACCGGCAGGTTCACGGCCACCTCGCCGTAGCCGTTCTCCCGGATGTAGGGACAGCGTTTCCAGACATCTTCGCTCATCTGGTTCCCACAATACCGTTCGACAGCCCACTTCGGCAGGGGCATCCCGCTCGCAATCCATTCCGATACCTTTTCCCGGGCGGCGTCCTCTTTCCCTTCCCGGGCCCTCAGCACGAACACGCTGCCCTCCTGGGTGAGCAGATAG
>CAZBGL010000199.1:0-4859 GCA_964491375.1 uncultured Thermodesulfobacteriota bacterium | reverse complement strand
ACGAAGCCCGCAACTTTTAGTTGCCGGGCGTTCTGTGCGGCTTCCACCCACGGACGGAGGACTCGGCCGAGGGCGGTGGGCACGCCACGGCCGGCAGTTGGAAACTGCGGCCTTCGTGGGGCGAAACCGCGGGGGCGGTTGGTCGCAGCCCCCGCTAGGGGGCTTTGCAAACGAAGCCCGCAACTTTTAGTTGCCGGGCGTTCTGTGCGATTTCCACCCGCGGGTGATTGCCGCGGCCGAAGTGAAGCGAGGGGGAGAGGTGTGAGGGATGAGACGGCCGAAGGGCGATGGGGCTCGGGGCGGCCGGCAGTTGGAAATCACGGCCTTCGTGGGGCGAAACCGCCGGGGGCGGTTCGACGCAGCCCCGCCAGGGGGCTTGGCGAGTGAAGCCCGCAACTTTTAGTTGCCGGGCGTTCCGTGCGGATTCCACCCACGGACGATGGCCGCGGCGCGGGCATGGGGCGTGAGACGGCCGGCAGTTGAAAACTGCGGCCTTCGTGGGGGCGAAACCGCCGGGGGCGGTTGGGGCCCTCACCCCTCTTCCCTCATTCCGGCGCTGGCGCCGTAGGGTGTGGGGTGAGGACGTCGGCATAGTCTCAGGTTGGTCGTATCGTTTGACACGTAAACCGGTTTCTGTTATCATCTAGCACCACATGCCGTAGGCGTGTGCGTGCGTACGACCAGGCACGTGTACGTGCAAACTTACGGCGGAATACCATTCCGCTTTGATGTGGAAGGGGGTAGATGACCACATTACTTGATGTCCGCAACTTGACCGTTCGTTTTTACACCCAGGATGGTGTTGTCCACGCTGTCAACGGCATCTCCTACCAGGTGAACGAAGGCGAAACCGTCGCCATTGTGGGAGAGTCGGGATGCGGTAAGAGCGTCGGCGTGATGTCCCTTATCCGCCTTATCCCTCAGCCCCCGGGAAAAATCACCGATGGTGAAGTGTGGTTTGAAGGGCAAAACCTCCTGGAAATCTCCGAAGATGAACTTCGGCACGTGCGGGGAAACCGCATTGCCATGATTTTCCAGGACCCGATGACCTCCTTGAACCCGGTTCTTACCATCGGGTACCAGATTTCCGAAGCCCTTCAACTGCACCTGGGTTTGAGCAAGAGTGAAGCGCGAGCGCGGGCTGTTGAATTGTTGAAGATGGTGGGTATCCCCGACGCGGAAAAGCGCCTCGACGATTACCCGCACCAGTTCTCCGGTGGTATGCGACAGCGTGTGATGATCGCGATGGGGCTCTCCTGTAATCCCAAACTCCTCATCGCAGACGAGCCCACCACCGCGCTGGACGTCACCATTCAGGCCCAGATTATTGACCTGGTGAAACGGCTGCGCGATGAATTGGGCATGGCCGTCATCTGGATCACCCATGACCTGGCCGTGGTCGCGGGATTGGCCCAACGGGTGTTAGTAATGTACGCGGGTCAAATCATCGAATCCGGGGATGTGTATGACATTTACCATGACCCGCGGCACCCGTACACGTTGGGATTGCTCAACTCCATCCCTCGTCTGGACAAGGTGGGACGGCGCCTGGAGCCTATTGAAGGATTGCCTCCGGATTTGCTTTCCCCACCCAAGGGGTGTCCTTTTGCTCCGCGCTGTCGGTATCGCATTGATCGCTGTTTTGAAGAAGCGCCACCCATGACCACAGTTGCTCCAGGGCATGAGGTTGCGTGTTGGATCGACGTTCGCACAGGGAGGCCGCGGTAATTATGGAGGCTACACAGACAAACGGGGATATCATTCTCCGCGTAGAGAACCTGAAAATGTACTTCCCCATTCTGCGCGGCATCATTATTCAGCGTAAGATTGGGGATATTAAAGCTGTGGACGGTGTTTCTTTCTTCATCCGTCGCGGTGAAACATTAGGTCTGGTGGGGGAGTCCGGGTGCGGGAAGTCCACCACAGGTCGTGCCATCCTGCAACTGTACCGGCCCACGGGGGGACATGTTTATTTCGAGGGCAAGGATCTGACGCAACTTAAGGGGAGTGAACTGCGCCACATTCGCCGTCGTATGCAGATGATTTTCCAGGACCCCTACGCGTCCTTGAACCCCCGTATGACCGTGGAGAACATTGTGGGGGAACCGTTGGAAATTCACGGCCTGGCGCGTGGCAAAGCCAAGCGGGAACGCGTCCAGGAATTGTTAGCCCAGGTGGGATTAAACCCCTACTTTGTCAATCGCTATCCCCACGAGTTCTCCGGTGGACAACGCCAGCGCATAGGGATCGCCCGCGCGTTAGCTGTGGACCCCGATTTCATCGTGTGTGATGAGCCCATCTCCGCGCTGGATGTGTCCATTCAGGCGCAGATTATCAACTTGCTGGAGGACTTACAGGAACAGCGCGGGTTAACGTACCTCTTCATCGCGCATGACCTGTCCGTGGTGCGCCACATTTCTGACCGTGTTGCTGTGATGTACTTGGGCAAAATTGTGGAACTCGCGGATCGGGATGAATTGTATGAGAACCCGCTTCACCCGTATACCCAGGCCCTGCTGTCCGCAGTGCCTATTCCCGATCCTGAAGTTGAAGCAAAACGCCAGCGCATTATATTGCAAGGGGATGTGCCGAGCCCGGCCAATCCACCAAAAGGGTGCAACTTCCACACTCGTTGTCCGCGTGCCATGGACATATGCCGCGAGCATGAACCGGCATTTGTGGACGTAGGGGGTGGACATTACGTCGCGTGCTTCCTCTACAGCGATAAAATCGCCGACACAGAGGATGTTTCCTAACCTCACCTTGGTCCTGTGCCGGAGAAAGCGGTCCTACGGACGTTCAAAATCATATATTCAGAAGAAGGAGGAGGCACTATGAGGCAATCCAAATGGTTTGTGTTGCTCGTGGTACTCATCGTCGCTTCGTTTGTCCTGGCAGCGTGCCCTAAACCCACACCAGAAGTCATTGAAAAAGTGGTCACCAAGGAAGTTGAAAAGGTGGTGACCAAAGAAGTCATCGTAACACCCACACCTGTCCCCGGGGAGGAAAAGGTCACCCTGGACTACAACTTGGGAACCGAACCTCCCACCTTGGATCCCGCGTTGGCGACGGATGTGCCCTCTATCACCATCATTGAGCACTTATTCCTCGCTTTGACCGACCTGGCCGAGGAGGACATGCACGCCATTCCTGAGTTGGCCACGGAATGGACCTCTGAGGAGGGTGGGAAGGTTTGGATTTTCAAGATGCGCAATGATGTGCCGTGGGTGTGGTACAACCCGGCCACGGGCGAAGTGGAAGTGGTGAAGGATGACGACGGAAACCCGCGCATCGTGAACGCCCATGACGTGGTGTACGGAGTGAAGCGGACACTGGACCCGCGGACGGCATCGGACTACGCGTACGTGCTCTACGTGATTACACCGCTGCCGCCATCGGCCGCCCGCGGCGTCACCGCCTGGCCGGGCTCGATCGCCACCACCGCGCCCGGCGGCCCTGCGGGCCGTCCTGCCACGGTCTCGAGCGTCAGCACCGGTGGGGCGCCGTCGACGGCCCACCGGAACTGGCGCTCGGCGGCGTTGCCGACCCGATCCGCCGCGCGGACTCGCACCGGCCCGCCGCCGGAAAGCTCGAACGCCGTTTCCGGGAGCCACCCGTCGCCCATTCGCCGCGTGAGATTCGCCACGCCGGCGAGGTCGTCCGTGGCGGCGCACGTCACCTCGAGCGGCGGCCGGAGCCATCGCGTTCCTCCGGACATCGTCTCCGCCTCGGCCTTCGCCTCGCAGTGGATCGCGGGCGGCGTGGTGTCCACCGTGAACGCCACCTCCACGGGTTCGGCGCGGTTGCCGACCCGGTCCTCGGCGGTGGCCGAGAGGGTGTGTCCACCCTCGGGCCACGGCCCGTTCAGCCGATCCTGCGCCACGGTCCGGCCGTCCAGCGAGAGGGTGGTGGAGGCGACGCCGCTTCCCGAGTCCCCGGCCGAGAACTCGAACGGCGTGCCGGCCGCCACGACGAGGCCCGCCGCGGTCTCGACGGCCGGCCGGCCGGGTTCGAGCGCCACGGCCGGTGGCGTGCCGTCCACGGCGAGTTCCAGACGGCGCTCGGCGCGGTTGCCGACCCGGTCCTCGGCGGTGGCGAGCACCGTGGCCGGCCCTTCCGCCGCCAGCGTGACGGCGGCGGGGTCGGGAGAGGGCGCGCCGTCGAGGGAGAGAGCGGCCGACGCCAGCCCCGCGGCGCCGTCCGACGCCGTGAGCCGGACGGCCGCACCGGCGGGTACCCACGACAGGCCGTCAGCCGTCACGGGCTCCGGCGTCACCGACAGCGTGATCTCGGGCGGCGTGCCGTCCACGACGAGCAGGGTCCAGCGAACCTCGGAACCGACCCCGAGGGCCGACCGGGAGCGGACCGCCAGCCAGTGGGTTCCCTCGGCGGGCGCCGTCAGCCGTCCGCCGGCGACCGGCGTCATCACGCCGCCGTCGAGCGCGGCCTCGGCCACGGTCCCCGGCGACGGGGCCTCCACCTCGATCACGGCGCCGGGCGCGATCACCCGGACGGCGGGCTCAGCCGGAACGGCGGGTGGGGTCCACGCGGCGGCGAGGACCAGGCACCCTGCCAGTCGGCACACACTGCGAACGTTCGATCGAATCACGTGTCTCTCCCTCTCGGCCCAGGAAATCGATCCGGCTGGGGGGCGTCCACCGCCATCCGTTGGCCGTGACGAACGCCCGGAGCCGTTGCGCCAGATCGGCGGCGCGGGCCTCCCGCCGGGCCGGATCCTTTTCGAGCAGCCGCATCACCACCGCAGCGAGTTCGGAGTGTACACCCGGCCGGATCGCCTCCACCGGCGTCGGGTCGCCCTCGATGGTTCGAACGATCATCTCGCCGAGATTCTTCCCCTC
>CAZBGL010000198.1:0-3801 GCA_964491375.1 uncultured Thermodesulfobacteriota bacterium | reverse complement strand
CGATCAACACCGCCGCGTCGGCGCTGGCGGCCCCCGTGATCGTGTTTTTCAGGAACTCCTTGTGCCCTGGCGCGTCGATGATCACACAGGTCCGCCGGGCGGTCCGGAAGAACGTCTGGGCGGTGTCGATCGTAACGTTCTGGTTGCGCTCTTCCTCCAAGGCATCCATCAGGAAGGCGAACTCGAACGGTCTGCCCTGACGGCGGCAGGCTTCCTCGATCTCCCGCAGCCGCGTCTCCGGGATGGCCCCGGTGTCGTAAAACAGCCGGCCGATCAACGTGGACTTGCCGTGGTCCACGTGTCCTACGATCACGATCCTAAGGGTCTCGCCTGTGTGCATGGCGTTTCTTCTCCGCGGTTGCGTCGAGAGCGCGGGGCGATGAGAGACCCTGCCCGGGTCACCTCGTTTGCCAACCCGAGGGGAGGGAACGGCGACCCGCTCGGCCGATCGGCACCCATGGAAGGGGGCTTCGGCCCGGCGACTGGCTTGCGCCCAACGGCCGACCGCTTCGGGCCTCCCCCGAGAAGGCTCCCTAGCCCGGGCGGGCGCGAACCGGTTGCGGGCCACCGGCCGCGGCGTCTGCCGCTCCCGGGGCCTGGCAGGTCCTCGGTTCACATGTATCCGCGGGCGCGGAGTTTCTGCATGGCATAGGGATTCGCCCGGTCCTGGGCACGGCCGGCGCGCTCTGGGATGTCGATGGCCTCCAGTTCCCGGATGATGTCCGTCACCGTGGACGCCTCCGAGCGGATGGGCGCGGTGCACGGCACGCATCCCAGCGAACGGTACCGCTTTCCGTCCCGGGCGAAGTACAGGGAACAGATCTCGATCCCTTCCCGCTCGATGTACCGCCACACGTCCAGCTCGGTCCATCCCAGCAGCGGGTGGATCCGCACGTGGGTTCCCCGGTCGAACGTGGTGTTGAACTGGTCCCACAGCTCGGGAGGCTGGTCCTTGTAGGCCCACTCGAAATTCTCGTCCCGCGGCGAGAACACCCGCTCCTTGGCCCGGCTCCCCTCCTCGTCGCGCCGGATGCCCAGGAACAGTCCCTGGAACCCGTGGCGCTCGATCACCTGCGCGAGCGCCTGGGTCTTGAGGGCCTCGCAGCAGGCCAGCCGGCCCTTTTCCGGGCACATGCCCCCGGCCAGGGCCTCCTCGTTGCGGCCCACGATCAGCTCCGCACCCCATTCGCGTGCCATGCGGTCCCGGTAGGCGATCATCTCGGGGTACTTGAACGTGGTGTCGATGTGCACCAAGGGGAACGGGATCCGCCCGAAGAACGCCTTGCGGGCCAGGTGGACCATGGTGGTGGAGTCCTTGCCTACCGAGTACAGCATGGCGAGGCTTTCGAACTTCCGGTACGCCTCGCGGAAGATGTAGATGCTCCGGGCCTCCAGTTCGTCCAGGTGGTCTCCCATCGTCCAGTCCTCGCAGGGTGTTCGCGCAGCACGGGCTCATCCGGTGTGAAGCCCGCACTCCTTGTGCTCGGGCCGCTCCCACCACCACCGGCCGGCCCTGGGGGGCTCGCCGGGCCGGATCGCCCGGGTGCACGGGGCGCACCCGATGGAGGGGTATCCCTGGCGGTGGAGTTTGTGCACCGGCACGCCGTGCCGCTCGGCATAAGCCCACACCTGCTCCCAGGTCCACTCGGCCAGGGGGTTGATCTTCACGATGCCGCCGTGGGCCTTGTCGATCTCCAAGGGACGCACCTCGGAACGGGTCACGCTCTGCTCCCGGCGCAACCCCGTGATCCACCCGGCGAGCCCCCTCAGGGCCCGGGCCAGGGGTTCCACTTTGCGGATCCGGCAACATTCGTGGCGGTCCTCCAGGCTGTTCCGGAAGCTGAACAGCCCCTTTCCGCGCTCCAGACGCTCCACCGCGCTTCGGTCGGGGAAGAACCAGTCGATGCGGACCCTGTAGCGGATCCGGACGGTTTCGGCCATCTCGTACGTCTCCTCGGGAAGCCGGCCGGTGTCCAGGGCGAACACCCGGGGCTCGGGCACCAACGCTTTCAACATGTGGAGCACCACCACGTCCTCCAGGCTGAAGGAACACGCCAGCGCCACGGGTTCGCCGGCGCACTCCAGCCCGATGCGGAGCACCTCTTCGGGCGGGGTGCCCGGCGGGATCTCGGGCAAGGGCTTCCACCGGCGCGCGGGTTCGGACATGGCTCACCTCCCGGCTCAGATGTAGTACTCGGGTTCCCTCATCCGCCCGTAGGGAATCCGGTTCCACAACCGCTCGTGCAGGAAGTACACCCCCAGCTTCACCGCGGTGTCCGCAAGCCCGATCGAGGCGGCGAACTCCAGTTCTCCGGTGGCCCCGTACACGATGGCCGCCGTGATCACCGTGGCGAACATCCGCCACGAAAGGGCCTTGGCAAAGCTGCGGCGGGGGGTCTCCATGGAATTTACCGCATATAAGTAGATTTATTTGCTCATATATCGAGCTTTAGTGTCATCACAATAGTAAAGAATATTTGTTCGCGCAAGCAGAAATTTGACACAAAATAAGAATTTTCCCCAAAAGGCAAAAAACAGCCTTGGTCCCCGACCCAGCATCTTCAATAGCAGACATTTGTATGCTATATAGTCTGCCCGGGACCCTTTCCGGAACGCCAGGAAAGCAAGGACGGGAGGCCGACATGGGACGCACGCGGCCCGGGGAGACCCGGCAGAAGGTGTTCGAGTTCGTGAGGGAGCGGATCCTGGCCGGCCGCCCCCCCACGGTGCGGGAGGTCCAGGAGGCCTTCGGGTTCCGAGCGGTCCAGACGGCCCGGGCCCACTTGGAGCGGCTGGTGGCCGAGGGCCGGCTGGTGGTGGAGCGGGGGCGGGCCCGGGGATACCGCCTGCCGGGACATCCGGGCACCACGGTGCTCGTGCCCCTTTTGGGCCGGGTGCCGGCCGGTTCCCCGGACACCGCGGTGGAGGAGGTGGAGGGATACCTGCCCGTGGAGATGCGGGGCAGCGGCCGGGAGCTCTTTGCCCTGAGGGTGCGGGGCGAGAGCATGATCGGTGCGGGGATCCTGCCCGGCGACCTCGTGATCGTGCGCCGTCAGGCGTCGGCCCGCGACGGGGACATCGTGGTGGCCCGGGTGGGGAACGAGGCCACGGTGAAGCGCCTGCGCCTGCGCCACGGACGGGTGGAGCTGATGCCCGAGAATCCGGCCTACGCACCCATCGTGCCCGAGGCGGACGAGGTGGAGGTCCTGGGCAAGGTGATCGAGGTGCGGCGGCGGTTGGAGTAAGGGAGAAGCTGGATGGGACGCGACCCGCTGGCTCGGATCCCCGTGGTTCCGGCGGTCCGGCTGGAACGGCCCGTTCCGCCGGGACGGTGGGCTCTGCCGACCCTGTCCGGCCGGGTGGTGGAACTTTCGGCGTGGGGTTCGGGGGCGGCCCTCACCATGGCCCTCGCCCTGGTGCTCGACGCCCAGCGCCGGGCCGAGCCCGTGGCCTGGGTGTGCACCGGGGAGAGCGCCTTCTACCCGCCGGACGCGGCCGAGGGAGGCGTGGATCTGGCGGCCCTTCCGGTGGTGCGCGCCCGGGATGCGCGCAGGGCCCTCCGGGCCGCGGATCTGCTGGTGCGCTCGGGGGGGTTCGGGCTCGTGGTGGTGGACCTGGGGGACCAGGCCGAGGCCCCCCTTGCCGCCCTGGCCCGGCTGGGGGGGTTGGCCGCCGAGCACGGCGCCGCGGTGCTCTGCCTCACCCGGAAACCGGCCGGGAGGCCTTCGCTGGCTTCTGTGGTGGGGATGCGAGCCGAGGCGGTCCGGGAACGGGCCGCCCCCGGCCGGTTCCGGTGCCGTG
>CAZBGL010000197.1:0-2821 GCA_964491375.1 uncultured Thermodesulfobacteriota bacterium | reverse complement strand
GTACTGGTCCACCGGCATCCAGTAGTCCACCCGGCCGGGGTCGAGCATGCCCCGGTCGTAGTCCGCGCACGCGAACCGCGCGAAGTACCAGGAGCTCTCCACGAACGTGTCCATGGTGTCGGTCTCGCGGCGGGCCGGCCGGCCGCACCGGGGACACGTGGTCTCATAGAACGACGGGATCTCCGAGAGAGGGAGCACCCGCCCTTCGGGGAACTCCACGTCCTCGGGGAGCACCACGGGCAGGTCCTCCTCGGGCACGGGTACGATCCCACAGCCCCCGCAGTGGATCACCGGGATGGGGGCGCCCCAGTAGCGCTGCCGGGAGATCCCCCAGTCCCGGATCCGGTAGTTCACGGCGCCCCGGCCCCACCCCTTCTCCTCCAGGTACCGGATCACGGCCCGGATGCCCTCGCGGCTGGGGGTGCCGTCAAAGGGGCCGGAGTTCACCATGACGCCCTCGTCCTCGTAGGCCTCGGTCATGGTGTCCGGGTCGAGGGTCTGGCCCTCGGGCTGGATCACCACCCGGATCGGCAGCCCGTACTTGCGGGCGAACTCGAAGTCCCTCTGGTCGTGGGCCGGCACGGCCATGACCGCGCCCGTGCCGTACTCCATGAGCACGAAGTTGGCCACGTAGATGGGCACCTTTTCGCCGGTGAGCCGGTTCACGGCGTACGCGCCGGTGAACACCCCCTCCTTCTCGTAGTCCTCGGCCGTGCGACGGATCGCGTCCTCCCGGCGCACCCGTTCCACGAACGCCATGACCTCGGCCTCGCGCTCCGTGCCGCGCACGAGCTCCGGAACCAGGGGATGCTCCGGTGCGAGGCTCATGAAGGTGACCCCGTACAGGGTGTCGGGCCGGGTGGTGAACACCCGGATCGAACCCTCCCGGCCGTGGAGCGGGAACTCCACCTCGGCGCCGTGGCTCTTGCCGATCCAGTTGCGCTGCATGGTGAGCACCTGGGGCGGCCAGCCGGGGAGCCTCTCGGTCCAGTCCAGCAGCTCGTCCGCGTACTTCGTGATCCGGAAGAACCATCCGGGCAGTTCCTTCTGGCCCACCTCGTTCCCGCACCGCCAGCACCGCCCCTGTTCCACCTGCTCGTTGGCGAGCACCGTGGCGCAGGCCTCGCACCAGTTGACCGTGGTGGTCTTGCGGTATACCAGGTCGCGCTCCAGCATCTTCAGGAACAGCCACTGCTCCCAGCGGTAGTAGCTGGGGTCGCAGGTGGCGAACTCGCGGTCCCAGTCGTACGAAAAGCCCATGCGCCGGAGCTGCCCCTTCATGTACGCGATGTTTTCCCGGGTCCACTTGGCCGGGTGCACGCCCTTCTCGATGGCGGCGTTCTCGGCCGGCATGCCGAAGGCGTCCCAGCCCATGGGGTGGAGCACGTTGAACCCGCGCATCCGCTTGTACCGGGCCACCACGTCGCCGATCGTGTAGTTGCGCACGTGGCCCATGTGGATCCGGCCCGACGGGTAGGGGAACATCTCGAGCACGTAGTACTTGGGCCGATCCCCGCCCTCGACGGCGCGGAAGGTCTTTTCCTGTTCCCAGCGCTTCTGCCACTTGGCTTCCACGACCTGTGGATGGTACCGCTCGTCCATGGGGAAAACTCCTCGTGCGAGGGGAATGGGGAAACGGAAGGCCCCGGCGCGGGCCGGGGAAGCGGACACCCGCGCAAACCGCGCGGGAGCGGGCGAGACCGTAGCACACGGGGCCGCGGGTTTTCAACGCGGCTGGCTTGGACGAAGGGGGCGGAATCAGCGGAAATTGCGAACCGGCCTCACCCGATCGTAGGCCCGGCGCACGTGACAAGCCGCGGCACAGGCGCCTCCTGTGTCCGTAAACTCGTAGCGGAGGGGAAAGCGCACGGACCCAAATCGTGTAGTGCGGCGGATGTGATGGGGATACCCGTCCGTGGCATGGACGTCATGGCATGCACGGCACGTACGTCCCTTGGAGCGGTTCACGTGGAGGTAATGCATGTTGTGGCCACCGTTTCGGAAACGGGTGGACCCGTATCCACGGGGGTCCAGAAAACGGTCCGGCTCGTGGCACGCGAAGCACACGTATCGGTTCACGTCGAATGAAGCGTAGAAACGGCGTGGAAACGGCCGGCGAAGCAACCGAAAATGGTCGGACCCGTGGGGATCGTGGCAGTCCGCGCATCGCCCCTTCCGTATGGGGCCGTGCCAGTCGCGGTTCTTTTCGAAAAACGCCGCCATATCGGCGATACGGCCGGTGGGAGTCACCATGGGACGATCGTGGCAACCCAGGCAGACATCCATCTCCCGGCGAGCTCGCAGGAGATTGGCCCCTTCCCCTGTGTGGGCCCGGTGGCATTCCCGGCAGCCGTGCACGCTTTCCAAGGCACCGTGCGGTACTCTTGCCGCCGCCACGCGAGTCCCGATCTCGTCGTGGCAGCGCAAGCAAAGATCCTTCGATGGGTCTCCGAGGAGCTGATAAGGATGGTCCGAGCCGTGGGGATCGTGGCACGCCGTACAGTCGGACCGCACCGGAGGGTGAAGGTCACGAGACCGTTGCAACATCTCCTGCTTTTCCTCGTGGCAAAGCAGGCACAGACCCACCGCGCTGTCCGCCTTCAAGACTCCCGGGGTCGCCGATTGGTGCGGATCGTGGCACAACGTGCACCGGCCGTTGGCCACCGGCCCGTGGAGATGCTTCCCTTCGTCCATGCGATCGTGGCACTTGTAACACAACTCCGGAGGGTCAGCCGCCCGGGCCAAGGGATCCTCCGGAGTGGGCCGGTGGCACACCGAGCAGTCCATGGTCACAAAAGGAGGGTGTTTCACGGGTCGGTCG
>CAZBGL010000196.1:0-2819 GCA_964491375.1 uncultured Thermodesulfobacteriota bacterium | reverse complement strand
CGGGATCCCGTGTCTCACCCTTCGGGAAAACACGGAGCGCCCTGTGACCCTCTGGGAGGGCACGAACACCCTGGTGGGCACCGACCCGGGCACCATTGTCCGGGAGGCCCGGGCCATTCTCAGCGGGAAGGGGAAAACCGGCCGCGTTCCCGAACTCTGGGACGGAAAAGCTGCGGAGCGGATCGTGCGGGTGCTCGCCGCGGAGGAGCCCGACGTGCCCTCGCACCGGCCCGCCGGGATCGTGGCCACGGGCGCGGCTCCGTGAGCCCTTTTCCGGGGGACCGGGGCGCCGAGCCGTCCGTGACCTTGCCCCGCTGTTCCCGAGCCCCCCGGGCTTCCGGGAGGCGTGGCCCCCGGGAGACCTGACGGGGTGTCCGAGGAACGGCCTGGGGATCCCCCCCGGGGGACATCGCCCGGGCCGCTTCCGCCATGGGGCGAGGGCTTCAGCCCAGGGCCTCCCGCAGGGCCCTCAGAAACCCCAAGGCAGCGTCCCGGGCCGAAGTCCCCCGTTTGTCCCCCAAGGCCCGGATCAGGGCACTCCCCACCACCACACCGTCCGACACGGCCGCCACGCGGCGGGCCGAGACCGGGTCGGACACGCCGAATCCCACGAGTGCGGGAAGATCGGTGTGCCTCCGAACCCGCCCCACCAGGTCCTGAACGGTCTCCACCACCGGCCGCTTCTGGCCGGTCACGCCGGTGACCGATACGCAGTACACGAATCCCCGGCACACCTCCATCACCCGGGCCACCCGGGCCTCGGGCGTGGTGGGCGCCACCAGGAACACCGTGTCGAGCCCGGCCCTGCGCGCCGCCGGGAGGAACTCACCCGCCTCCTCGGGCGGAAGGTCCACCACGATCACGCCGTCGGCTCCGGCCGCGGCCGCGCGCTCGGCAAAACGCCCGGGCCCATAGGCCAGTACCGGGTTGTAGTACGTCATGAACACAACGGGCACTTTCAGGCCCTGGGCCCGGGCGCGCGCCACCGCATCCAAGAGCCGGTCGGGCGTCGCTCCCCCGGCCAGGGCCCGGGCGGAGGCCCCTTGGATGACCGGTCCGTCCGCCACCGGATCGGAGAACGGGATCCCTATCTCAACGGCGTCGGCCCCAGCCTCCTCCGCGGCGTGCAGCAGGGTCTGGAACGTGTCCATGTCCGGGAAGCCCCCGGTGAGGAACGGGACCAGGGCCTTCCCCCCTCGGTGCGGCCGCGCCCGCAGGGCCGTTTCCAGGCGGCTCACGACGACCCCTCCCCGGAGAGCGCCAGCACCGTGGCCAGGTCTTTGTCGCCCCGGCCCGAGAGGCATATCACCACGACCCCCTCAGGGCCCACGCTTCGGGCCACCTCGCCCGCCCGGGCCAGGGCGTGGGCGCTCTCCAGGGCCGGCAGGATGCCCTCCGTGCGGGCCAGGAGGTGGAACGCCTCCAGGGCCTCCTGGTCGGTGGCGGCCCGCACGAGCACTCGGCCCGACCGGACGAGCCATGCCACCTCCGGGCCCACTCCCGGGTAGTCGAGCCCGGCGGAGACCGAGTGGGCCTCGTGGATCTGCCCCGAGGCGTCCTGGAGGAAGTACGACTTCATGCCGTGGAGCACCCCCACCTGCCCGGCCGCGAGCGCGGCGGCGTGGCGGCCCGTCTCGATCCCCTCGCCGGCCGCCTCCACGGCCACCAGTTCCACCGGGTCCTCCAGGAACGCGGTGAAGATTCCCATGGCGTTGCTCCCCCCGCCCAGGCACGCCACCACCGCGTCCGGGAGCCGGCCCAGCGCCTCGAGGCACTGTTGACGGGTCTCGTCCCCGATCACCCGCTGGAAGTCCCGCACCATCGCCGGATACGGGTGGGGCCCGGCCACCGATCCGATCACGTAGAAGGTGGTCTCCACGTGGGTAACCCACTGCCGGATGGCCTCGTTCATGGCGTCCTTGAGGGTGCGGCTCCCGGTCTCCACCGGCACGACCCGGGCGCCCAGCAGCCGCATCCGCTCCACGTTCGGCGCCTGGCGGCGAACGTCCTCGGCCCCCATGTACACCGTGCACTCCATCCCGAACAGCGCCGCGGCCGTGGCCGTGGCCACGCCGTGCTGGCCCGCACCGGTCTCCGCGATCACCCGGCGCTTGCCCATGCGGTGCGCCAGGAGCACCTGGCCCAGGGTGTTGTTGATCTTGTGGGCTCCGGTATGGCACAGGTCCTCCCGTTTCAGGTACACCGCGGCCCCGCCCAGCTCGGCGCCCAGGCGGCGCGCGCGGAAGAGCGGCGTGGGCCGGCCCGCGTACTCCCGAAGGAGCCCCCGGAACGACGCCCAGAACGACGGGTCCGTCCGGGCCGCCTCCAGGGCGGCCTCCAGTTCCTCCAGGGCGGGGATCAGGGTCTCGGGCACGTACCGGCCGCCAAAGGGTCCGAAATGCCCCGGGCCACTGGATCGTGGCGTCCCGACGACTCCGGAGGGCCCTGTGGCGGCCTGGTTGCGAGCGATCCTTTTCGTGTCCACGGCCTCTGGTCCTTTGGTTGGAGGGTTTTCGGCCAACGGCTCACGACTGCCGGCGGGCGGCTGACAGCGTTCGGACCACCGAAAGAACGGCCTTGGCCCCCTGGGGCCCCCCGTCCTCTCGCCTCGGTGCACTGCGCGTCCTTTCGTCTCGCGCCACGATCGCTAAGACCGCAGCGGAACTCGTGGCCACGCCGCCCGGGGGCTCGGATCCGCGAAGGCGGCCGGAAGGCCGAACGCCACGGCCTCCCGAGCCCATCCAACGCGCACGCGAGCGGCACACCGCCTCCGAGCAACACCGCCGAGGCCGGGGCCGCGAGCCGGCCCCCTCGCGGCC
>CAZBGL010000195.1:0-12080 GCA_964491375.1 uncultured Thermodesulfobacteriota bacterium | reverse complement strand
CGCTCACCTCGGCGTTCCAGCTCCCGGGCCACGGCCGCCACCCGGCGGGCCACGTCCGGAGCCGTGTGTCCAAAAATCCGGATCATGGGCTCCTTGCCCACGTCCCCTTCGTCGTAGATCGCATCCGGCGCGTAACCGCACCGCTCCAACGTGGACAGGGTGCCCCATTCCAGGGTGCCGCCCTCCCGCTGCTTCACCTCCCGCGGCTCGTCCGCCCGCGAGAAGCCCTCCACCGAAAGCCCCGCCGCCCGGCACGCCTCCAGCACGTCCGCGCCGTAGCGCACGTTCATGACGGCACGGAACGGACTCCCCCACCGGGCCGAGGCCACGAGGATCCGGGCCATGTGGCGGCTGGCGCCGAACCGGGGGCCCTCCACCCTCCGCACCCGGCCGCCGCACCGCACGATCCGGCCCGGAAACGCGGCCACGTCCGCCGCCGAGGCCGCGCCGGGCAGGGCCTCGGCCAGGTTGGACTGAACCTCGGGGATGAGCGCCACCGGGTTGGCCCGCTCCAGGATCTCCCAGGCCTCCCACAGGCGCTCCAGCACCCGCGCCCGGGCCACCAGGGGCGATCCCGCCCAGGGGTCCGGGCAGCCGTGTCCCCTGCCCGTGGGGTAGGCGTTCCGGATGCCCTCCTGCAGGAACGCATGCGCCCGGCGCACCGCAGCCCCGAGGCCTTCCCCCCGGGCCAGGTAGGCCGCCACCGCGGCCGACAGCGTGCACCCGGTCCCGTGGGTGTGGGGGGTGTCCACCCGGGGCGCCCGCAGCACGAGCTCCCCACCCGAGCGCTCCACCAACAGGTCCTCCACCACGCCCCCGGCGGCATGCCCCCCTTTGAGGAGCACGGCCCGGGGACCGAGTTCGAGGATCGCCCGGGCCGCACGCTCGCGGTCCGATGCCGTGCGAACCGGAAACCCGCACAAGGCCTCGGATTCGGGCAGGTTGGGCGTCACGAGCCGGGCCAGGGGCAGCAGCCTCTGGACCAGGGCGGAGCGCGCGTCGTCTCGAAGCAGTGGGGCCCCGCTCTGGGCCACCATCACCGGGTCCACCACCAGGTGCTCCACCCGGTGGCGCTCCAGTGCGGCGGCCACCGCCTCGACGATCCCGGCCGAGAACAGCATGCCGGTCTTGACCGCACCGGCCCCCATGTCGGCCAGAACGCTGTCGATCTGTTCCGCCACGGCGCCCGGGTCCAGCGGGAACACCCCCTGCACGCCCACCGAGTTCTGGGCGGTCACAGCGGTCACGGCCGAGCATCCGTGGCAGCCGAGCAGCGCGAACGTGCGCAGGTCGGCCTGGATCCCGGCACCCCCTCCCGAGTCCGAGCCGGCCACGGTGAGGACCCGGGGAGGAGCCCGACGGGTCGTGTCCTCGGGCAACGCTCCCTCCTGTTCCGGTTCTACGGTCAACCTAACCCCCTCCCCAGGGGCCCGTCCGGAAGGCCCGCTCCACCGCCTCCAGGTAGGCGCGGGCCCGGGCCTCCAGGTCCTGCGCCCCGAACAGCGCGCCGAGCACGGCGGCACCCCGCGCCCCTGCCGCCACCACGTCCTGGAACCGCTCCGGCGTCACCCCCCCCAGCGCGTACACGGCCAGTTTGACACCTTCGGCTTCTCTCCGGAAGCCTTCGGGCCCCAGCACGCGCACGGCCCGCTTCGAGGCCGGTGGGAACACCGGGCTCAGAAACGCGTAGTCCGCGCCGGCCCGGGCGGCTGCAACCAGCTCCGCGCGGGTGTGGCACGACACCCCCAGGAGCACCCCGGGCAGGCGGCGCCGGACCCGGGCGATCTCGCTCTCCGGCAGGCCCGGAAGGTGCAGGCCCGGTGCATCCGATGCGCGGCACGCCTCCGGATCGCCGTGCACCGTAAGGAACGCGCCGGGGCACCGCTCCAGGATCGCCCTGGCCCAGCGGGTGCGCTCCCCGGTGCGGCTCCCCCTGGCCCGCAGGCAGATCCACGGAAGCCCGGCCTCCAGCACCCGGCACACGGCCGCCACCAGGTGTTCACCCAGGAAGTCCCTGTCAGCGATCGCAACGAGCGGAAACGGCAGGGTCACGGGCGGCCCGGGTGGACTGGGGGCGGCGGGCGGGCTACCCGTCGCGGGCGATCCGGTCCGGGAGGGCACGCCCCCGGCGGCCCGGCGACGGAAACGCGTTGGACTCGCACATGGGCTTTCTTCACCAAGTGGCCACGATGCCTACAACGGCCGCGCGCGTTCTTGGTACGCCAAACCGAAGCCGGTGTCAACCGCGCCCTCGCCGAGAAGGGAACACGGTCCCAACCGGCCATCGGCTCGCCCTGCCCTCCGGGCGCGGCAAGGATCACGGGGCCGGGTAAACCTTTCGTTTCCGCCCGCGTCCCAATGGGTAACGCAGCCCCCTCATCCTCGCGAACGGCTTTCCGGCACCAGGAGGAGAAACCATGGGATCGAGACGGACAATCGCGTTTCTGGCGGCACTGGCGGCCGCGCTGCTGGCCCTTTCGGGCTGCGGAACCGGCACAGGGAGCGAAACGGCCGAAACCGACACCGGGCAGGTGCTCGTGGGCCTCACCGACGCCGAGGGTGATTTCGTCCGCTACGCGGTGGGCGTGGAACGCCTGGAACTCACCCGCGCGGACGGCACGGTGGTGGAGACCCTGCCCCTGGAGACCCGCATCGACTTTGCCGAACTCACGGACCTGACCGAGTTCCTGACGGCGGCCACCGTGCCCCAGGGGGCCTACGTGTCCGCGACCCTCACCCTGGACTACTCGGACGCGGAGATCCTGGTGGAAGGGCCCGACGGGTCCCCGGTTGGGGCCGTGGCCGTGGACGAAACGGGCACCCCCCTCACCAGCCTGGAACTGAGGGTGGAGATCAGCAACCGGCGCCGCCTGGTCGTGGCACCGGGGATTCCGGCCCTCCTCACCCTGGACTTCGACCTCGAGGCCACCCACGAGGTGGACCTGTCGGTCTCGCCGGCGCGGGTCACCGTGGAACCGGTTCTCGTGGCCGAGGTCAACCCCGACACCCCCAAACCCCACCGGGTACGCGGGCCCCTGATCTCCGTGGACGAAGCGGACGGCTCGTTCGTGATCGCCATCCGGCCCCACTGGATCCGCCACGAGGGGGACCTGGGGCGGCTCACCGTGTTCACGGGCGACGACACGAGCTTCGAGGTGGACGGGCAGACGGCTTCGGGCCGCGAGGGCCTGGCCCTTCTCGCAGCCATGCCCAGCGGCACCGCCGTGGCGGCCAAGGGCTCGCTGGACCCGGCCACCCGGGCGTTCCGCGCCGAGGAGGTGTATGCCGGCTCGAGCGTTCCGGGCGGAGAACTGGACGTGCTGACCGGCCTGGTGGTGGCCCGGTCGGGGGACGTCCTCACCGTTCACGGTGCCACGCTGGAGCGCCAAGACGGCGCCCTGTACCTGAACGAGGAGGTGGAACTGCCCCTCGACGGTGACGTGCGGATCACCAAGCAGGGCGACCCCGGTGCAGCCCTTGCCCCGAACGCCGTCTCGGTGGCACAGCGGGTCCGGGCGTTCGGCCGGTACGAGGCACAGGACGGGACGCCCGTGTTCCGAGCGGAGCACATCCGGCTGCTCGTCACGCGCGTCGCGGGCACGGTGAACGGCATCGAGCCGGAAGAGGGCGAACTCCGCCTGGCCCTGCAGCACATCCAGGGCCGACGGCCCGAGCGGTTCGATTTTTCCGGCACGGGCCGTGCCGACGACGCCGACCCGGCCGACTACCAGGTGGACACGCGAGGCATGGATCTGTCGGACGTGGAGGCCGGCGACCCGGTCCGGGTGTTCGGTTTCGCGTCCCCCTTCGGCGAGGCGCCCCCGGACTTCACCGCCCTCACCGTGGCCGACGCCTCCGAAGCGGTCGCCCGGCTTGCGGTCCGGTGGGCCTGGAACGCCACCGGAGAACTGGAGGTGGATGCCGAAGGACTGGTCCTGGACCTTGCGGGCTCGCCGCTCCTCCACCACGTGTACCGGACGGGAATCGCCACGGGACTGGACCCCGATCCCTCCCCCGTGGTGGAACCGGAGGACGCGGAGCGCGGGGTGTTTGCCCTCCATCGCAGACACGGGGGCACCGCCGTATACAGCCGCTTCGCGGACTTTGCCGAAGCCCTGGCGGGCGCACTGGAAAGCGGGCTCCACGTGCGGTTCCTGGGCGCCAAAGGCCGGTTCGATTCCTCCAGCCAGACCTTCACGGCCCGCCGGATCGTCGCGCGGCTGCACTGAGACAGCCCCTCCCGCCGGGGGCCGGGCGAGCCCACCCGGCCCCCGGTGACGGAACGGACGGGCCGCGTGCGGCATGCCTTTTCCGCCCGGTCTTCCCGCTCCGGGCCCTTGCCCATCCGGCCCGGGTCCAGTATGGTGGTTTTGCTACGCCGTTCCCGGAGCGTGGACCATGATCGAAAGTGCCAAACCGGTCGTGGAGGCCATACGGAAGCTCTTTCAGGAGATGGTGTCCCCTCAGATCGACGCCCTCCGGAAGGATGTTGCCGAAATCAAGGGCGCGATCGAAGGGATGCAAAGGCGCCTGGACGACATGAACGCCCACCTGGTGGACCAGAGCCGCCGGATCGACGAAACGAACAAGCGCATCGAGGACGTCCGCACCGAGCTCTCAAGGCGCATCGAGGAGGTCCGCACCGAACTCTCGGGTCGGATCGACGAAACGAACAAGCGCATCGAGGAGGTCCGCACCGAGCTCTCGGGATGTATCGAGGAAGCCCGTACCGAGCTCTCGGATCGCATCGGGGAAGTACGCACCGAGCTTTCAGACCGGGTTGATGGCGTCCGCACCGAGCTCTCGGGACGCACCGAGGACCTCCAGAAGGATGTGATTCATCGGTTCGACCGGGTACACGTGCGCCTGGACCACCTGAACGCCTCGGTCGACAAGGTCCGAGCCGACTTGACCTCTCGTATCGACAAAGTGCAGATGGACGTGGTCCACCGATTCGACGAGTTCAACGGCCGTTTGGAGAGACTCCACTTGGACCTCGTGCGACGGATCGACGATCTGACCGCGGCCATTGTGAAACGCGAGGAGCATCACGCCCTGGAAAAACGCGTGACCCGGCTGGAAGACCGGGTTGAGGAAATCTTGAAGAGGATCGCTGCGTAACCGCGTCAGGTATTCTCACCCGTTCTGGACCCACCGGTCCGGATCTTCCCCCCTGGGGGGCACGATCGCCCTCCCCCACCAGCGCCTCCGGGCTCCAGCATCCCGAAGCTACGACGTTTTCCCACGCGCAAAGAACCCGGCACGGCTCTTGATGGCACGTGGGCGCGCGCTTGAGCCCTGCTCAAGTCTCTCGCCCCCCGTGCCGATGGGGTGGGCGAAAAACGCCACACTCTCCCCGGGGACGGAAGAGCATGATCGACCTCGACGGAAAGACCATCCTGGTGACCGGCGGTACCGGGTCGTTCGGCAAGGCGTTCGTGAAGTTCGTGCTGGACCACTTCGAGCCCCGCCGGCTCATCGTGTTCAGCCGCGACGAGCTCAAGCAGTTCCACATGCAGCAGGAGTTCCAGCACCCGGCCCTGCGCTTCTTCATCGGCGACGTGAGGGACCGGGACCGGTTGTACCGGGCGTTTGCCGGCGTGGACTACGTGGTGCACGCCGCCGCGCTCAAACAGGTGCCCGCGTGCGAGTACAACCCGTTCGAGGCGATCCGGACCAACGTGATCGGCGCCGAGAACGTGATCAGCGCGGCCATCGACCAAGAGGTCAAAAAGGTGATCGCGCTTTCCACGGACAAAGCCGCCAACCCCATCAACCTCTACGGCGCCACGAAGCTCTGCTCGGACAAGTTGTTCATCGCGGGCAACGCATACTCGGGAGCCCAGGACACCCGGTTCTCGGTGGTTCGGTACGGAAATGTCCTGGGCAGCCGGGGCAGCGTGGTGCCGTTCTTCCGGGCCTGCCGCGAAAAGGGCGTGATCCCCATCACCGACCCCCACATGACCCGGTTCTGGATCACCCTCCCCCAGGCCGTGCGGTTCGTGCTGGACTGTTTCGAGCGGATGAAGGGCGGCTAGATCTTCGTACCCAAGATCCCCAGCATGAAGATCGTGGACCTCGCCAACGCCATCGCCCCGGGATGCCGCCACGAGATCGTGGGCATCCGGCCGGGCGAGAAACTCCACGAGGTCATGATTCCCATCGACGAGGCGCGGAACACCCTGGAGTACGCGGACCACTACGTGATCCAGCCCCAGTTCGAGTGGTGGGGAAGCCGCAACGGGCGTCCGCGCACCGGGAAACCCGTGCCCGAGGGGTTCTCGTACCGCAGCGACAACAACACGTGGTGGCTGAGCGAGGCCGAACTGAAACGACTCCTGGAAGAGGCGCCATGAAACCGGGCGGTGCGGGAAGGGGCTCGATCATCCCCTACGGCCGCCACTGGATCGAGGACGACGACGTGGCAGCCGTGGTGAAAGCCCTTCGGTCCGGATGGCTGACCACGGGCCCCCTGGTCCCGGAGTTCGAAGAGGCCTTTGCGCGCGCCACCGGGGCGAACCACGCCGTGGCCCTGAGCAGCGGCACGGCTGGGCTCCACGCCGCCATGCACGCCCTGGGAGTGGGGCCGGGAGACGAGGTGATCGTGCCCCCCATCACGTTCGTGGCCACGGCCAACTGCGCCGTGTTCCAGGGGGCCCGGCCCGTGTTCGCCGACGTCGAACCGGACACGCTGCTCATCGACCCGGACGATGTGGAACGGAAAATCACCGGGCGAACGCGGGCCATCATCGCGGTGGACTACGCCGGCCATCCCTGCGACTACGACCGGTTGGCGGAGATCGCCCGGAGCCGTGGCGTCGCCCTGGTGGCGGACGCCTGCCACTCCCTGGGAGGCCGGTTCCGGGAAAGACCGGTCGGTTCCCTTGCGCGGTTGAACGTCTTCAGCCTCCACCCGGTCAAGGCGATCACGGCCGGCGAAGGCGGGGTGGTGACCACGGACGACCCCTCGTTGGCCGACCGGATGCGGCGTTTCCGCAACCACGGCATGTCCCTGACGGCCCGCGACCGGGAAGCGCGTGACACCTGGATGTATGAGGTGACCGAACTGGGTTTCAACTACCGGATCACGGACGTCCAGTGCGCCCTGGGCCTTTCCCAGCTCGGCAAGCTCGACCGGTGGACCGAGCGGCGCCGCCGGATCGCGCGGCGGTACGACGAGGCGTTCCGGGACCTGCCGCAGGCGCAGCCCCTGGCCGTGCGCCCCTGGGCGGAACCCGCCTACCATCTGTACGTGCTTCGCTTGAACCCGGCCGCCCTGCGGACCGACCGGGGGGAGATCTTCCGCCGTCTCCGGAGCCGCGGAATCGGCGTCAACGTCCATTACATCCCGGTCCACCTGCATCCGTACTACCGGGAGCGTTTCGGTACCGGACCCGGGCTGTGCCCGGTGGCCGAGGCGGCCTACGAACGCCTGCTCACCCTGCCCCTGTTCCCGGCCATGACGGACCACGAGGTGGAGCGGGTGATCCGGGAAGTGGCCGGTGTGCTGAGGGAGTGCGCCCGATGAACGTGCGGTTCGTGGCCGAGGTGTCCAGCAACCACAATGGCGACCTGGACCGGTGCCTGCGGTTCATCGATACCGCCGCCCGCATCGGGTGCTGGGGTGTGAAGTTCCAGCTCTTCCGGCTGGATCGCCTGTTCGCGCCGGAGGCCCTGGCCCACAACCCGGACCTGGAGGCGCGCCGTTCCTGGGAGCTGCCCCCGGAGTTCCTTTCCCACTTGTCGGGGCACTGCCGGCAGAAAGGGCTCCGGTTCGGGTGCACGCCGTTCGACCTCCAAGCGGTGGAAGAACTGCGCCCCCACGTCGACTTCTACAAGGTCGCCTCGTACGAGCTCCTGTGGGACGACCTGCTGGCCGCCTGCGCCGCCACCGGAAAACCCGTGGTCCTATCCACGGGGCTGGCCGACCTGGAGGAGGTCGCCCACGCGGTCGAGGTCTTGCAGGGCGCGGGGTGCCGCGATCTGACCCTGCTCCACTGCACCAGCGCGTATCCGGCGCCGCCCCGGGACTGCAACCTGGCGGCCATCGCCACGTTGCGGGAGCGGTTCGGGGTGGCGGCGGGCTGGTCGGATCACTCGGTCCACCCCGGGGTCGTGCACCGGGCCGTCCACCGGTGGGGTGCGGCCATGGTGGAATTCCACCTCGATCTGGACGGCGCCGGCGTGGAGTGGGGCTTCGGCCATTGCTGGACACCGGGCGCGATCGCCCGGGTCATGGGAGAGATCGACGCCGGGCTGGCCGCCGACGGGCACGGGCGCAAGGAGCCCACGGAGGCCGAGCAGGAGGAGCGCATGTGGCGGGCCGATCCCTCGGACGGGCTCCGTCCCCTGAAGTCCCTGCGGCCCACCCTGAAGGCTGCTTCCGGCCCGGAATAAGGAACACACGCGGAGGAAGCGATGAAATCGGCCGGTCCCCGAGACCTCTACGAACAGGCCAGGCGACGGATTCCGGGAGGGACCCAACTCCTGTCCAAGCGGCCCGAGATGTTCCTGCCCAACGGGTGGCCCACGTACTACCGCGAGGCCCGGGGGATCGAGGTGGTGGCCGTGGACGGGCGGCGTTACGTGGACATGGCCAACATGGGCGTGGGGGCGTGCGTGCTGGGCTACGCCGACCCGGACGTGGACGCGGCCGTGCGGGAGGCGGTGGCACGGGGGGTCGCGTGCACCCTGAACGCGCCCGAGGAGGTGGAACTGGCCGAACTGCTCTGCGAGCTCCATCCGTGGGCGGGCATGGTCCGGTACACGCGTTCCGGGGGCGAGGCCATGGCCGTGGCCGTGCGGATCGCACGGGCCCACACCCGCCGCGACGTGGTCGCGTTCTGCGGGTACCACGGCTGGTCGGACTGGTACCTGGCCGCCAACCTGGGGGACGAGCAGGCCCTGGATGGCCACCTCATGCCGGGGCTCGACCCGGCCGGGGTTCCCCGGGCCCTCCGGGGCACGGCGTTTCCGTTCTTCTACAACCGGATCGACCAGCTCGAAGCCATCGTGCGCGAGCACGGCCACAACCTGGCCGCCATCGTCATGGAGCCCCGGCGGGGCGAGGCGCCGGAACCGGGCTTCCTGGAAGGCGTGCGGGCCCTGGCCGACGAAACCGGCGCCGTGCTCGTCTTCGACGAGATCACCACCGGGTTCCGCATGACCGTGGGCGGGATCCACCGGATGCTGGGGGTGGAGCCGGACATCGCCGTGTTCGCCAAGGCCATGGCCAACGGGTATGCCATGGCCGCGGTGATCGGACGCGAACCGGTCATGGAGGCGGCCCAGTCCACCTTCATCAGCAGCACGAACTGGACCGAGCGCATCGGACCCACGGCTGCGCTGGCCACCATCCGGAAACTGAAACGGCACGACGTGCCCGCATACATCTGCCGGGTGGGGGAAGAGGTTCGGGCCGGCTGGCTGGAGACCGGGGAGCGAGCCGGGCTTCCCGTGCGCAGTGCCGGTCTTCCGTGCTCCCCGGAGCTCCACTTCGACCACCCCGAAGGACGGACCCTGATCACCCTGTTCGTGAAACGGATGCTCGAACGGGGCTATCTGACCTTTTTCCAGTTCAAGCCCTCGTGGGCGCACCGGGGGGACCACGTGGCCGCATACCTGGCGCACGTGGAGGAGGTGTTCGGAGAGCTGGCCGAGGCGGTGCAAAAGGGGGATGCCTCAGAGCGGCTCGCAGGTCCGCCCTCCCTGCCGGGGTTCTTCCGCCTCACGGAGGGCCCGAGGGAGGCGGCACCGTGATCACCCGACCCCTGGGCCGGTCCGGCGTCGAGGTCTCCGTCCTGGGCGTGGGCACGGTGTCCCTGGGTACGCCTTACGGGATCCCTGCAGCCGAGGGGCTGGGACCGCCCCCCCGGGGGGAAGCCGTAGCCCTCCTGCGCGAGGCCGCGGACGCCGGGATCACCCTGTTCGACACCGCGCCCGCCTACGGCGAGGCCGAGTCGATCCTGGGCGAGGCCTTGGGCGACCGATCCGAATGCCTCCTGGCCACCAAGGTGGGTGTTCCAGCGGGAAACCCGGACCGGCACGCACTGGCGGCTTCCGTGCGACAGTCACTGGACGCGAGCCGAAGAGCCCTGCGCAGGGAGGTGCTGGACATCGTGCAGATCCACAACGCGACCGAGGCCGTGATCCGCCGCGGCGAGCTGGCGGAAATCCTGCTGGCCGAGCGGGAGGCGGGCCGGATCCGGCTCCTCGGGGCCACCGTGTACACGGAGGCCGAAGCGCTGGCCGCGATACGGGCCGGGGTGTTCGATGTCGTCCAGGTGCCGTTCAACGGACTCGACCGCGGCATGGCCGGCCGGGTGTTTCCCGAAGCGGCACGAGCTGGGGTCGGCGTGGTGGCCCGCTCGGTCTACCTCAAGGGCGTTCTCACCCCCAGGGCCCGGAAGCTCCCCGAGGCGCTCAGGCCGCTGCGGGAAGCGGCGGCGCGGCTTGTGGACACCGTGGCTGGCTCCTGGGACGCCCTCCCCGCGGTGGCCCTTCGGTATTGCCTGGGCGTGGAAGGGGTGTCGTGCGTGCTCGTGGGGCCTCGGAGCCCCGGCGAACTCCGGGAGGCGCTGGATGCCGTCGCACGGGGGCCCCTTCCCCCGGGAACCCGGGCTCGTGTCGAGGCCGTGGGGGTGGACGACCCGGCCCTCCTGAACCCCGTGAACTGGCCCATACCCTGACGTGGGAGGGTGCACGTTGCGCGTTACGATCATCGTCCAGGCCCGGCTCGGCTCCACCCGGCTTCCCGGCAAGGCGCTCCTGCCCGTGGGGGACCTGCCCCTTCTGGGCCACGTGCTCCGCCAGTGCCTTGCCGCATCCCGGGCAGACGGAGTGGTGCTCGCCACCACGAAGCTCCCCGAAGACGACGCCCTGGCCGCCTTGGCAGGAGACATGCACGTTCCGGTGTTTCGGGGCAGCCGCGACGACGTGCTGGGGCGGTTTCTCGGGGCAGCCGAGGTGGCGGGAGCGGATCTCGTGGTCCGGGTGACAGGGGACTGCCCGTTCGTGTGCCCGGACCTGATCGACCAGGCCGTGGAGATGGCCGTCCGGGAACGGGCCGAAGCCGTGGGCGCGGCCGGGTATCCGGAGGGCGTGACCGCCGAGGTGGTGACGCGAGAGGCCCTCGAGCGGACCGCAGGCCTCGCCCGCGCCAAGGAGGACCGGGAACACGTCACCAGCTACCTGTGGCGGAACCCCTCGCGCTTCCGCACCCGGGTCCTGGAGTGCCCGGATCCGCTGGACGAGTTCGCCTTTTCGGTGGACGATGAGGAGGACCTCGCGTTCGCCCGGGCCGTGTGGGAGCGCGTGGGGCGGCCCGGGGCGGCGGTGCGGTTTCCGGAGTTGGCCGCCCTTCTGGAAGACCCGAATATCGCCGGCACCTCCCGCCGGCTCTGGCGGAAGAAAGAGGGTACGCCTTCCGGCGGGGTGGTGCACGTCCCGGAGGAACTGGCATGAGCCCTGAAGGACCTGCTCGGCCTTTCGGTCAGGAAGCCCGGCGCATCCTGTTCCGGTGCGACGGCGACGAGCGCGTCGGCATGGGCCACGTGGTCCGCTGCCTCGCGCTGGCCGAAGAACTCCGGGACACCCACGGGTGCCGCGTAACCTTTGCCGTGGCCTCGGGCCCGCCGGGTGTGCGGAAAATCCGACAGGCCGGGTTCGGGGTGACGGAAAGGCCCGCCGACATGACCGAAGCGCAATGGATGGACCGGGTGCTGGCCGAGGAGCGTCCCCACGCGGTGGTCATGGACTTTCGCACGGACCTGCCCAGGGACGCGGTGCAAGCCTGGAAGCGGTCCGGGGCCAGGATCGTCACCCTCGACGACCCCACGGACCGCCGCCTGGAGGCCGATCTGGCGTTCTATCCACCCGTGCCGCAGGTGCGGGAGATGGACTGGAGCGGGTTCCGAGGGAAGCTCTTCGCGGGCTGGGAATGGGTCATCCTTCGGCGCCAGTTCCTCCGCACGTTCCCCCCGCCCAACAACCCGGTTCCCGTGGTCCTGATCACCATGGGCGGCTCGGACCCGAAGGGCCTCACCCTCTTGGCCGTGGAGGCGCTGGAACGGATCCAGGAG
>CAZBGL010000194.1:0-5193 GCA_964491375.1 uncultured Thermodesulfobacteriota bacterium | reverse complement strand
AGCGGGCCAACTGGGCCCGCAGGCCCCTGGCGTTCTCCTCGATCTGTTCGCGGCTGAGGAGCTTGCGCATCTCGGTCTTGCCGGAAGGGTCGCCGATCATGGCGGTCCCCCCGCCCAGGAGCGCGATGGGCCGGTGCCCGGCGCGCTGCATGTGGGCCAGCGCCATGATGGGCACCAGGCTGCCCACGTGGAAGCTCGGGGCCGTGGGATCGAAGCCGATGTAGCAGGTGCAGGGCTCTTCCAGGAGCTCTCGCAACCGTTCTTCATCGGTCGTCTGTTCGACGAACCCCCGCTCTTTCAGCACGTCCAGCACGTGTGCGGCCATGGCCTCCTCCTCGCCGGATCCAGGGGAGCGTGATGGTAGCAACCGGCCGCCGGCGGGGTCAACGCGCCCCCTCCGTGGCGGGCGGAAGGAGCCCGTGGTATAAGGACGGCGTTCGAAGGGAGGTTCGGAAGGATGCGCGAGCAGTACTCGACCCCTGAGTGGACCGTTGATGACTGGATCCAGGCCTGGCACATCGGGGTGGGACGGGTGTACCGATGCCAGGAGTGTTCCAACATGATCATGGTCATCAAGGGCGGAACGGGCACGCTGGATCCCCGGTGTCACGGAAAACCCATGTTGCCGGTGGAGCGCAAGCCGTGACACCGGGATCCGCCTTGGGCCGGGTGTACCGGTGCCCGGTGTGCGGGGTGGAGGTGATGGTGATCCACGCCCAGACCGGGGCCCTGGACCTGTGGTGCTGCAACCGGCCCATGGAGCCCGTGCGTCGGGTACCCATCTTCCGGTGCCCGGTATGCGGAGCCGAGGTGGCCGTACTCCGGCAGGGCGACCCCGCCCCGGACCTGGTGTGCTGCGGGCGCCCCATGGAGCTTCGGCAGGCCGCCCGTGAGGAGGCCTCGGGGCCGGCCGTGCAGCCGTAGGGCGTTTCCGGGTCCGATCACACCGAGGGGGTTGGGCCCGCCCCCGCTTCGGGACCACGGCCTCGATGGTGCGGCTCGCAGGCCGGTGTGCCGCTCGCGTGCACGTTGGCTGGGCTCGGGAGGCCGTGGCGTTCGGCCTTCCGGCCGCCTTCGAGGACCCGAGCCCCCGGGCCGGGTGGACGAACCACGGAGGGCGCCGTATCCGGGAGGGCTCCCTGCGAGGCGCGGGCGCGGCTCCTACGGTCGCCGCGGCCTCGACGTTTCCGAGTGGCGTTGGCGTGCCCCGAGGGTGCTCGCCGGGCGCTTCCGAGCGGCGGGTTGCCGCGGCGAGGTCGCATATTGCGTGTTCGCGCCCGCCCGAGCCAGGGGGCCCTCCCGGTGTGGGAAGGTCGGGACTCGCCCGGGCCCACGCCCCTCGGCTTCGCAAAGGAACGGCCCTGACGGTGGTCTCGGGGGTGTCGCAGGAGTACCGCCAGGGGCCCGTGTCCGCTTGGGGCCACGGCCTCGGCGGGGGTGCTCGGAGGCCTTCGTGCCGCTCGCGTGCCCGTTGGATGGGCTCGGGAGGCGGACGGCATTTGGCCTTCCGGCCGCCTGTGTGCACCCGCGGATTTGCAGGGGATGGAGCAGACGAGGGCATGGATCCCTGCATCGTCATTGCGGCCGCCACAGCGATGGAGGCTCGGGGGCTATTGGCGTGGCTGGAGGACCCCGGCTCGGTGCCCTGCGGCCCCTGGGAGGTCAGGGTGGGTGGGATCGGAGGGCACCGGGTTGCAGTGGTGGTGACCGGGGTCGGCAAGGCCAACACGGCCCTGGCCCTGGGTGCCGTGCTCGGGCGTTTCCGGCCGCACATCCTGGTCTCCGTGGGGCTCGGCGGCGCCTATCCCGGGGCGGGGCTCGATACGGGCGGCCTTGCGGTCGCCACCGAAGAGATCTACGGCGATGAGGGTGCTCGGACCGGCCAAGGGGTGCGTGGTCTCGGAACCCTTGGGTTGCCGTCGTGGAGGGGGGACGGAATGACGTGGTACGAGCGGTTGCCTGTGGATGCGGCCGTGGCGGGTGCCCTGGCCGAAGCCGCCGGGGAGGTGGCCCCCTGCCGTGCCGGACCCTTTGTAACCGTTTCGGCGGTCACGGGCACCGCTCGCGAGGCGAGGCGTCTTCGGCGCCGGTATCGGGCCGTGTGCGAGTCCATGGAGGGGGCTGCCGCAGCCCACGCGGCCCTTGCCTTTGGGATCCGGTTCGGCGAGGTCCGGGGGATTTCGAACCCGGTGGGCCCCCGCGACCGTCGCACCTGGAGGACCGCCGAGGCCGCCGATCGCGCACAACGGACCGTGCTGCGGTTCTTGGAGAGGCTCCCCCGGCCGGGAGCCGGAAGCGGCACACTCGGGCCGGCGGGTGAGCGGATTCCCGGGAAGCGTTGAGGATGGGGGGCACCCGTTTTCCGGGGCCTGAGGATTTCGAGGAACTTCCCGCGTGTCCCGTCCCCCGGTTCCCAATGAAGAGGCCTGTGCGGCTTTGGGAGGCCGTGAGCCCGTAGGGGGGAGCAGGCCACGGTTCCCTGGAGGTGGGTGCAGGATGCAAACGATCCGGGTGGGATACTCTCCCTGCCCCAACGACACGTTCCTTTTCTACGCCCTCGTTCACGGAAAGGTGGACACCGGAGGGTACGCCTTCGAGCCCGTGCTGGAGGACGTGGAGACCTTGAACCGGTGGGCCCTGGAGGGGCGCCTGCCCATGACCAAGGTGAGCTACGGCGTGGTGGATCGGCTGGCGGACCGCTACTGGTGCCTCCGGTCGGGCGGAGCCCTGGGCAGGGGATGCGGCCCCCTGGTGGTGGCGCGCAGCCCGGTCCCCCTCGAGGCGCTGACCGAGGGCCTCATCGCCGTGCCGGGTTTCCATACCACGGCCAACCGTCTCTTGGAGCTCCGGACCGGAGGAGGTCCGCTTCGGAGGGTGGCGATGGTGTTCCACGAGATCATGCCGGCTGTGGCCTCGGGCCGTGTGGATGCGGGGCTGGTCATCCACGAGGGCCGGTTCACGTACCGGCGCTACGGCCTCACCGTGGTGGAGGACCTGGGGGAGTGGTGGGAGAGGACCACGGGATGGCCGATCCCGTTGGGCGGGATCCTGCTCCGCCGTGATCTCGCCGGGGTGGACCCGCTGGCTGTCCAGAGGGCCCTGCGCCGGAGCGTGGAATACGCCCTCGCCCACCCAGAGGAGCCCATGGCATACGTGCAGGCCCATGCCCAAGAGATGGAGCCCGGGGTGGTCCGTCAACACATCGAACTGTATGTGAACCGGTACACCGTGGACTTGGGAGAAGAGGGGATCCGGGCCGTGGAGACCCTCTTCGACCGGGGAAAGGTTGGGGGCTCCTTTCCCCGGTCGAAGAGGTCGCTCTTCCCCCCGGAAGAGCAACCGGGAGTTCAGGCCGCCGTCCCCTCCACGGCGGCGCGCACTTCCCTGAGCACCTCGGACGGGTAGAAGGGCTTGGGGATGAACTTCCGGGCCCCGAGTTCCAGGACCTGCCGGGCCGTCTCGGTGGGGAGTGTGGCCGAGGTCACCAGCACAGGGGGACCTCCGTTCCGGGCTCCGGCCCGGAGTTCCCTCAGAAACCGGACGCATTCGGGGGTCCGGGCGTGGTGGAAATCCACCACCACGCAGTCCACCCCCCCGCTCCGGACGTGGACCAAGGCGTCATCCACCTCCCGGCAGGGGATCACGGCCAGGCCCTCGTTCCGAAACGCATATTCCATGAGTTTGAGCACGTCGGGATCCGAGTCGATAAGGAGCACCGTCGGGGTGGAACGCCGTGACATGGTTCTTCCCTGCACCGAGGTCTTCCTGATCGCGTACACACTATCAGGGACGGCCTGTTCCGCACATCACCCCAAAGGGTGATTAACACATGTTTAGGCGTAGTTTTGGGACGGCTCCGAGAGAGAGCCGCATACGGGGGAGCCGCGGATGACGGATCGGAGGACAGCGAGCGGGGACGCACATCGACCGGGGGCTTCCGGCCAGGTGGAACTGCCCAAAGAGGCGTTCCTGAACGATCCGTCCGGCAACACGTTGTTGCGCCGGCTGCTCGTTCGGGTGCTCGAGCGTGGGGAAGGCGGGTTCCACCTGCGCGTGCAGGGGGACGAAGTTCAGGTGGAGGACCTGGACGGCACGGTGATCTTCCGCGGAGGGCGCACCTGGCACACGATCCTTCTCGATCGCCTGAGGCAGTTGGCCGGGCTGGAGCGCTCAGCGCGGGGGGTCGTTCAACGGGGCCGATTCGCGTTCGGAAGGGGGAAGGACCCCGGGCGTCTTTTCCGGCTGTCCGTGCTGCGCGGGGTGGCGGGCGAGCAGGTGCAGGTGCGGCTCATGCCGCCCGAGAGCCCGCCGAAGACCCTGGAAGCGCTGGGGCTCACGCCCTCCCAGGCCATGGTGCTCCGCCAGAGGCTGGCGAGGCCCGGACTGGTGTGGGTCACCGGGCCGTCCGAAGAGGGGTTGGCGAGCACCCTCTTCTCCCTTCTCCGGGAGATTCCGGGGCGAGGCAGGACGGTGACGATCGAGGAAGAGGTGTTCTACCGTTCGGAGGAGTTCCTCCAGGTGGAAACCCTCGGCCTGACGGCTCCAGGACGGCGTGAACTCCTCCGAGAACTCAAGTACCTGGAGTTCGAAAGGATCGTCGTGGACCGGGCTGGGGCCAGCAGCCTGGGGGATCTGCTGGGCCTGGCCATCCGGAACCGCTGGGTCTTGGCGGCCGCGCCGGCGGCCAACCTGGCCGGGGCCGTAGCCGAGCTGGTGGCCCGGTCGCGCGACCTTCCGCTGTTCGGGCTCAACACCCTCATCCATCAACGCCTCGTGCCGCTGCTGTGCCCGGAGTGCCGGACCGAGTGCGTGTTGGGAACGGCCGAACGGGAGTGGCTGAGCCGCTGGGTGGATCCGGACACCCCGCTCTATCGCGAAGGGGAAGGATGTTCGGCTTGCGAGGGGCGCGCGATCGTGGGCACCCAGGGGTTCTTTGAGGTGCTCCCCGTGGACGAAAGGCTCCGGGATGCCCTGTACCGCGCATCCTGGGGAGAAGGCCGGATCGAGGACCTGACGCGGTCCGTGGCACCCACGCTGCGCGAGCAGATCGCCCGGGCCGTGTCCGAAGGACGCGTGGGCGTTGCCGAGTTCTGGGAGGTCATGTGAAGACCTGAGGCGGTGGTGTCCGGGGCCAGCGCTCAGGGTCTCGCGGGGGGGAGCAGCTCGGGGCAGTACGAGGTCTCTCGCGCGGCC
>CAZBGL010000193.1:0-11377 GCA_964491375.1 uncultured Thermodesulfobacteriota bacterium | reverse complement strand
GGAAGGGTGGTGCCGGGGGGAAGCGGGGTGGCCGCGGCGACCGTAGGTGGCGCGGCCGTCGCGTCGCCGCGCCCCCCGGGGCCTGGCACGGGTGGAGGAGGCGGCGACATTTTTTCCCAGGTGGGAGCGGGCTCTTCGCCCGCGACCGTTCGCGGACCGGCTGGGAAATCGCCCGGGGGCTCGTCTCCGCTTGGGGCCACGGCCGCGGTGGGGGTGCTCGGAGGCGGTTGTGCCGCTCGCGCGACTCCAGGTCCCTGGCGACGTTGGGGTGTAGGGGCGGGGACCTACCATCGCGACTGCCCGGCCGTTTCCGAGCGGCAAGTCAGTTGGAAGCAGTTGGCCGTGAGCCGATAGCTGTTAGCCGCTCGTTTGAAGCCGATGAACCCGGGCATTGGGAAACCCGCTGGCGAACCCGGGGGACCGGGGTTTCCGGAACCCCCCGTCACCCTGCTTGCCGACGGCAGGCTTCGGGTCGAGCACGGGCCCGTGAGCCTGGTGGCCGAGGCCCGGTGGCCGGACGGGGCCCGGCCGGGCACGTTATTGGAGGCGGGGCGCAGGGTCCTGGAGGTGCTGGAGGAACTGGCGGCGTTCCGGCCCCTTCTGGGGCTCGACGCCCGCCGCATCCGCAACCCGGAGGCCCTTCCGCCCGTGGCGCGGGCCATGTGGGAGGCGGCCCGGCGGTTCCCCGACCGGTACGTGACCCCCATGGTCGCCGTGGCCGGCGCCGTGGCGGACGCGGTGGCCGACTTCCTGGCGGAAAGGGGTGCGGAGCGGGCCGTGGTGACCAACGGGGGCGACGTGGCCCTGCGGCTCGCGCCCGGACAGCAGGTCCGGGTAGGGGTGTGGGGGCGGGTCGGGGATTCCGCGCCGGCCGTCCGGTTCCGGGTCGGGGCGGAGGACGGGGTGGGCGGGGTGGCCACGAGCGGCTTCGGCGGGCGGAGCCTCACCCTGGGGGTGGCCGACGCGGTCACCGCGGTGGCCGCCACGGCCGCGGTGGCCGATGCGTGCGCCACGCTCCTGGCCAACGCGGTGGACGTGGACTCGCCGGCGGTGGAACGGGTTCCGGCCGAGCGGGTGGACCCGGACACGGATCTTCGGGGCCTCCGGGTGACCGCGCGGGTGGGGGCGCTCTCCGAGGCCGAGATCCACCAGGCCCTGGAGCGGGGCGAGGCCGAGGCCCGTCGGATGGTGGACCAGGGCCTGATCCGGGGAGCCCTGCTCCACCTTCGGGGCCGGTGGCGGGCGGTGGGGCGGGTCGGGGTGATGGAGGGCCGGCATGCCGGGCCCCCCCGGCCGTAGGTCTTCCCTTTCCGGGGGGCGAGGCCCGGTTCCTCCTGGACGCCCCCGGTGGGATGGAGTCGGTGGAACCAGGACATGGGTGGGACGGGCGCGGGGTGCGAAGACCCCTACGCCCGGCGAGAGGCGTGATCCGTCACACACAAGGAGTGGTGCCATGGAAATCCGCAAGTTCGTGACCATCGTCGAAGAAACCCACCGCGAGGCGGGCCGCGAGGTGAGCCCCCCGGTGCGGCGGGCCGCCGCGCTCGCGGTCATCAGGAACCCGTTCGCCGGGCGGTACGTGGAGGACCTGACCGAGCTCATGGACATCGGGGCGGAGCTCGGAAGGGTACTGGGCGAACGGGCCGTGGCCGCGCTGGGGATCCCCCCGGAGCGCGCCGAAAGCTACGGGAAGGGCGCCATCGTGGGATCCGAGGGCGAGCTGGAGCACGCGGCCGCCATCCTCCACCCCAAGCTGGGCGCGCCGTTCCGGGCCACCGTGGGCGGGGGAAAGGCGATCATCCCCTCGGCCAAGAAGATGGGGATCCCCGGCACCGAACTGGACGTCCCCCTGCACTACAAGGACGCCGCGTTCGTGCGGAGCCATTTCGACGCCATGCCGGTGCGGGTGTACGACGCGCCCCGGCCGGACGAGATCGTGGTGGCCCTGGTGGTCACCGATTCCGGCCGGCCGCTGCCCCGGGTGGGCGGGCTCACCAAGGACGAGGCCAGGAAAGAAGACGGATTGAGGTGAGCATGGCGGTACTGCCCGAGGTCAAGAAGCACTACGGAACCCTCCGCCTCCTGATCGGAGGCGAGTGGGTGGCGTCCTCCTCCCCGGTGGTCCACGAAACGCGCAATCCGGCCACCGACGAGCCCATCGCCGAGTTTCCCGAGGCCACCCAGGAGGAGGCCCGGGCGGCGGTGGAGGCTGCGGCTCGGGCCTTCGAGTCGTGGAAGGATGTGTGCCTGCGGGACCGGGCCCGTCTCCTGTTCGACCTGCGGGCCAAACTCGAGGAGAGGTTCGGCGATCTGTCCCGCATCCTCGTCCAGGACCACGGCCGCACGATCCGGGAGGCGGAGGGATCGGTGCGCCGGGTCATCGAGAACGTGGAGTCCGCGTGCTCGGCCGCGTACGGCCTGGTGAAGCGGAACGAGCACCTGGACCAGCTCGCCACGGGCATCGACCAGTGGCTCGTGTGGGAACCCCTGGGCCCTTTCCTCATCGTGACCCCGGGGAACATCCCCATGCACGCCTGGTCGTCGTTCGTGCCCTACGCGCTGGCGGCCGGGTGCACGGTTGTGGTGAGCCCGAGCCGGCAGGACCCGGTGGCGGCCGAAGCCATCACCCGGGCGGCCTCGGAGGTGGGGTTCCCGCCGGGGGCGATCAACCTGGTCCACGGAGGCCGGGCCGTGAACCGTTTCATCCTGGAGCAGCCCGAGATCCAGGGGGTGGGCTTCATCGGCTCCACCCGGGGCGGGTGGGACCTCCACCGGAGGTGCGGGGAGCTGGGCAAGCGCTCGTCCATCAACGGCAACGGGAAGAACCACGTGGTGATCCTGCCGGACGCCGACTACGACCAGGCGGCCCAGTGGCTGCTCCGGGCGTGTTTCGGCATGGGAGGCCAGCGGTGCCTGGGATCGGACAACGTGGTGGTCGTGGGCGACCGGTACGAAGAGCTCAAGGAGAAGTTCGTGGCCGCCGCATCGGCCATGAAGCTCGGATACGGCTTGGACGAGAGCACCGACCTGGGCCCCATGTGCACCCCCCAGGGAAGGGACAAGGTGCTCGACTGGATCGACCGGGCCCTGGCCGAGGGGGCCCGCATGGTGCTCGACGGTCGGAACCCCCGGGTGCCGGGGTACGAGCGGGGCTACTTCCTGGGCCCCACCATCCTGGAGGACGGCCACCCCGACATGGAGACCGCCAAGGAGGAAGCCTTCGGTCCGGTGGCCGTGCTCATGCGGGCGCGCAGCCTGGACGAGGCCCTGGAGTGGATCAACACCCGGACGCCCTATGGCCACTCGGCGTGCCTGTTCACGGAAAGCGGCAGGGCGGCCCGGCGGTTCGTGCGGGAGGCCCAGGTGGGCAACGTGGGGATCAACGTGGCCGTGCCCCAGCCCTACGCGTTCTTCCCCCTGGGGTCCAAGAAGGAGTCCTTCCTGGGGGTGGCCAAGTCCCGCATGGCCTCCATGCGGCTGTTCATGGACGAAAAGACCGTCACGGCCCGATGGGCGTGAGGCGATCGGGGACCCCGGACGGTCCCAGGAGCCCCCGCACGTGCTCGACCGCGCAATGCCCGAGGGTGCGCAGCTCGTACCCCCCTTCGAGCACGCTCACCAAGCGCCCGTCGCACAGGGCGTCGGCCGCTTCCACCAGGGCGCGGGTGATCCACCCGAAGTCCTCGGGCCTCAGGTTCACGTGGGCCAGTGGCTCGGTCCACTGGGCGTCGAAGCCCATGCTCACCAAGAGGAACTGGGGGCGGTACCGCTCCACGAGCGGCAGGACCTCGCGCTCGAGCACGCGGCGGTACACGGAGCCGTCGGCGCCGTGGGGCACGCACACGTTGCGGGTGAACCCCGCGCCCCGTCCGCGCCCCGCCTCGCCCGGCCAGCCCGTGCCGGGGAACTTCAGGGTCATCGGGTGCTCGTGGACCGACACGAACAGCACCCCGGGCTGGTCCTCGAAAAGCGCCTGGGTCCCGTTGCCGTGGTGCACGTCCAGGTCCACTACGGCCACCCGGTCCAGCCCCCGGCGGGTACGCAGGTGCTCGGCCGCCACGGCCACGTGGTTGAACAGGCAGAACCCCCCGGCCGCGTCCGCTCCGGCGTGGTGCCCGGGCGGACGCACCGCGCAGAACGCCCGGCGCACCTCGCCGGCCATCACCGCGTCGCACGCGGCGAGCACCCCTCCGGTGGCCAGCGCGGCCACGCGGTAGCTCTCCGGGCCGATGTGGGTGTCCGGGTCCCCGATGTAGCCGAATCCGCCCTCGCAGGCCATGCGCACGAGCTCCACGTACGCCGGTTCGTGCACGAGCACGAGGTCCTGGAACGAGGCCTCCTGGAAACGCAGGGACCGCATCCGCTCGAGCATCCCCTCGCGCCCCAGGGCCTGCACGATCACGTCCAGACGGGCCGGATGGTCAGGGTGGCCCGGCCGGGTCCGGTGCCGGAAGAACTCGTCCCGGAACACCCAGCCCACGACGGCCTGCGAGGTCACCGGATCACGCCCTCCACGGCCAGGAGCCGGCGCTTCACCTCCAGGGCCAAGCCGGTCTCCCACTGGCCGGCGAACCCCCCCAGACCGTCCCGCGCCACCACCCGGTGGCAGGGGACCAGGATGGGGATGGGGTTGCGGGCGCAGGCCCCACCCACCGCCCGGGGAGAGGTCCCCAGCTCCCGGGCCAGCTCCCCGTAGGTGCGCACCGCGCCGTAGGGGATCCGGCGCAGGGCGTCCCAGACCCTGCGCTGGAACGGCGTGGCCCCCTCGGGGTAGCGAACGGGAACCTCGAAGCGCCGCCGCCGCCCGTCCAGATACTCCAAGATCTCCCGGGCGGCGCGCTCGAGCACCGGATCGAAAGCCCCTTCCGGGAAGGGGGCGCTCTCCGATCCGAAGAACACCCTCCGCACGGCCTTCCCGTCGGACTCCAGGACGAAGGGACCGATGGACGTGTGGATGCGGCAGCGGGTCACCGCCACGAACCTCCTCCGGAACCCGGCTCCCGGATCGGACAACCCGTTTGTGCGCGATCCGGCCGAAGGGACGGATCGGCCGCCAGTCTAACCCGGGGCGAAGGTGGGGGAAAGAGGGATCGCGGCCGCCGTGGGGAAACCGGGAACCGCGCAGAGCCCCTCGCCTACGGATGGTGGATGACCCCCGACCACCACATCTTGAGAACCACCCAGTGGGTCGGGGCCAGGGCGGTGAAGAGGGCTCCGGGGTACAGGAGGTGCTGGGGACGGATCCGGGTCCTTCGCGTGCGGTGCATGGCGTGCAGGTACAGGCTGGCCGCGGCCACCACCAAGCAGCCCAGGAGCACCTTGGGGATGATGAGCCCCCAAGCCTCGCCCCAGTGGGCGATGTAGGCCCGGAGCAAGGGGTTGAGTTCCCGGACCTCCCGGGTCATCAGGCCGGTTACCGTGAGGAGATAGTCCGCCACCGATGCGGCGGCATAGGTGAACAGGGCCAGCCAGAACTCCCAGTCGGGTCGGATGCCCCTCGCCTCCAGGATCCGGAGCACGAGCCTACCTCCTTGCACGTCCTTCTACCCCCTGGGGGGGTGTATAGCAAAAGACGGGCCGGGATCTCGGCTCGTCGAAGACCGGGTGGACAGGCGCTGTGCGGCGGATTACCCTGTGCTGGCCCCTTTCAGCGTGGCAGGATTTTCCCATTCACGGAAAAATCCTTCCGTGCCCGAGCCGACCGGGAAGGGTCGTTCATGTTCCTTCGCTGGGTCCTTTTGTTCACCCTTGTGCCGGCCCTCGAGATCTACCTCCTGATCCGGGTGGGAGGCTGGATCGGGGCGGGCAACACCGTGCTCCTGATCGTCGCCACCGGGGTGGTGGGCGCCCACTACACCCGGCAGCAGGGGTTGGAGGTGGTCCGCAGGATGGAGGCCAGCCTGGCCGAGGGGCGCGTGCCGGCCGTGGAACTGGTGGACGGGGCGCTGCTCCTGGTGGGCGGGGCGCTGCTCATCACCCCGGGCTTCGTCACGGATCTCGCGGGGTTCAGCATGGTGTTCCCCCCCACGCGAGGGCTGTGGCGCCGTGCGGTGGTGGAGTGGTTGCGCCGGCGGATCGAGCGGGGCGAGATCGTGGTCCGCAGATGGTGACGGGGGACGGTAGGGCTCCCTCCCCGTCCAACCCGTGGGCCTTGGAGATTCGGCCTTCGTTCGCCCGGGATCCCGCCCGGGCGTTTTGATGCCTGGAGTTGTGGAACGGTTCTAAAGAGCCATGGTGGACGGCCCGATAAAAGAAGACGTCTTGCTCTCGATGGAACTGCCGAGGAGGGTCGTCTATGCGGCTGAAAATGACGTTCAGAAAAAAGCTCGGGTTGGCCATTGTGGTGACGGTCCTGGGGCTTGGCGGTCTCGGGGCCGTTTCGTTTGGGGTGCTGGCTCGCTTGGCCCAGTTGTCACAAAAGATCGCCGTCCATAGCGAGGTCCTGGAACGGGTGCAGGAGGGCCAGCGCGAAGCGCTCAAGTTGCTCCACCGGGTGGAGCGCTACGGCCTTGCGGGTGAAAAGGCCCGGGCCGAGGCCCGCCGCATGGCTTCGACGGTGGAGAAGAGTCTGGACCGGGCTGCCTCGGAGTTGGAGGACCCCGAGGCCCAGGAGGTGTTCTCGCGCGTCCAGGCGGCGGCCGGGGCGTTCGTGAAGCGGTTCAACGCGTGGGCTTCCTCCTCCCTAGAGGAGGAGCGCACCGGAGTGTACGAGGCGCTGGATGCACTCATGGCGGCCGTGGGGGAGGCCCACCGTGTGTTGGGCGAGGAACTCACCAGGCTGAGGGCTAATGCCCGCGAGGCATCGAGGCGCGCCAGGGCCGCCCTGGTCCTGGTGGGCACTGCCATGGGCGCGGCTGTGGTGGGCATTCTTCTGTGGGTGGCCCAGGGAATCACCCGGCGCCTCAACCGCACGATCGAACTCCTCAAGGATCTGGCGGCGGGCGAGGGAGACCTCACCCGGCGGTTGCCGCTCGAGTACACGGATTGTTCCGAGGCGCTCCAGTGTGGCCGCGAGGAGTGCCCCATGTACGGCGAGCGGGGTCCCTGCTGGAGCGAGGTCGGGTCCATGCAGCTCCGGCCCGAGAAGATCCAGTGCCCGTCGGTGCTCTCGGGCAAGATCTCCGACTGCGCCACCTGCCACGTGTTCCAGGCCGCCCAGACCGACGAGTTCGACGAACTGGCCAACTGGTTCAACATCTTCGTGGACCGCATCCGGCACCTGGTGAGCGAGATCAAGGAGGCCGCAGCCAACATGGCCGCGGCCTCGGAGCAGATGTCGGCCACCACGGTTCAGATCGCCTCGGCCAACGAGCAGGTGTCGAGCCAGTCCCAGGCCGTGGCCACGGCCGGCGAGGAGATGAACGCCACGGTGCAGGAGGTGGCCCGCAGCGCCCAGGACGTGCGCGAGGCCACCGACCAGACCCGGTCCCGCGCGAGCGAGGGCGGCGCGGTGATCGCCCAGGCCCTGGATGCGCTGGCCTCCATCTCCGACGTGGTGGAGCACGCTTCGGAGACCGTGCGGGCCCTGGGAAGCGAGGCCGAGACCATCGGAGCGGTGGTGCAGATGATCGAGGACATCGCGGACCAGACCAACCTGCTCGCCCTGAACGCGGCCATTGAGGCGGCCCGCGCGGGTGAGCACGGCCGGGGGTTCGCCGTGGTGGCCGACGAGGTCCGGAAACTGGCGGAGAAGACCGTGAAGGCCACCCAGGAGATCGAGAGCACGGTCTCCCGGATCCAGTCCGAGACCCGGCGCGCGGTCGAGGAGATGGAGCAGGGCAACGAGGCGGTGGCCCAGGGAAGGACCCAGGGGGAACGAGCGCGCGCCGCGATCCGCGAGATCGAGGATCACGCATCCCAGGCGGCCGTCCTCACCGAGCAGATCGCCACGGCCACCGAGCAGCTTTCCGCCACGATCCAGGACATGGCCACCAACATGGAACAGATCGCGGAGGGGGTGGGACAGAACACCCAGGCCGCGGCCGAGCTGGCCGACACGGCCCAGACCGTGGCCAAGCAGGCCGAACAGCTCCGCGATCTAACCGATCGGTTTCGGACCTGAACCCCTTTTCCGAGAATCGACCGGGTCTTCCCCCGAAGCCCCGGGTGGGGTTCCGCAGCGCAGCGGTCACCCGGGGCTTTTCGTTGCCTCCAGGTCCTTTCGTACGGTGCGCCACACGCACGGGCCACGGTGATCCCAGAGCCGTCGGCCCGTCCACCGTCAACCGAGGCCCCTTGTCTTCCGGTGCCGGGTCTGGGCAGGACTTGAGGAGGTCTCCCGCGCGCTTTGGGGTCCGGCGGGCCGATTGCGGGACCGGCCGGTCCGAGAAACGGGTCAGGGTCTCCCTTCCAGCACGCTCTCGATCACCCGGGCCAGTTCCGCAAGGCGGTAGGGCTTGGCGATCGCAGCCGCGAACCCGTACCGTTCGGGACGGGCGAGCACCGGGTCGGCGGCGTACCCGCTGGAGGCGATGGCCTTCACGTCGGGGTCGATCCTCCGGAGTTCCTCCACGGCCTGCTTGCCGCCCATGCCGGCCGGAACGGTGAGGTCCAGGATCACCAGGTCGAACGGCTGCCCCTCGGCCATGGCCCGTCGGTAGGCCTCCACGGCTTCCCGGCCGTCGGATGCTTCGGCGGCTTCGTGGCCCATGGACTCCAGGGCGCTCACGACCACGTCCCGGATCATTTCCTCGTCGTCCATCACCAAGATCCGGAACCGCCGGCCGTCTCCGCCCCCTTCCCGCTCCTCCTCCTGCTGGGGCGCCCCGGCTCCGGCCTCGGAAGCGGGGAGGAACACCCGGAATGTGCTCCCAGCGCCCAGCGTGCTCTCCACCTGGATCGCTCCGCCGTGGCGTCGCACGATCGAGTGCACAGTGGCGAGACCCAAGCCGCTGCCCGTCTGTTTGGTGGAAAAGTACGGGTCGAAGATCCGGGAGATATGCTCCTCGGGGATGCCGTGCCCGGAATCCCTGACCTCGAGCACGACATACCGGCCAGGGGCCAGGGTCGGATGGCCGGGCCCTGCCTCGTGGTTCCATGCGGCGATGTGCACCGTGCCACCCCCGGGCATGGCCTGCCGGGCGTTCAGGACCAGGTTCGTGACGACCTGTTCCACCTGGCCGGGGTCTGCGTCGAGCGGCCACAGGCCCTCGGGCAGATCCAGTTCGAGTTTCACATTGGAGCCCCGCAGGGGAAACGAAGCCCACTCCTCCAGGTGGTCGGCCAGGCTGAACCGGCACCGGGAGGGCTCGCCCCCTTTGGCAAACGTGAGCAACTGCCGGGTGAGCTGGGTGGCCCGGAAACAGGCCGCCTCCGCCCGGGCCAACCGCCCATAGACCGGGTGTGATACCGGGAGCCCCCGGCGGGCTGCCTCCAGGTTGGCCGAGATGCCCATGAGCAGGTTGTTGAAATCGTGGGCTATGCCCCCGGCCAGGATCCCCAGCGACTCCAGGTGCTGGGCCCGGCTCCTTTCCAGTTCCCGGCGGCGTTCCTCGGTGACGTCGCGGAACACCAGGACCGCTCCCAGGATCTGACCGTCCGGGCCGCGGAGGGGTGCGGCGCTGTCTGCGATGACCCGCTCGGTACCGTCCCGGGCCACCAACACCGCTCCGCTCCCGAGCACGACCACTTCCCCCCTCGCAAACACCTGTTCCACGGGATTTGCGAGGGGGAGGCCTGGGGTCTCGTCCCTCACACGGAACACCTCGTCAAGGGGGCGCCCCACGGCCTCCTCCTCCGGCCAGCCGGTGAGCCGCTCCGCCGCAGGATTGATCAAGGTGATCCGGCCCTCGGCATCGGTGGCGATCACGCCTTCCACGATGCTCTCCAGGGTGACCCGCAGGCGGTTCCGCTCCGTCTCCAGGGCGGTGTGCGCCTGTTTCAGTTCGGTGACGTCCCGGGCCACGTGGACGCACAGCCCCTTCCGGGTACCCAGGGGCGAAGCGGACACCAGCAGGTGGGCCTTGAGCCGGGGCTCCCAGATCTCGGCCACGTGGATCCTGCCGTCCTCGAGGAACCGTGTGTGGGGACACTCAGGAAGCGGCCCCTGGGTCCCGTGGACCACCTCGAAGCACCGGCGGCCCACCAGATCCGTCGGATCAAGCCCCAGCGCGTCGGCCATGGCGCGGTTCGCGCGGACGACCCGGTACTGGTCGTCGAGAATGGCGATCAGGTCCGGCACGGCGTCGAACGTGCGTTCCCATTCCTCCTTGGCCCACTGGATCCGTTCGAACGCCCTCACCCGGTCGGTCACGTCCCGGATGGTCTCCACGACGCCTTCGAGACGCCCCTCGGCGTCGAACAGGGGAGAGGCCAGGATCTCCATGTGCCGGGCCTGCCCGTCGGCGCGGGGATGGACGTGGGTCACGGTCACGGCCTGCCCGGACCGGCGCACCATCTCCAACGGGCAGGGGACTTCGTTCTCCGGACACGGCGCGTCGCGGCCGTATGCGAACCGGTGACACGTGGTCCCTTTCGGATCCCTGGCGGACTTTCGGGCGGCGCGGTTGTGCATCCGAATCCGGTGATCCGGGCCGATCACCAGGATCGGCTCGGCCACTCCGTCCAGCACGTTCTGCAAGAAGTCGCGTGCCCGTCGGACGTCCCGTTTCGCACGGCGCTGCCGGACCGTGTCCACCGCCTGGAGCACGAGTACCAGAAGAGCGACCCCGGCAAAGATGCCGGTATAGATCAACCCTCGGCCGTAGCGTTCCCACAGGGTGGGAGGACGGAAAAGAATCCGGCTCCCTCGGGGGAGTGCACTCGTCCGGATCCCGAACCGTTTCAGTTCCCGGTAGTCGAACATCCAGGGATTGGCATCCGCGGTCACCACCGGGATCCGGTCCGGGTCCTCACCCTGCAGCACCCGTCGGGCCAGGCGGCCGGCGGTCTCGCCCTGGGCGCGCCCGCTCACCAGTCGGCCACCGACGATGCCGTGCCCGAGGAAAAAGTCCCAGAAGCCGTACAAGGGGACGCGGCAGAAGCGCCTCAGCTCACTACATGCCCGACAGAAGCCCAAGGGAGCCCCGGCCCGGCTGCGCAGGGTCTCGATCAGAAGCACCACCGTGCCGGCACCCAACGAGGCGGCGTGCCGCACCACCTCGTCGGCGGAAAGCCCCTCCCGGAACTCCAGCAACGACCGCATGCCCAGGCGTTCGGCCACTTGGAGGAGGCGCGCCTTGTTGATCCGGTAGGTGGTGGTGTCGATCCCGTACACCACGATGCGGGCGAGGTCCGGGTGGAGACGCCGGATCAGTTGCAGGTTGTCGCGGAAACTCACGTTTTCCGCCACCCCGGTCACCCGGTCGAGCCCTTCCAGGAGGTGGGGAGAGAAGTCGTTGACCCCGCAGAACACGGCGGGCACCGGGCCGAACACGTC
>CAZBGL010000192.1:0-8555 GCA_964491375.1 uncultured Thermodesulfobacteriota bacterium | reverse complement strand
GCAGGCATTGGGGACGGCGCTCCGTTTTGACGGAAGGGCACATGGGGAGGGGAAACAATGTGGGAGCGCGTTTCCAGGCGCGACCTGGCCGGGGGGCCTTGGGGGGACTCGCCCGGGCCCACGCCCCTCGGCTACGCAAAGGGACGGCCCGAGCGTTCGGGGTGCCCGGATGCGGTGGCCGGTGGGTGCCGCTCGGAGGGGTTGGGCAGGGGAGAAAGGGCTGGCGCCGCTCGTTGAAGGCGGGTGCTGGCGTGGGGGCCTGGCCCGGTAGCGTATGGGTCGGGTGCTGCGCCCGTGCGCTCGGTCCGGTTTCGTGCCTTTGCTGCGCCTCGGGGGTGGGCCCGGGCGGGAGACGGCGTGGTCGGCCTTCCGACCGCCGCGCGGATCCGAGCCCCCGGGCCGGTTGGGAGCGGCCCCTTCGATCCGTGCGGGTCCGGGAGGGCCCCCTTGCGAGGCGCGGGCGCGGCTCCTACGGTCGCCGCGGCCCTGGGGCTTCCGAGCGGCGAGGGCCCAACCGAGGGTGCTCGCCGGGCGCTTCCGAGCGGCAAGTTGCCGCGGCGAGGTCGCATATGGCGTGTTCGCGCCCGCCCGAGGCAGGGGGCCCTCCCGGAGCGTGGTGATGCCGCCCGGGCTCCGTGTCCGCTTGGGGGCCCCGGCCTCGGCGGGGGTGCTCGGAGGCCATCGAGCCGCTCGCGTGCACGAACGGCGGGCCCGGGAGGCGGCAGCCGCCTGGCCTTCCGGCCCCTTCACAACCCCGGGCCCCCTGGAGACCGGAGGATCACCCCCTCGGCCGGGGGCGGCTCCGCGGTTCCCTCAACCGGAGGCCCGGCGGCGGGCTGTTCGGGAACGTCCCCCCCTGCTGAGCTCCAGGTCCAGGATCTCCCGGAACGGATGCTGGATCTGGCGGGTCAGGATGGTGATCGTGGTGTCGGTGATGGTCCCGTACCGGGTGGGGTCGCCGCTGGCCACGATGTGGTGGGAGATTACGTCCTGAAGTTCGGTCTCCGTCCCCATGCGGATGTGCTCCTCGTCCACGGCGACCATGTCCTCGATGCGCGGTTTGGTGCGATGCTGGATGAAGTGCTGGGCACCCAGGGTGGCGGCGCGCAGGGCGTGGCCCCCGTCCCATCCGAGGGCGTTGAGCCCGATGAACACGCCCGCGAACACGTCCCCTGCACCCAGGGTGGAGGTCAGGTTCGTCACGTAGTCGTCCCCGCACACGATCCGGCGGTCGGCGAACCGGATCTCCAGGTGGTCGGGCAGGCCGGCCTTTTTCCAGAACTTGAGCGCCCGCTCCCTGGGGAGGCGTTCGGTGTACCGGGCCCCCTTGCTCCCCCCGGTCACGATCACCTTCCCCCCCTCGTAGCTCTCCGCGAACCGCCCGCGGTTCATCTGGTGGGCGATGTAGCTGGCCGTGGCGTCGATGCCTTTCTTGAGCACCACGTTGTCGATCTCGATGAGTTCGTCCCGGTTCAGGATCAGGTACTGGATGTAGGGGATGATCGCGGTGTACAGGAAGTCTTTGCGGTATTCGAAAAACCGTTCCTTTTCCGTGGTGTAGTACCGGGTTTCCAGCATTCGGTCGATGCACTTGAGAAGCGTGAGCGTGGGGCAGAGGTACGTGGTGACCCCGCTGGCATAGGCCGTCTGGATGAGCCGGGTCACGAGCCGCATCTCCTCGTGGTTGGTCATGGAGTTCACCACCAGGTGCGTCTCCACGAAGTTCGGATCCCGGCGCAGCCGGTACTCGATGTCGAAGTACACCCGGTTCAGTCGCTCGCGGGGAATGATCTCCTCGTTGGTGCGGTTGGCCAGGATGATCCGGTCCCGAGGGGTTCCGTCCTCTGCGAGCACGGTGAGCACGTACCCGATGCGGGGCGACAGGCCGTCCACGTGCATGGCCTCGGCTCCCCCGGTGATCACCCCCCACGTGTCATAGAGTTCCCGCACCATGGGGAACCGGGGGTCCTTGGTGTCGAAGAAGAACCGGTGCTCAAACGCGAATCCGTCCACGAACCGGGCCAGTTCCGGGGAGGCGTAGAGGGCCTTGATCTCCTCGATGATGTTCTTGTTGTTGCCCCCCACGCGGATCTCCACCGGTTCGGAGACCCGGACCACCCTCAGGTCCTCCCGTTTGCGGATCCGGTCCGGAAACGCGGCCTGGACTTCCCGGAGCACGGTCTCCAGATCGGTGCACAGGGAGAAGGGATACTGCTCGGCGTGCTTCCCCCCGAACTCGAGGCTGTAGAAGGGCTTGCCGTGAACCTCCTGGACCTCGCGGTTGGCCAAGGGGTTGAGGTAGAGCGGGGCTTCCTGGTGGTCGACCCGGAACTCGAATACCGTGCCCACCGGCAGGAGAATCCGGGGCCCCACCGTCACCATCTGGCCGGCCGTGGCCCGGACGAGTTCGGCCATGGGCACCCGGATCATGTAATCGAACACCGGGATTCCGCCCAGGAAGATGAAACGCTTCCTCGTGCGCGCCGGCATGGGCGTCCTCCGGAAACTGGGATCAGCGGCTTCCACCGGCGGGCCGGCCCGGGCAGCCGATTGACCTGGGCCCGCCGGAACCGGTAAGGTACCACGGGCTCGTCACCGTGCGGAGCGGAGGGCTGATGGATTCCGGAACAGATCGTGCGCCGGGAAATCCCGTCCTTCGGTATTTCGGACTGGAGAGCCGGAACAAAGCCCGGGCGGCGTTCCTGTGGGCGTTGCCGTATCTGTCGTTCATGGCCGTGGTGCTCCTGGGTTTGTCCCTGCTCGTCCAGTGGCTGTGGCCCGTTCCGGTGTGGGCGCACGGCGTGGCCATCGTGCTGGCCCTCGTGCACCTGTTCCTGTTCTTAGCACGGATCCGGAAGAGCGCTCTCCGGGGGGCGGATCCCGGAACCCCGGACGCAGGATAGCCCGCACCACCTCACCAAATGCAAAAAGCCGGAAGGACGGTTCCGGCTTTTCCCCGCCAACCCGAAAAATGGAGGCGCCACCCGGATTCGAACCGGGGATGGAGGTTTTGCAGACCTCTGCCTTACCGCTTGGCGATGGCGCCTCCGCCGATGTCGGACACCGCATCTTGTACTCATGAGGGGGACGGTTGTCAACCCCCGCGGGCCCATGTCGTGGGTCCGGTTCGTCTCACGCGCCCGGGGGACGCCAGAACACGACGTGGTGCCGGCCCTCGTCCGGAGGCTTCTCTCCCACTTCCACGCGAGGGGTGCATCCGCCCGGCGGGCATCCCATTTCGCGGGCCCACCGGCGGGCGAGAAGGGCCATGGCCCGGGTCATGGGCCGGGGAACCTGGAGGTACAGAGTGATCTCGGATCCCTCGGAGCATACCGAACACGCCCATACCCATGGGTAGGCCTGGGCGCGGGAAGCGAAGTTCCACACCCACCGGTGGAGCTCGGGGGGCAGACCGCGGGAACCGGGTAGGCTGCGGTACGTTCCCGGCGACCGCCCCGGCATTCCCCGGCGCTGGCGTGCCCCCTGTCTCCTGAACAACCGGAACCGAGACGTGTGGGCCTTCCTCCGAATGTCCATGTCATCGACTGTACCCCGGTTTCCAGCGGGTGCAACCGGGCCCCTCACATGCCCCACAGTTCGCGGATGCCTCCCAGAATGAACTCCACGGCCAGCGACGCCAGGATGAGCCCCATGAGCCGCGTGGTCACCCGGAGGCCGGTCCCTCCGAACCACCGGAACAAGGGAACGGCGAGGCGGAACGCCAGGTACACCAGGACCAGGTTGCAAGCGATGGCCCCCCAGAGGGTCGCCAGGCCCGAAGGGCCGGAAAGCACCTCGGAAAGCACGAGCGTCGCCGAGATCGCCCCGGGCCCCGCAAGCATGGGCACCGCAAGGGGGATGAGGGAGACGTCCTCCCGGTCCCGGGCTTCCTCGTCCTCCTGGGTGTGTTTGATCCGCTGGCCCCGGGCCTCCATCATGTCGAATCCCACCTTGAGCAGGATCAGACCGCCGGTAACCCGAAACGCCGGGAGGGTGACCCCGAACAGCCGGAACAGCGCCTTTCCGGCCACCGAGAAGAAAAAGAGGACCCCCGCGGCGTAGACCGCCGAACGCAGGGCCACGCTCGGGCGCTCCTGGGGTTGCATGTCCGCGGTGAGGCTCAGGAACACGGGCATGTTGCCCAGAGGGTCAAGTACGGCGAACAACGTGACGAAAGCGTGGAGAAAGGTCTCCACGGTTCCTCCCGATGAGGCGTTGCGGCACAATGGACTCCGGGCCTTGAAAGGGAAGGCACTTGATACCCTTTTCCGGGCGCGGGGCACAAGGGGAAACCGGTTCGACCGGAGAAAGGATCAGACCATGGAGCTGGAGAACGCACTGGCACGGTTCCGCGAGCGGTTCGAGCGTTCCGGTGAGCCCCCCGAGGCGTGGGAGAGCTTCGAGCGGCTGTACCGGCGCTACCGCGCCGGGGCCACGGGCAAGATCCCGTGGGAGGAGGTGAGCCCGCCGGACGAAGGGGATCTGGTGCCTCTCCGGGCGGTGGAGACCGACCCATTCCGGGAGGCAGGGGAGAAGAACCTGCGGAGGTTGGCGTGGATCGTGCTCAACGGAGGACTGGGCACGTCCATGAAGATGGACCGCGCCAAGAGCCTGGTGCCCGTGAAGGGGGACCAGACGTTCCTGGACCTGCTGGCCGAGTTCGTTCGCGGATTCCGCGAACGGACCGGTGTGCGTCTTCCGGTGGTCTTCATGAACTCCTTTGCCACCCGGGAGGATACCCTCCAGGCCCTGGAGCGCCACGCCCTTGCCGTGCACGGCCTCCCGCTGGACTTCGTCCAGCACCGGTTCCCCCGGATCCGTGCGCGGGACGGGATGCCCTTTGGAGACGCGGATGCGCGGGAGGCGTGGGCGCCGCCAGGGCACGGGAACCTTTACGCAGCCCTCCAGGCCTCGGGGCTCCTCGAAAGCCTGCGGAACCGGGGGATCCGGTGGGTGTTCGTCTCGAACGCCGACAACCTGGGTGCCAGCCCCGCTCCAGCCATACTGGGATGGATGGCATCCGAGGGGTACGAGTTCGTGATGGAGGTCACCCCCAAGACCGCCGCCGACGTGAAGGGCGGGACACTGGTGAGACGGCAGGGGCGGCTGGAGCTCCTGGAGATCGCCCAGGTGCCCGATGAACATGTGGCCGAGTTCCAGGACGTGGGCACCTTCCCGGTGTTCAACACGAACAATCTGTGGATCGACCTGGAGGCCCTGACGGACCGGCTTGGGGAAGGGGCACTGGACCTGCCCCTGATCGTGAACCGCAAGGAGGTGGCAGGGGAGCCCGTGATCCAACTGGAGACGGCCATGGGGGCGGCCATCGGGGCGTTCGAGCGGGCGGCGGGCCTCGTGGTGGACCGCCGGCGGTTCGCGCCGGTAAAGACCACGGACGATCTGGTGGTGCGCCGCAGCGACCTGTATGTGCCGGGCACGCAAAGCCCCCTTGAGCCCAACCCGGCCCGGGACCCCTCGCTCGGCCCCCCCGTGGTCCGGCTCGATCCCGCGTACTACAAGTCGGTGCCGGACGTGGACCTGCGCATACCCCATCCCCTCGGGCTGGTCTCGGCGAAACGCCTGGAGGTCCGGGGGGACGTGCGTTTCGGGAAGGGCATCGTCATAAGGGGAACTGTGCGGGTGGAAAACCCGGACCACCAGCCCCTTCGAGTACCCGACGGGACGGTGCTAACCGGCTGAGCCGGACACCACCTCGCGCAGGGCCGCCACCACACGGGGATCGAACCGCTCCCGTTCGTTCCTTTCCAACACCTCAAGGGCCTTGTCAGGGGGAAGGGCGGATCGGTAGGGCCGGGGTTCGGTGAGCGCGGCGTACACGTCGGCCACGCCGACGATCTTGGCGCTCAGCGGGATGGCCTCTCCTTTGCGGCCCATGTAACCGGAGCCGTCTTCGCGCTCGTGGTGGTAGAGCACCGCGTCCCGGTCGAGTCCCTCCAGTCCCAGGGCTTCGGCGAACTGCCAGCCCAGAAGCGGATGCATGGCGGTCTCCCGGCGTTCCGCCTCCCCCCACCGCCGGGGCGCGGAGAGCCGTTGGATCCGGTACCCCGCTTTGCCCAGGTCGTGGAGCCGGGCGCTCACGCGGATCCGCTCGACCTGCTCGGGAGGGGTCCCGAGGCGCGCGGCCATGGCGGCCGCCAGTTCGGATACGCGTTTCGAGTGCCCCTCCTTTCCGGGCACCATGCGCTCCACCAGGTCCACCAGGGCGTACAGGCTTTCCCGGAGGAACTCCTGCCGGCTTCGCGCGAAATGCCGGTTCGCGGCAAGGTACCGGGCGATCAGTTCCCCCACCGGCCGGAACCGGTCGAGATCCTCCCGGGTGAACACCTCTCCGTCGGATCGGTTGCTGAAATGAATCACCCCCAGGAGCTCCCCCTCCCACACCACCGGATAGCTCAAGAAAGAATCCGCCCGGTAGCCTCCGATCCGGTTCACGGGAAGCTGGGAGATGTCCACCTCGCCAGGCACCACCAGGGGTTTCCGGCTCCGGGCTACCCACCCGGACACGGTCTTGGAGCTCAGGGGAATCCGGGTGGTCCGGATGACCTGGTCCCTCCCTTCGAAGCCCAGGGCTTCCTGGATGATCAGGTGCCCGTCGGCCTTGAGCATGATGGAGATCCGGTCCGCCGGCACGGCCTCCCGGCACAGCCGGGCGATCACCGGAAGGAGCGAAGCCGGATCCTGGCCCTTCTCCCTGAGCAGCACCACCCGGGTCGGGTCCAGCAGACGGTCCTCGTATAGGGTGCCCTCCACCGGGGGATCCCAGTACCGCACCCCGTCGAGCTGCCGGGCCTTCTCCACGGCTTCCTCGGCCTGCCTGAGCAGAGCCGAACAGGTATCGCCGTGCTCGGGCAGACTGGCCACCCCCATGCACACCCGTGGCACGATCCCCTTCCCGCCGAGAAGATCCTCGAGCACGGGCGTCGACAGGGCGCTGAACAGGCGTCGGGCCAGTACCGCCACCGGCCCCCTGCCGGTCCGCGGAAGGATGATCCCCAGGCGGTTCGTCCCGCACCGGGCGAGCGTGTCGCTGCACCGGCAGGTGGCCGAGACGCGCCTCACGATCGCCTGGAACATGGCGTCCGCCACGGCCGGCCCCCTTTCCAGGCGAACCCGGTCCAGATCGTCCAGATCGAGCAGCAGGATGCTCACGGGCTCCCGGGCCCGCTTGGCCCGGGCGATCTCCCGTTCGAGCTCCTGTTCGAAGTACCGGCGGTTGAACAGCCCGGTCAGCCGGTCCAGGAACTCAGGCCGTGGGGTGCCGTCCTCTCCGGCCATTTCGTCCAGGATCGGCTCGAACCCCAGGCACAGGAGGCGGATCATCTGGGCCTCGGAAGGCGCGAACCGCTTCCCGGTACGCCGCATGAGGAGAACGAGACCAGGGGGAGCCCCGGTGGAGCCGAACGGAACGGCCAGGATACTCTCAGCGGCCAGTTCGCCCATGGCGGCCTGGATCCGGCCTTGGAGCTCGGAACGGGCGAGGATGATCGGCATGGCCCGCTCCACGGGCAGACCCTCTACAATCGAGCGAAGCGCCTCGAGCCGGGCGGCACCCAGATCCCTGGAGGCGCGGACGCGGAACGGCTGCCCCACGTCCTGTCGCCACGCGGCTGCTGCTGAATCGCAAGGAACCAGTTCTCGGGCGAGTTCCAAGAGGAGTCCGAGCCCGGACTCGAGGGCGGTCACGCTCCGGGCGGCCAACTGGGCCTGGTAGAGGAGGTTGACCTTCTCAGGGAACGACCGGACGATGGCGGGAGTGATCTCCAGGCTCACCCGGACGAAACAGGACTCCGGCAGTTGGGTCGACATGGGCCGTCCGCGCTCCGTTTGAAGTCGTGGTTCAATCGAAATGAACAGATCATAGGAATACCATTACAGCATGAGCATGCAAAAGTCCTGCCTATGTGACCCCGGTTCGAACTGTACGCCTTCCGGGGGTCGCATAGGAGGTTCGGGATCCGAAATGGGAAATCGTTTTCCACAAGAGGGCAACAGAAGGTGTACCCACCGGGCCACACGGGGCGGCGGGCGGCCGAGGGCAGACGGCTTGCGGGCCGTCCCCCTCCGCTTGCTCCCAGGTCCGGAGGCACGGAGGGGATGTCCCCCTGGGCCGGAGGGGGACAAGGCGGAGGCGAGGTCGCTTACGATCCCGTGGTGGTGGCCTGGATGCGGGGGACGGCGATCAGGTCGTCCAGTTCCTCGCCGGTCAGTTCCTCTCGCTCGAGCAGGGCGTTGGCCACCCGGTCCAGGGCGTCCCGGTGGGTCCGGAGCAGGTCGAGGGCACGTGCCTCACATTCCCGCACGATCGCCTCGATTTCCTGGTCGATGATCCATCCCATCTGTTCGGAATAGCTCTTTTCCTGGGCCAACTTCTTCCCCAGGAAGACGTGCTCCTCTCCCCGGCTGAACGTCACCGGCCCAAGCCTTTCGCTCATCCACCCCTGGCAGACCCTCTTTTCCACCAATTAGGAGAACCGCTTGAGGTCGTTCTCGGAACCCGTGATCAGATCGTCGAAAACCAGCTATACCGCGCCTCG
>CAZBGL010000191.1:0-4814 GCA_964491375.1 uncultured Thermodesulfobacteriota bacterium | reverse complement strand
CGGGAACCCGGTGGACGCTACGGTCGCGTTCGCGGCCACCCTGGACGACACGGGCGCCTCCACCGGCTCGTTCTCGCCGGCCAGCGTGGATCTGGTGGACGGCAAGGGGGAGACCACGTTCACGCCCACCGAAGAGGGCCTGGTTCGGATCACGGCCCAGGCGGACGGCGTGCAGAAGAGCCTGGACGTTTCTGTGGAGGCCTCGAACCAAGGGGAGCCCTCCCAGATCCAGTTCCAGGTCTCCTCCCAGGAGATCACCGTGCAGGGCGGCGGGGGCACCGAGACCTCCACCATCACGATCGACGTACTGGACGTGGACGGAAACCCCATCGAGGACCAGCCCAACAACCTTGAAATCGTGATTAGCGAAGGACCGCGGGCGGGAGAGAATCTGGACGGCGACTGGGAGCTGGGCGAGGCCCGCACCCTGAGCACCCAGAACGGATCGGCGTCGGTCACCCTGCACAGCGGAACGCGCCCGGGCACGGTGCTGATCGAGGTGCGCGTGACCAAGGACAGCCAGGGCAACGACCTGGCCAGTCCGCTCACGGCCACGGTGCCGGCCATCACCATCCGCTCGGGTGCGCCGGCGAGCCTGTTCCTGACCCGGGCCAACGCGATCCAGAGTCCGGGTCTGAGGGGCCAGGGGACGATCACCCACAACTATCTGGCCTTCGTGTCGGACCGGTGGGGGAACGCGGTGCCGGACGGCACGGCCGTATATTTCAGCGCGTTCCTGGACGTCGTCCTCGAATGCCGGAACACGTCGGTGTTCGACAAGACCACCGGCTACGAGGAGGTTTCGTGCAGCGACGGGGAACTCCAGAAGAGCTCGGACCCGTCGGACGTTCGGGCCACGTTCCGGAGCGCGTCCAAGGACTTCGAGGCAGCCGGGGTGGCGCCGGGGGACGTCCTGGTGATCCTCACGGAGAGCAATCCCAACGGGTTGGGGGGATACCGGGTCGACGAGGTGGTGGACGCCCACACCCTGAGACTGGAGAGCGACGTGCCGGCCAGCGCCACGGGCCTCCAGTGGGCCATCGGGAACAACGCGGTTTCCGGGGGAGGTGTGTTCACCACGGAAGGACAGTCGTCCACCGAGGGAGGGGTGGCCACCTGGCCGTTCACCTACGCGGGCGAACTCGTGAACCGTCCGGTGTACGTATACGCGGAGGCCGAGGGGGGTACCCAGGGACACGGCCGGTACTTCCGCCTCGCGTGGCTCGCGGACACGCAGATCGTGCAGTTGGCCGGGCCCGAGAGCGGGGACGAGGTGGCCAAGGGGACGGATTACACCTTCGTGTTCTGGTTCACGGATAGCTCCTCTCCGTCTCCCTATGCGATCCCCGACCTGGACGTCACGGTGACCGCGACGGACGGTACCCTCGGCCCGGACGACCCGGATGACAACGTGTATGTCGCGGGCAGCACCGAGCTGTGGGCACAAACCTCCTCCCGTTCGGCTGTTGCAGGCGTCTCGGGCGGGATCCTCCGGTTCAAGTGGACCTCTCCGGACGTGTCTGCCCAGACCGACGTGACCCTATGGGTCGCCGGGGGGGGCGTCTCCACGAAGCTCAAGATGACCGTGATCCCCTGACGCGTCGGGAACGGCCGATGCCCCTTGGCGAACGGCTCGAACGCCTGAGGAGTGCTGGGGGAGAGCCCCTGGCCCCCCTCTGGATCGAGGCCCTCCCTCCCGACGAAGCCCTGGCCGAACTCAAGGGCCGGGAGGGGGCGGTGTTCCGGCTCCAGGAGGCCCGGTTCCTTCGACTTCTGGGACGGGCCGAGGAAGCCCACGGCATCCTGGAGTCGCTCGACGCCCTCCCCCCCGGGTTGGCCCGCCTGAGGGACCGGCTGCTTCCCGGCGCCGGTGCGGACCGCCCGGGGCCGGAGCCTCCCGCGCCGGAGCCCCCGGCCTCGAGGAAGCTGGCGGAACTCTATGCCGCCCAGGGGGACCGGGAGGCCGCGGCCGAGGTGTATCGCCGGCTCCTCGAGCAGAACCCGGGGGACGAAGCGGCCCGGGCAAGGCTCCGGGAACTCGAGGAAGAACCGGCCGAGCCGGCCGTGGCCGTGCTCCAGGCCTGGCTCGACCGGGTCCGGCAGTGGAGGAGGGCGCTGGGTGTCTGACCTGAACGCGGCTTTGCAGGAGTTGTGCGGGCGGATCGGGGGGGTCGAGGCCGCGGTGGTTCTCGAGCGCACGGGCATCGAGGTGGCCACGTGGGGCGAGGCCGATTTCGAGGCGGTGGCGGCCGAGTTGGCCGACCTGTGGAAGCGGGCCTCCGAGGCGGCGACGGTGTGCGCTTCCGGCGCGCCCCGGATGATGTCCGTGGAGACCCCTGGCCGCACCTGGCTCCTGGTTCCCCTGGGGGACGACTATCTTCTCGGACTGGCCGCGGGCGGGTCCGTGCCCCCGGGACGGGTGCGCTTCTATGCGGCCGAGTGGGTGCGGGCCCACCGGGAGGAGTTCTCGTGAGGGTGCTCGTCCTCAACGGGCCCAACCTCAATCTGCTGGGTGCCCGGGAGCCCCGCGTGTACGGAACCTCCACCCTCGACGAGATCGAGGCGTCGCTCCTTTCCCTGGGCCGGGAACTGGGCGTAGAGCTCGAGTTCTTCCAGTCGAACCACGAGGGGGCGCTGGTGGACCGCGTCCAGCAGGCCCCCGGCCGTTTCGACGGGATTCTGATCAATCCGGCCGCTTACACCCACACGAGCGTGGCGCTCCGGGACGCCCTGGTGGCGGTGGAGGTTCCGTTCGTGGAGGTGCATCTTAGCAACATCCATGCCCGCGAGGCGTTCCGGCGCCGTTCCCTGCTCTCGGACCGGGCGGTGGGGGTGGTGACCGGGTTCGGGCCTCACAGCTATGCGCTGGGCCTGCGCGGGCTGGTGCACCATCTGAAAGCCCGGGTCTCGGGAGGGCCCTGAGGGCCATGCGGGCTACCGCCCCGGAGGAGGAGCGCCTTTGCCGGCTGCGCCGGCTGCTCGAAGACGAGCGCCTGGACGCCGTGCTCGTGCCCGACCTCGTGAACCTCCGGTACTTGTGCGGGTTCACGGGCACCGCCGGGCTGCTGGTCGTCACGGCGGACGAGGCCCTGTTCCTGACGGACGGCCGCTACACCCTGCAGGCGCGGGAGGAAACCCGCGGGTGCCGGGTCGAGGAGGCCCGGGACCTCGACGGAGCTGCGGCGGCCCGGCTGGATGCGCTGGGCGCCGCGTTCGTGGGCCTCCAGGCCGCGTCCGTTCCGGCGGCGCGGTGGAGGCGTCTGGGGCGGCTGATGCGGGGTGCCGACTTGGTGGACCTGGGGAACGGCGTGGACGCGCTTCGCGCGGTGAAGGAGCCGGGGGAGCTGGAGGCGCTTCGGCGGGCTGCCGTGCTGGCCGAGGGGTGTCTGGAGGCCGTGCTGCCGCTGGTCCGGCCCGGGACCACCGAAGAGGAGGTGGCACGGGCGTTCCAGATCGAGGCGATCCGCCATGGGGCGGATGGACTGGCGTTCGAGCCGATCGTGGCCGGGGGGCCCCGGGGCGCCCTTCCCCATGCCAAGCCGGGCCCCAGGCCTTTGCAGGAGGGGGACCTGGTGGTGGTGGACTTCGGGGTCCGGTTTCAAGGATACTGCTCGGACGAGACCGTGACCCTGGTGCTCGGGGACCCGGGCCCCGAAGCCCGGAGGGTCTACGAAACGGTGCTGCGGGCCCAGCGTGCCGCACTGGAGACCCTTGGTCCCGGCGTCCCCCTGGCCGACGTGGACCGGGCCGCCCGGAAGGTCATCGAGGAGGCAGGCTACGGGGAGCGCTTCAGCCACGGGACGGGCCACGGCGTGGGGCTTGCGGTACACGAGGCGCCCACGATCCATGCCCGGTCCAGCCAGGTGGCCGAGCCCGGGATGGTGGTCACGGTGGAGCCCGGTGTGTACTTGCCCGGGCGGTTCGGGGTGCGGCTTGAGGACACGGTGGTGGTGACCGATACCGGGTACGAACGGATCACGGGTCTTCCCAAGGCGTGGGGCGGCCTGGCGGCGGGCCGCCGGTGAGGGCGTGAAACGATGCGGAAAGGAGGGATCATGCACCTTCCGGATGAACTCCTGTACCATCCCGAGCACACGTGGGCCCGGATCGAGGGCGACACGGCCACCGTGGGGATCACGGACTTCGCCCAGAAAGAGCTGGGCGACGTGGTGTACGTGGAGCTCCCCGAACCCGGCCGTACGCTCGGATTCGGCGAGGTGTTCGGAACGGTGGAGTCGTCCAAGTCGGTCTCGGACCTCTACAGCCCGGTGAGCGGAGAGGTGTTGGAGGTCAACACCGAGCTCGAGGACGCGCCGGAGCGGATCAACGACGACCCCTACGGCGAGGGGTGGATGATCCGGGTGCGCCTCGCTCCGGATTTCGACAGGACCCAGCTTCTTTCTGCCGAGGCCTACCGGAGCCGGATCGAGGGGTAGGGCCCACCCAAAGGTTTCATGGCTGCCGATCGCGACAAGGTCACCCGCAATGCCCTTCGGTACATCCAGAAGGGGCAGTACGCCAAGGCGGTGGAGGAGTACAAGAAGCTCCTGGCCGCCGATCCCCAGGACATCCGTGCGCGGCTCCGCCTGGTGGACCTTTACGGCCGCCTGGGCAGGAAGAAGGAGGCCGTGGAGGAGAGCCAGAGGGTGGCGGAGACCTATGCGGAGCAGGGGTTCTACCTGAAGGCGATCGCGGTCTACAAGCAGGCGCTCCGTCACGATCCGGACAACCCGGGCCTGTGGCGTTCGATCGGCGAGATGTACGCCAAGCAGGGGCTGGTGGGGGACGCCCTCAACGCCTTCAAGCGGGGCGTG
>CAZBGL010000190.1:0-10009 GCA_964491375.1 uncultured Thermodesulfobacteriota bacterium | reverse complement strand
GCTGTTCGCCGGGGGGGTCACCCATTGGCTCGAGCGCCGGGGCATGGACGTGGACCGGCTGTTCCGGAGGCAACTCCCCCAGGGAAACTTCCACGACCCCGACTATCCCGAGGAGGTGCTGCGCTGCCACTGCAACGAGATGTTCAGCAAGCGCGTCGAGGCGCGGACCTCCAATCCCGTCTGGATCTTCCTCGCCAAGGCGTGGGAGGGGGGCGTCAAGGTGGGCAAGTACGTGCTCATCGGGGTGCTGGTGGAAGTGCTGGCCCGGCGCTACGTGCCCGATGCCTGGATCGACCGGCTGCTGGTTTCCTCCGATCCCCTGTCTATTGCGGGTCTGGCGCTCGCTGTGGTGCCGTTGCACATCACCCAGATCACCGCCTCGGCCATCCTGTTCGGGTTCAGCGACCTCTCGGTGTCTCCGGCGGCCGGCATGACGCTGCTCGTGGGCGGGCCGGTCACGGCCTTGCCGGTGATGGGGGTGTTCCTGTCCCTGTTCCGCCTGCCGGTGTTCGCGCTCTATCTGGGGCTGTGCCTCAGCGGCACCCTCATCGTGGCCGGGGTCTTCCAGGTGCTCGCGGGATAAGGAATTTTCCTCGCCAGGCCTTTACATGCCCGCAGGCACCTGCTACCATGCCCACCTTCGCCCCGAGCCAGTCCCGAAGTGGGCCCAACGCCCACTTTTTTCGTTTTGCCATGTCCGGTTTCCGGGAACGCGACGAGGCCGAACGGTTGCTGAAACCCCTCGTGGAAGGCGCGGGGTACGAACTCGTGGACCTCCAACTCCGCACGGAGCGGGGTCGCAGGGTGCTGCGCGTTCTGGTGGACCGCCCCGGGGGGATCACCCTGGACGAGTGTGTCCGGCTGAGCCGGGAGATCGGCGTGCACCTGGACGTGGAGGACCCGATCCGGGGACCCTACGTACTCGAGGTTTCGAGCCCCGGGGTGCGCCGGCCCCTGACCCGGCCCGAGCACTTCGAGCGCTTCGCAGGCGAAAAGGTGGTGGTGCGGACGCGGGAACCGGTGGAGGGCAGGAAAACGTTTCGAGGGATCAACCGGGGCCTTGGGGACGAAGGCTGCGTGGTGGTGGAGGAGGCCGACTCGGGCGCGCGCGTGCGCATCCCCCTGTCCGTGGTCAGGGAGGCCCGCCTGGACCCGGACATTCAGTTCTGAACCCTCGGTCCCTTCGGGGCCGTACCGGCACACAGGAACGCCATGAAGGACTTGAACCGTGTCATCGACCAGGTGGTGAGGGAAAAGGGCATCGACCGCGAGATCCTGATCGACGCCCTGGAGCAGGCCATGGCCACGGCGGCCCGCAAGAAGCTGGGCAACCGGAACCTGGAGGCCCACTTCGATCCGGAGACCGGCCAGATCAACATCTTCGAGTACATGACCGTGGTCGACGAGGTGGAGGACTCCTACACCCAGATCAGCCTCCAGGAGGCCCGGGAGAAATACGACCCCGAGTGCGAGGTGGGGGACGAACTCGGCATCCCGGTGGAACTGGGGGAACTGAGCCGGATCACCGCCCAGGTGGCCAAGCAGGTCATCATCCAGAAGGTGCGCGAAGCCGAGCGGGACATCATTTACAACGAGTTCATCGACCGGCGCGGGGAGATCATCAACGGGATCGTCCAGCGGTTCGAACGCGGCGACATCGTGGTGAACCTGGGCCGCACCGACGCCGTGCTTCCGGTGTCCGAGCAGATCCGCAGCGAGAACTACCGGCAGGGTGACCGCATCCGCGCGCTCCTGCTCAAGGTCCAAAAGGAGTCCCGGGGGCCCCAGCTGATCCTCTCCCGCACCCACCCGGACTTCGTGAAAAAGCTGTTCGAACTGGAGGTGCCGGAGATCCGCGAAGGCGTCGTGGAGATCAAGGCGTGCGCCCGGGACCCGGGCGAACGGGCCAAGATCGCGGTGCACTCCTACGACCCGGACGTGGACCCGGTGGGCGCGTGCATCGGCGTGCGGGGCAGCCGGGTGCGAGCCGTGGTCCAGGAACTGCGGGGCGAGCGCATCGACATCGTGGTGTGGAACGAGGACCCGGCCATCTACGCGGCCAACGCCCTCTCACCGGCCCAGATCTCGCGGGTGCTCATCGACGAAGAACGCCACGCCATGACCGTGATCGTGCCCGAGGAGCAACTGAGCCTGGCCATCGGCCGGCGCGGGCAGAACGTGAAGCTCGCGGCCAAGCTCATGGGCTGGAAGCTCGACATCATCAGCGAACAGGAGGCAAAGCGGCGGGAGGAGGAAAAGGAGAAGCTGCTCCGCCTGCCCGGGATGAACCGGCTCCAGGTGGCCCTGCTGGGTCGGGCCGAGATCTACTCCCTCGAGGCGCTCTCGGAGGCCCCCATCCCGAGGATCCGCGAGGCGCTGGACATCGGCGAGGAGGAGGCCGAGGCCCTGCGCAGGGCGGCCAAGGAGGCGTTCGAGGCGGAGCTCATCGCGGCCACCGGCGGCGGAGCCCCCGGGCCCGGGGAGCAGGCCGACGCTTCGGCGGATGCGTCAGGGGAACCGGCCCCGGAAGGAGACCAGCCCACGGAGGAACCCGGCGCCGACGCAGCAGAGGCCTCCGCGCAGGAGTGAGGCGAGACGCCCCCAACCGGCAGGGAAACGGGAATGGCGAAGATTCGCGTATTCGAGGCGGCCAAGAAACACGGAATTGACGCCCAGGCGTTGCTCGACACCCTGACCTCCCTGGGCGTCAAGGTACGGAGCCATCTGAGCCCGGTGGACGAGGACCACCTCCAGAAGGCCCTCGAGAAGCTGGGCGCCGGGGACGGCAAGGCCGCTGGCGAGGCCGATGCCGCATCCAAACCCCGGCCGGTGGTCCGCCGGCGGCGCAAGCCCGCCGCGGAGCCTCCCGCCCCCCCGCCCGAGCCGGAACCCGCGCCCGAGGTGCCGGCCGGGGACGAAGAACCCGTTCCCGTAGCCGGGCCCCCCGCGCCGGAACCCGGGGCCGAGCCGCCCCCGCCCGCCGGGCCGGCAGAGCCCGGGCCCGAGCCGGAACAACCCGCTTCCCCGGCCGAGGCCGAGGCGGCCGGTGCCGCTCCCGAACAGCCGGAGGGGGAGCCTCCCCCGGCCGAGCCGGAAGGGGAGAAACCCGCAGGAGAGAAGCCGGCCAAGGAGGAGTTCAGGCTCAAGGTGGTCCGGTTCATCCACCACCTGCCCGAGGCACCCGCGGCCCCCTCCGGGTACCAGATGACCAAAGAGGAACGGGAGGCCTCCAAGGCCGAACGCAAGGTCCAGAAGCGGAAAAAGTCTCGCAAGGACCGGCAGGAGGCCAAGGCGCCCAAGAAGGCCGCTCACCCCGAGGCCCCCTCAACGGTGGCCCCCAAGGCCCAGAAGCGCAAGATCCGGATCAGCGAACTGATCACCGTGTCCGACCTGAGCCAGCGCATGGGCGTGAAGGCCACCGAACTGATCCGGCACCTCATGTCCCTGGGCGTGCTGGCCACGATCAACCAGACCATCGATGCGGACACCGCCGCGCTGGTGGCCGCGGAGTTCGGCTACGAGGTGGAAAGCATCGCCGTGGGCGAGGAGGAACTGCTCGCCCAGGCCGAAGACCGCCCCGAGGATCTCAGGCCCCGTCCCCCGGTGGTCACGGTCATGGGCCACGTGGACCACGGGAAGACGTCGCTCCTCGACGCCATCCGGGAAACCCGGGTGGCGGCCCGGGAGGCCGGGGGCATCACCCAGCACATCGGCGCCTACGAGGTGGAGACCAGCCGGGGCAAGGTCGTGTTCCTGGACACCCCGGGCCACGAGGCGTTCACGGCCTTGCGGGCCCGGGGCGCAAAGGTCACGGACATCACCGTGCTCGTGGTGGCTGCCGACGACGGCATCATGCCCCAGACCGTGGAGGCGATCGACCACTCCAAGGCCGCGGGCGTGCCCATCATCGTGGCGATCAACAAGATGGACAAGCCCGAGGCCGACCCCGAGCGGGTGAAGCGCCAGCTCACCGAGCACGGTCTGGTGCCCGAGGAATGGGGAGGCGACGTCATCTGCGTGCCCGTGTCGGCCAAGAAGCGCACCGGTATCGACGAACTGCTGGAGATGATCGCGCTCCAGGCCGACATCATGGAGCTCAAGGCCAATCCCAACAAACCCGCCCGTGGCACCGTCATCGAAGCCCGTGTGGACCGAGGCCGTGGTCCTGTGGCCACGGTGCTGGTCCAGGAAGGCACCCTGAAGGTCGGCGACGTGGTGCTGGCCGGCCACCAACACGGCCGGATCCGGGCCCTGATCAACGACCAGGGCAAGCGGATCAAGGAGGCCGGCCCCAGCACGCCGGTGGAGATCTTGGGCCTGGATGGGGTGCCCGAGGCCGGCGAGGTGTTCGTGGTGGTGGAGAACGAGCGCCTGGCCAAACAGGTGGCCCAGCGCCGCCTCGAAAAGGCCCGCCAAGAGGAGATGGCCAAGGCGCGCCGGCTCAGCCTGGAGGACCTCCAGGCCCAGATCGCCCAGGGTGAGGTCCAAGAGCTGCCCCTGGTGGTCAAGGCCGACGTGCAGGGTTCGGTGGAGGCCCTGACCAGGGCCCTGGAGAACCTGAGCACCGACGAGGTGAAGGTCCGGGTGATCCACGGCGCGGTGGGCGGTATCACCGAGAACGACGTGAACCTGGCCAGCGCTTCCAAGGCCATCGTGATCGGGTTCCACGTGCGGCCCGAGAGCAAGGCGGCCGCTCTGGCCGACCAGCTGGGCGTGGACATCCGGCTGTACAACGTGATCTACGAGGCCATCGACGAGATCAAGGCCGCCATCGAGGGCATGCTCGCCCCCGCGGTGGAGGAGCGGGTGCTCGGCCGCGCCGAGGTGCGCCGACTGTTCCGGATCCCCAAGGTGGGCACGGTGGCCGGCTGCTACGTCACCGAAGGCGTGGTGCGGCGGTCCGCCAAGGTCCGGCTCATCCGGGACAACGTGGTGGTCTACGAGGGAGAGGTGGGCAGCCTCAAGCGCTTCAAGGACGATGTCCGGGAGGTGCGCGAGGGCCTGGAGTGCGGGATCTCCATCCAGAACTACAACGACCTGAAGGAAGGCGACGTCATCGAGTTCTACGTGCTCGAGGAACTGGCCCGCACCCTCGACTGAGGGTGGCCGGCCTGCGGTGAGGTGCGCGGACGTGGTCGTGGGGATCGTGCGGATGGACCTGTACATCCCCGGGTCCCGGAGCCTCAAGGAGAAGCGCTCCGTGGTCCGGCGGGTGGTGGACCGGGTGCGGAGCCGGTTCCCGGTGAGCGTGGCCGAGGTGGACGCCCACGACCTGCATCAGCGGGCGAGCATCGGCGTGGCCGTGGTCTCCAACAGCCTTCCGTTGGCGGAGCGCGTGGTGGAGCACGTGCTGCAGTTCGTCGAGGACCAACACCTGGCCCACATCGTGTCGGTGGACCGGGAGGTCCTCCACATGTGACGGAGGCCGGAGGGACACGCCATGGTGACCACGGAATCCCGGCGGCCCCACCGGGTGGCTGACCTGCTGCACCACGAGATTGCCTGGGTGCTCCAGCGGCGGATCAAGGATCCCCGGATCGGGTTCGTCACGCTCACGGGCGTGGAGGTGAGCCCAGACCTCCGCCGGGCGCGCGTGTACTACACCGTGCTGGGCCAACAGGCCGAGCGGGAGGAAACGGCCCGGGGCCTGCGGAGCGCGGGCCCGTTCATCCGGCGTGCCCTGGGGCGGCGGCTGCGCCTCCGGGTGATCCCCGAACTGGAGTTCGTGTACGACAGCGCCACGGAGCGGGGCCTACGGGTGCAGGAAACGTTCGAAGAACTGAGCCATGAACCGGAAGATCCGGATCGCTGAGGTCCGTAGAGTCCTGTCGGCGGCACGCCGGGTTCTGGTGCTGTCCCACCAGAACCCCGACGGCGACGCCATCGGATCGTCCCTGGCCCTGGCGTCGGGCATTCTGGCCCTGGGCAAGTCCTGCGACATCGTGAACGTGGACGGGGTGCCGGCGAATCTGACGTGGCTCCCCCTGGCGGAGCGGGTGGCCCTGGCCCCGGAGGATCCGGCCACGTACGACACGGTGGTGTTCGTGGACTGCGGCACCCCCCAGCGTCCCGGAGTGGACCTGGCCCCTCTGGCCGACGCCCGGTGGATCAACATCGACCACCATCCGGGCAACGACGACTACGGGCACGCCAACCTCGTGGATCCGGAGGCGTGCGCCACGGCCGAGCTGGTGCACGACCTGCTCCAGAGCCTCCCCGTGCCCCTGGGGTACACGGCGGCCACCAACATCTATACGGCCCTTCTCACGGACACGGGCTCGTTCCGGTTCTCCAACACCAACGCCCAGGCCTTCGAGATCGCGGCCCGCATGGTGAGCCGGGGCGTGGATCCCGCGTGGGTCGCCCAGATGGTGTACGACCAGCAGCCCGTGGGCCGTCTGCGGCTGCTGAGCCGGGTGTTGGAGACCCTGGACCTGTCCCCGCGGGACAAGGCGGCGTGCGTCACGGTCACCCTGGAGATGTTCCGGGCCACGCACACCGGGGTGGAGGACGTGGAGGGGTTCGTCAACTATCCCCGGTCCATCTGCGGTGTGGACGTGGGATTCCTCATCCGGGAGGAGGCGCCCGGTCGGTACCGGATCGCGTTCCGGTCCAAGGGAAAGGTGGACGTGGCCGAGATCGCCCGCGAACTGGGCGGCGGAGGCCACCGCAACGCCGCCGGCGCCACGGTGGAGGGGGACCTGGAAGCCATCAAGAAGCGCATCTTCGAGCGGGTGGAGGCGGCGTTCGACGAGCAACTTCTGAACGGCCGCCAGCAGGCGGGCTGAGCCTATGGACCGCAGAACGGGCGGTCTGCTCGTGTGCCTCAAGCCCGAGGGGCCTTCGTCCCATCATGCGGTGGAACGGGTGAAACGGGCCCTGGGAGCCCAACGTGCCGGCCACGCCGGCACCCTGGACCCTGCCGCATCGGGGGTGCTGCTGGTGGGGCTGAACCGGGCCACCCGTCTCCTGGAATATCTGGCGGGCCACGACAAGACCTACCGGGCCGTCCTCCGGCTGGGCGAGGTGCGCGACACCCTGGACCGCACAGGCGCGTTGCTGGAACAGAGCCCCGTGCCGGACCTGGACGTGCCCCGCGTGCGGGCGGTGCTCGGACGGTTCACCGGCCGGATCCGGCAGGTTCCGCCGGCCTACAGCGCGATCAAGGTGGGGGGTGAGCGCCTCTACCGGAGGGCCAGGCGGGGCGAGCGGGTGGACCCGCCGGCCCGGTGGGTCACGATCCGCGCCCTGGACCTCCTCCGGCTGGACCCGCCCGAAGTGGAGATCCGGGTCGTGTGCTCGGCGGGCACGTACGTGCGGGCCCTGGCCCGGGACGTGGGCGAGGCCCTGGGCTGCGGGGCCGTCCTCTGGAGGCTGGAGCGGATCCGGTCCGGGCCGTTCGGCCTCGTCCACGCCGTTCCCCTGGAGACCGTGGAGGCCGAAGGACCCGACGCCTGGGAGCGGGTACTCCCGCCTACGCGGATGCTCCAGGGGATGCCCCGTGCGGACGTGGACGCGCCGACAGCCGCCGACCTGGCGCACGGACGGCCGGTTCCCTGGCGCGGGGAGCCGCTCGTCGGGCCCGTGGCCGTGTGCGGCCCCGGAGGGGAACTCGTCGCCGTGGGCCGGGTGGAAGCCGGGCGTTTGAGACCGGCCAAGGTGCTCCGGCCGGCGGGGTAAGGGGGGCGTCCTTTACGCATCTACGCAACTATGCTAAAAGACGAGTTTCCCCGCCCGATCCGGCCATGCGGACGGCGGGGTATCGAGGAACCGCAGACAAGAGCGTTGGGAGGATCATACCCATGGCCCTGACTCCGGACCGAAAGCAACAGATCATCGAGGAGTACCGGCTCCACGACAAGGACACCGGTTCGCCGGAGGTCCAGATCGCCCTTCTCAGCGAACGCATCAACTACCTGACCGAGCACTTCAAGCGCCACCACAAGGACCACGCATCCCGCCGGGGGCTGCTGAAACTGGTCGGCCAGCGGCGGCGTCTGCTCGAGTACCTCAAAAGGAAGGACATCGAGCGCTACAGGGCGCTGATCCAGAGGCTCGGCATCCGGAAATAACGAGAATCCCTTCCATGGAGTGCGGCGTTGTTTGACACAAAGACCGTGGAGATCGACCTAGGGGGTAGAGCCTTCTCGCTGGAAACCGGTCGCATGGCCCGGCAGGCCCACGGCGCCGTGGTCGTGACCTACGGCGGGACCGTGGTGCTCGTGACCGCGGTGGCCGCCGAGGAACCCCGAGAGGGGGTGGACTTCTTCCCCCTGACCGTGAACTTTCTCTCCAAGACCTTTGCCGCCGGAAAGATTCCCGGCGGCTTTTTCAAACGGGAGGGCCGCCCGCCCGACTACGACACCCTGGCCTCCCGGCTCATCGACCGGCCCATCCGGCCCCTGTTTCCCAAGGGCTTCCGGTGCGAGACCCAGGTGATCGCCACGGTGCTCTCCCACGACGGCCAGAACGCCCCGGACGTGCTCGGGATCGTGGGCGCCAGCGCGGCGCTCTCCATCTCGGACATCCCCTTCGAGGGGCCGCTCGCCGCGGTGCGCGTAGGGTACGTGGACGGCGAGTACGTGATCAATCCCACCTTGGAAGAACTGGAACGCAGCCACCTCAATCTGGTGGTGGCCGGAACGCGCGAGGCCGTGACCATGGTGGAAAGCGGCTCGCGCATGCTCACCGAGGACGAAGTCCTGCGGGCCATTGAGATCGGCCACCGGGAGATCCGCCGGCTGGTGGAGCTGCAGGAGCGGCTCGTGGAGGCCGCGGGCCAGCCCAAGCGCCCCGTGCCCGAGGTGGAGGAGGATCCCGCCATAGAGGCCCGCGTGGCCCCCTTCTTCGCCGAGCACGGCGCGGCCGCCTACGCGCTCACCTCTAAGCAGGCCCGGCTGGAGGCCCTGCGGCGGGCCCGAGAACTCCTGCTGGAGTCCCTGACCGAAGAGGAGCGCCTCCAGGAAAAACTCTACCTGGCCGCGTTCGACGAGCTGGCCAAGCGCCACGTGCGGCGCATGATCCTGGCCGAGGGACGCCGCATCGACGGCCGGGGCCTCACGGACATCCGGCCCATCGACTGCGCCGTGTCGGTGCTGCCCCGCACCCATGGCTCGGCCCTGTTCACGCGGGGCGAGACCCAGGCCCTGGTGGTGACCACCCTGGGCACATCCAGCGACGAGCAACTCATCGACGCCTTGGAGGGCGAGTACTACAAGCGGTTCATGCTCCACTACAACTTTCCGCCGTTCTCCACGGGCGAGACCCGCTTCCTGCGGGCTCCCAGCCGGCGAGAGATCGGGCATGGCGCGCTCGCCGAGCGAGCCCTGGAGCCCGTGCTCCCCGATCACGACGCATTTCCTTACACGATCCGGGTGGTCTCCGAGATCCTCGAGAGCAACGGGTCGAGTTCCATGGCCACGGTGTGCGGCGGAAGCCTCAGCCTCATGGACGCGGGCGTGCCCGTCACCGAGGCCGTGGCCGGCATCGCCATGGGACTGATCCTCGAGGAAGGCCGATACGCCGTGCTCTCGGACATTCTGGGCGACGAGGACCACCTGGGGGACATGGACTTCAAGGTGGCCGGCACCCGCGGAGGGATCACGGCACTCCAGATGGACATCAAGGTCCAGGGCATCACACCCGAGATCATGCGTCAGGCCCTGGAGCAGGCGCGGGAGGGACGGCTGCACATCCTCGACCAGATGGCCCGGGCGATCGAGCGGCCGCGGCCCGAGATCTCGCCGCTGGCGCCGCGCATCACGGTGATCCACATCAATCCCGAAAAGATCAAGGACGTCATCGGCCCCGGCGGAAAGAACATCCGCAAGATCATCCAGGCCACCCAGACCACCATCGACATCGAGGACGACGGCACGGTCCAGATCGCCAGCCACAACGAAGAGATGTGCCGGAAGGCCATCGGGATGATCGAAGAGCTCACCCAGGAAGCCGAGGTGGGCAAGATCTACCAGGGGATCGTCCGCCGGGTGACCGACTACGGGGCGTT
>CAZBGL010000189.1:0-6316 GCA_964491375.1 uncultured Thermodesulfobacteriota bacterium | reverse complement strand
TAATTGACGAGCTTGAAGTTTCCTATTGCGTTGAGAAGATGTGTCTTTCCGAGGCCCACCCCACCGTATATGAACAGAGGGTTGTACGTGCGCGGGGACTTCTCAGCTACGGCGAGGCTGGCTGCGTGAGCGAACTGGTTGGAGCTCCCGACCACGAAGGTGTCGAAGGTGTACTTCGGGTTCAGACCGATCTTGCGGGCCCGGTCGGCCCAGGGCTGGGGGGCGGTACCCGGCCGACGACCCGGAGTTGACGCGGTGCGAAAGGGCTTTTCCCTCTTGGCGACCACGCACTGTACGGACGCAGGCACTCCGCAGCGGGCGCTGACCGCTGCCTCGATCATCTGAACATAGCGGTTCTCCCGGAGCCAGTCCGCGAAAAAGCGATTCGGTACCTCCAAGACGAGCCGGTTTCCGTCGAACCGGACGGGGCGGATCGGCTGGATCCAGGTGTGGAACGTCTGACTGGGAAGGCGTCGTTCCAGGTCCTCGAGAACGGTCTTCCAAAGAGTATCCATGGCGGGGCTCGTTAGAAATCCACAGGGTTATCCACATCTGTGGATAATAGACCCGTCCCCCGCGTGTCGGTGGCCCTGCTGGGCACACAGGGAGATCCATTGTTGCGAACCCGGAGGATCCGCCCCCTTGAGACGAGCGGGCGGCAAGACGGGCATACGGAGACTAGCAGAGTGCCGGTCGGCCGGGCAAGCGTTTGTCCGGGCCGAACGGACACGCTTGACCGCCAGCGTGAACGGCCCGTATCGTTGGGGCCTTGCGAACCACAGCCCATGACCAGGAGGACGGTCGATGGCGTCGGCGAGCGCCAGGAAGCGGGATCGAAAGAGGAGGCAGCGACAGGAAAAGAGCCGTCGTCTGAAGATCCGCCGTTTTCAGGAAAGGGTGCGAAGAGGGGTACGGTACTGGCTCGAACGGGCCGAATCGCTTCCGATCGCGGAGTGCGTGATCAGTCGAGGTTGGAAGGACCGGGGTTTCGCGCACATCCTTGTGGCGCGGAGCACGGCGGACGATGATCTGATCGTCGGCGCGTACTACGTGGACCTGTTGTGCCTCGGTCTCAGGGACACCGCCGTTCTCGGGCCGCTAGAACCGGAGGAATATCACGGAACCGTCAAGTCGACCCTGTTCAACGACCCGGTGGATTTCGAGTCGTGTGAGCCCGGGGTCGCGCTGGCCGTGGTGGAGGGCGCGATCGCGTACGCGGCCCGGTACGGGTTCCGTCCGAACAAGCGCTGGTCCCAGTCGCGGAAGCTCTTTGCCGGCATCCGAGCGCAAGACCTGGACCTGGAGTGGGGAAGGGACGGAAAGCCGTGTCTCGTCGTCAAGCCAGGCGAGGACGTCACGGGTTCCCGCAGGCGTCTCGAGCGGTTGCTGGGCAGCGACGGCTTTGTCGTAGAAGACCGGACGCAGGAGGCCTAGCACGGATCCGGTTCCGGAGTTCAAGGGGAAGGTGCCCGGGTTAGGGCTTTCCGGTCCGCGATGGCGTTAGGGCGTGTGCGTGTATCCCGGCCTCCCAGTCCTCGTCCAACAGGGCATGGCGTTCCATGTACTCCAGGTTCGCCCGCAGCACCTGGACGATGGTCTCTCGTTCGATCCCGCGGTTGCGTTGGATGAACGAAACGGCCGCGTCCATGTCGTACTCGCCGTCCGAGGAGGCGAGAAGGTCCGCGTTCTCGTCCTTCATCTGTTCCAAGACGTCCCTGGCGGGCTCGTCCAGGAACGACGGGTCGAACACGCCCAGACATCCCAGGTAGTCCAACTCCCCTTCCAACACGTCGGCCACGGTTCGGGCGTCAATGCCCGTGGATCCGGCGATGTCCTCGACGGCCTCGAGGGGATCGTAGACGGCCACGGCATCATCTCGGGGTCTCAACGGGTGCCTCCGCAAGAAGCGCCACGTACAGGGTCCGCCACCGCTTGTGCACGGATCCGGAGGAACCCTGGGCGGTGAACAGCACGACGACTCGATCCTTCCATTCGGTCATCCACGGGTCGGTGTTGAGTTGGGTGCCGGTGAGCAGGGTCCGGGGCTCTCCGGCGGGATCCAGGGGCACCCACACCAGGGGATTCATGCGGTCCGCATCGTCCCTCACGACGATCCATCCGTCGGAGCGAGGTGACCAGCGGGGACCGCCCCGGGTGGGCGGGACAGCTCCGGAGTACCGGAGGCGGGGGCGGCCGCCTTCGACCGGCACGACGTAGAGATCGGCGGGATCGCCTTCGTTCGACCGCGAGAAAAAGGCGATCCAGCGACCGTCCGGCGAGAAGCTCGGCGCAAGGCAGGCTCCTTTCCAGTTCGGAGTGAGGTCCCGGGAGGACGCTCGCACCCATCTCCGCCTGGAGGCCTCCGAAGGCTCTGCCAAGATCCTCGGGACGTCCGACAGCACGTACACGTGATCCGTGCCGGCCGCATGCCCCACGTAGGCCACCCGCCGGCCGTCCGGGGACCAAGCAGGGTAGAGCTCAGAGCCTCCGGCGTCAAAGGTCAAGCGGATCGGTTTGGCCGAAGAGCCTGTGAGCCGTACGGCATACAGGTCACCCTGGCCGGTGCGGCCCGATGTGAAGACCACGGCGTGGCCCTCCGGGGCGATGTCCGGCTGCGCGTCGTTTTCCGGATGGACCGTGAGATACCGCCGACGACCCGGTTCCAGGAGAAGCACGTCCAGATTGATCCGGACGGCCCCCCGAAACGCCGTCCGGCGCGTCACGGTGGCCACGAGCCGGGGCCGCCCGCGTTTCGGAGGGCCGAACCGGGCACCCTCGCTCTGGGGGCGGAAGCCGGTGTCCAGCCGGAACGGGCCGGCGGCGGGCCGGCCGGTTACGGCGCGGATGGAGGACACCCGTTCCGGAAGGTCGCCCCCGCCCTCCAGCCGGCCCAGGTACACCTCGACCCTGTCCTGCTCGGCGTCGTAAAACTCAAAGGAAACAAAAGGAATACCGGGTGCGGTCCGTGGATCCGCCACGTGTCCGGTCCGTTCCAGATCGTGAATCGGCAGGCCGTGGACCGAGACGATCCGATATGCGGCCGAGGGCGTCGGCAGACCGAGCGCGGCGCACAAGAGGATCAACGCGACCCGTCTCACGGCCGGTCTCTCCGGGGCGGCTTGGCGGGGGTGTAGGGTTCGTACGAGACCTGGAGTTCGACGAGCGGGACCCGCTCGCCGCTCCTGGTGACGGCGAACACCCGTATCGGGTAGCGGGTGGGGAACAGGGGGCTCTGAAGAGCGTCGAGTTCCACGTAGGGGCGTTTCAACAGTATCTCCCGATCTGCGACCGTGACCGCGTACAAGCGCGTCTCCGCATGGGGGTTCCAGGACAGCGCCAGATCCGGAAGGGCGCGGCCGGACTTGACGCGGCGCTTGAAGTCCTTGTCGGGTGGCGACCCGGAGGCGCGGACCCTGTCGTGGCCCAGGATCATGGTGTTCCCCACGTACGGTACGACCAGGTGCTCCACGGAAAGGGCGTCCGTGTCCCGTGCGGTCTCGTACACGTACTCGCGGGCGAACGCCGAACGGACGTCACCCACCAGTTCCCCCTCCACACCGTGTCCGGCGCGCCGGTAGATCCGATAGCCCTCGGCCACCCCTTCTCGGGGGACGGTGGACCAGAACACGATCACGCTTCCGTTCTCCACCGAATGGGACACGTCCACCACCTCCTGCACCCGGGGCGGGATGTCCACGGACGCCTCGGAGGAGGCGCACGGATTGGATTCTCCCTGCAGCCAGGCTTCCACGACGTATGTGAGGGTCTGCGTAGCCGCCGCAGGCAGGAACGGCCCATCGAGCACCCGGTCCTGTGCCCGGCTGGACCGGGTGATCTCGGTCTTTCCGTCGTCGGTCTCCCGGTACACCCTGATCTCGTCGGATGCGCCGGGGCCGAGCGACCATTCGATCCGGACCCTGAGGTTATCGAGGAGTTCGGTGTGCACGGCGATGTCGCGCACGGGGTCAAGGGTGCCCGTCTCCACCAGGCCCACGGCCACCACCTCACCGTTGGCGTCCAGCACCTCCAAGCGATACGAGATCGTGCTGGCCACGGGGAGGCCGCTGTCCCGAAACGCCGGCTGCGTTCCCTCGTAGACCCGTACCGGCTCGGAGCCCAGGAGCCGGGACAGCCGGTATCGGAAGCCGTTCAGGGGGGGCCACTCCAGGCGGACCGCGCGGCTCTCCGGGTACACGCGCCACAGCTCCGGCTCTGGGTACCGCGGAACGAACCTCAGGCGCACCTCGTCCCCCGCCCAGATCTCCACGTCCACCGGGCCCGCGGGGGAGTAGAGCCGAGCGCCCTCGCCCGGATCGATGGAGAATCGACCCTCCGGCACGAGAAGCAGGACCGGGTCGGGTCCCACCCGGACGCCTTCCTCCAGCAGCTCCGACAGACGATTCAAGACCTTGCGTGAGGCCGGGTCCAGCGGGGTTTCGGCTGCCGCACGGATCGACAGCCGGGGCAGGTCCAAAGGAAGCGCGCTCTCCAGGATCAGCCGGCCCAGGCCGGTTTCGGCCAGAATCCGTTCGCGCAGCACCGCGGAGCCTTCGTCCATTGCGCCCTGGGCTGCGAGTCGCTGCAGCAACCGAAACGCGCGGGTGTACCGCGATGTCAGGGCGTAGGCCTTCGCCGCGGATCGGAGCCACCGCGGATCCGACATGGCCCGGCCGGGATCCGCTCTTCGTGCCTCCAGCAGGCTGTTCAGCGCGTCGGGCCCGTAGGCCGGGCCGCGCGAGAGGTAGAAGTCTCCCTGGCGGAGTGCGGTGTCGTAGGACACCTCCCCCGCCGATCCCGGGGAAACGAACAGCGCGGAAGCGATCGCAAGAGCGAGCACGGCTTGCCGGGTCATCGGGGACTATTCCTTGAAATGGCAGGCTACCCGGTGAGCGGGTGTCACCGCGCGCAGAGGGGGGGTGATTGTAGCACATGGCGCTTGCGGCTCAATCGGGGCAAGTGGACAGCGCCGCAGGAACGGGCATCCCTGGTCCGGGGGCGGGGCCTGGGGCGGGGTGGCGAGCCGCTCGGGGTCGGAGGAGTCGAAGGCGCTGGACAGCAGTTCGCGGGAGTAGGGATGAAGCGGGCCCCCGTCCCCGAAGAAGCGCACCGACGGCGCGTCCTCGAGAAGGACGCCCCGGTACAACACGAGCACCCGGTCGGCCACGGCACGGACCGCCTTGAGATCGTGTGTGATCAGGAGGAACGTGATCTTTCGACGTTCGTGGATCCGGCGGATGAGCTCAAGCAGTTGCACCTGAAGCGGGGCGTCGAGCCCCGAAACGGGCTCGTCGGCCACCACAAAGCCGGGCCGGGTGGCCAGGGCACGGGCGAGCGCAACCCTCCGGCGTTCCCCCCCGGACAGGCGGGAGGGACGCTCCCGCAGGCGTTCCAGGGGCAGTTGGACCAGCGCGGCCAACCGCTCCAGTTCGTCGGCCACGCGCTTCGGACCCTGGTGGATCCGCACGGCTTCGGCCAGGATATGGTCCACGCGAAGGGCGGGGTTCAGCGCGGCATAGGGGTTCTGGAACACCATCTGGGCGGTGCGCGCAAACGCGCGCCGGCGGAACGGGCCGACCCGAGCCACATCGAAAGGCCCCACGCGGATCGTTCCCCGGTCGAACCGCAACAGCGCCACGAGGCAACGGCCGAGGGTGGTCTTGCCGGAGCCGGACTCCCCCACCAGGGCGGCGAACTCGCCCGGTTTCATGGCAAATCCCACACCTCGCAGCACGCGCACCGGTGGGGGCGAGAGCCCCGGGATTCCCGGCCGGCGGAAGGCCTTCCAGACATCGTACACTTCGACGGGCACGCCGTTCATCGCGCGATCTTCCAACAGGCGATGCGGTGGCCCGGGGCCGGCTCCGCCCACGGGGGCGGTTCGTGGTGGCACCGTACGGTACGATCGGGACAGGCTGGGGCATGGGGGCACCCTGTCGTGGACGAGTGGGCCGGCGCCGGGATCTGGGGGCTGCCGGTCGGAAGAGGCCCTTCACGGAGCCGGCGCTCGGCCGCGAGCAGCATGCGGGTGTACGGGTGTCGCGCGCCGTCGTCCGTCCCGAGCACGGACTCGGTAGGACCGTGCTCCACGATCCGGCCCCGACACAGCACTGCCGCGCGGCGGCTCACCAGACGGGCTGCGGCGATATCGTGGGTGATGAGGAGCACCGTCGTACCCCGGCCGACAGCGGAGCGCAGCAGGCCGAGGATGTGAAGGCGGAGGGTCGCGTCGAGACCGGTGGTGGGCTCGTCAGCCACCATGAGGTCCGGTTGGGGGGCAAGGGCCAGGGCGAGGGCCACCCGCTGGGCCATTCCACCC
>CAZBGL010000188.1:0-6269 GCA_964491375.1 uncultured Thermodesulfobacteriota bacterium | reverse complement strand
GAGCGTGGACACCTTCTACTCGTGCCTGCTGTGCCAGTCGTTCGCGCCGGACCACGTGTGCATCATCAGCCCCGAACGGCCCGGTTTGTGCGGCGCCTACAACTGGCTGGACGGCAAGGCCGCCTACGAGATCAACCCCACCGGCCCGAACCAGCCCGTGAAGAAGGGAGAGACCCTCGACGAGAAGCTGGGCCAGTGGAGCGGCGTGAACGAGTACGTGTACCAGAACTCCCACGAGTCCGTGTCGTCGTTCAGCGCCTACTCCCTGATGGTGGACCCCATGACCTCGTGCGGCTGCTTCGAGGCCATCGTGGTGCTGCTGCCCATGGCCAACGCGGTCATGATCGTGGACCGGGACTACCCGGGCATGACCCCCTGCGGGATGCCGTTCTCCACGCTGGCCGGCTCCGTGGGCGGTGGTGCCCAGACGCCGGGGTTCGTGGGGATCTCGAAGTTCTACATCGGCTCCAAGAAGTTCATCTCGGCCGAGGGCGGCATCAAGCGCGTGGCCTGGATGCCCAAGGCCCTGAAGGAGCAGCTCAAGGAGGTGATCCAGCGGCGGGGCGAGGAGGAGGGTGTACCGGACCTGTACGACAAGATCGCCACCGAGGAGGACGCCACCACCGAGGAGGAGGTGATCGAGTTCATGCAGAAGGTCGGCCACCCCGCCCTCGAGATGGAGCCCATGATGTAAGGCCCCTCCGGGGGGAGGGCGTCCCCCTCCCCCCGGTTCCTCGTTCCCGTTCCGGGTCGGGTTTGCGCCCCTGGCGCGTTGACGAAAGGAGATAGGGATCATGGGACTCACGGGAATCCAGATCTACAAGCTGCTCCCCCAGACCAACTGCAAGGAGTGCGGGGAGCCCACGTGCCTTGCCTTCGCCATGAAGCTGGCGGCCGGCAAGGCCGAGCTGGCCAAGTGCCCCTACGTGAGCGACGAGGCCAAGGAGAAGCTGGCCGAGGCCAGCGCCCCGCCGATCCGCGAGGTCACCCTCGGCCAGGGTGAGGCGGCGTGGAAGGTGGGCGGCGAGACCGTCAAGTACCGCCACGAGAAGACCTTTGTGAATCCCACGGCCATCGTGGTGGCCCTGTCCAACGATCAGCCGGCCGACCACGTGGACGCCCAGGTTAGGCTCCTGAACGAGGCGAAATTCGAGCGGGTCGGGAAGATCCTGGAGGCCAACTGGGCGTTCCTGTGGGACCAGAAGAAGGACAGGGCCTCGTTCCTGGATCTCGTCAAGAGGGTCGCGGGGGCCACGGAAAAGGGCATCATTCTGTCCTCTGAGGACGTGGAGACCCTGAAGGCGGCCGCGGCCGAGCTCAAGGGCAGGAAGTTTGCCATCCATCCGGTCACCTCGGACAACGCGGACGAGCTCATCGCGTTCGCCAAGGAGGTGGGCGCGGTGCCGGTGGCCAAGGGGGACACCCTGGACGACCTCGCGGCCGTGGGCGAGAAGATCGTGGCCGCGGGGCTCAAGGAGGCGCTCCTGGACACCGGGTGGAAGGGGATCCGCGAGACCGTGACGGCCAACATCGCCATACGGCGGGCCGCCCTCGACAAGAAGTTCCGGCCCCTGGGTTTCCCCACCATCGCCTTCCCCTGCGCCATGACCGACCACGTGGAACTGCAGGCCACCTACGCGGCGCTGCTGATCGACAAGTACGCGGGGGCCGTGGTGCTGAGCACCCTGGATCCCGCGGTGCTCTACCCGCTGCTGGTGAACCGCCTGAACATCTACACCGACCCGCAGCGGCCCATGACCATGGACCAGGGCATCTACGAGATCAACAACCCGGGCCCGGACAGCCCGGTGATCGTGACCACCAACTTCGCGCTCACCTACTTCGTGGTCAGCGCCGAGGTGGAGGCGAGCCGCGTGCCCACCTGGCTCCTCATCATGGACACCGAGGGCATGAGCGTGCTCACCGCGTGGTCGGCGGGCAAGTTCGTGGCCGATGCCATCGCGCCGTTCGTCAAGAAGTGCGGCATCACCGACAAGGTCAACCACCGGAAGCTGATCATCCCGGGATACGTGGCCCAGATCTCGGGCGAGCTCCAGGAGGAGCTGGGCGAGGGCTGGGAGGTGGTGATCGGCACCCGCGAGGCCGCCGACATTCCCAAGTTCCTCAAGGACTACGTGGCCCAGCAGGGTTCGTGACGTCGCCGGGGACGGCCCGCGGGCCGTCCCCTTTTGTCCCTGTTCCTTTCGGTTGAGGAGGGTGGTTTCCCATGAAGATCTTCACCATCGCCGAGAGCATCAACATCATGTCCAAGACGATCGGCCCCGCGATCCGCGAAAAGGACAAGGGGCCGATCCAGAAAATGGCCGAGGAGCAGCTCGAGGCTGGCGCGGACATGCTGGACCTGAACCTGGGGCCCGCGCGCAAGGCCGGCGACGAGATCATGCGGTGGCTCGTCGAGACCGTGCAGGAGGTCAAGAAGGACGTGCGCCTGGCCCTGGACACCACGAACACCGCGGCCGTGGAGGCGGGCCTGCAGGTCTGCAACGAGCGCGCGCTGATCAACTCGATCTCGGCCCAGCCCCAGAGCATGGAGGAGCGGCTGCCCCTCGTGAAGAAGTACGACGCGGACTTCGTGGCCCTGACCATGAGCGAGGAGGGCATCCCGAGGGACGCCAACGAGCGGGCCGTGGCCCTCACCACGATCATGGCCATGGCCGACGAGCTGGGGATCGACCACGCTCGGTTCTGGGTGGACCCGATCGTGTTGCCGGTGTCCGTGGACATCAATCAGGTGAAGGCCTACATGGAGTTCCTGCCCATGGTGAAGGAGATCGTCCCGGGCGCCACGAACACCTGCGGTCTCTCCAACGTGTCCAACGGCGCGCCGAACGATCTGCGACCGGTCCTGAACCGGGTGTACCTGATGATGCTGTACCACCTGGGACAGGAGTCCGCCATCCTGGACACGTATGACTCCGAGATCATGGCGATCTGCCGCGGCGAGCGCATGGACCAGGTGGAGTACATCGGCAAGCTCATGAACGGCGAGGACATCCAGCCCACCAACGATACCGAGAAGATGCTCTACAAGACCTTCAAGGTTCTGAACGGCGACGTCCTGTACTCCCATTCCTGGCTCGAGGACTGACTGCCCCGGGACGCGAGGGCCCTTGCACAGGAAAGGCCCGGGGCCGTGTGCACGGCCCCGGGCCTTTCGATCTCGAGTCGGGGTTTGTGGATGGGGACAGACTCATCAGGGGGGCGGTATGAACCAGGAGGCCCGCATCTCGGTGCCGTCTTCCACCCACACCGCGGTAGCGGTTCCGTCCGGCCCCGCCGAGACCGCCAGCGCATCCACGCCGCCGCCGGCTTCGTGAATCCATACGGGGCCGACCCATCCTGAAGCACCGTTCCACCACGCCGCCCGGAGTCCGCTCCCGGTCACCCCCCAAGCCACCACACCCCTCGCGTCCTGCGCCAACGAAGCGGCGAGTGGACCCAGACCCGTGCCGGTGCTGTCCAGGGTGGAGACCGCCTCCCAGCCGGAGCTGCGGAAGACCACCGCCTGCACCGTGGCCCCGTCTGTCCAGGCCGCCAGGGCCTGTTCTTCTCGGTCCGCGGCGAGCACCAGGTGGGAGATCGGCGCGTCAAGGGCGCCCAGCCGCACTGCGTTCCCCCATCTGGCCTCGGGACTGTACAACGCACCGAACACCGCCTCCCCTTCCGCCCATACACACACGGCTTCGCCGTTTTCCCAGACCGCCAGGGTAGGGAGGCTCGCGGCCTCGCCGCCTGGATTCAGGAGCCACGGCTCCGCCCACGCCGGAGGGTCTTCGCTCAACACATTCCATGTGGACCAAAGGCTCCCTTCCCGCACCCAGACCACCACTACCCGGTTGGAACCGTCCACTCCCACCCGAATGCCCGAGCTCGTCCCCTCGCCGGGGTCCAGGGGGGGCAATACGTTCCAGCTGTTTGCCGGCTTCGCATAACCTCGCACGTTGACTCTGCCCCCAGCTTCCCACGCCAGGGCGCCGTTCCCGTTCGCGTTGAGCGCCAACAGGATCTTGTCGGCCGGCCCGTCGAGCTCGGCTACCACGACGGGCTCGGTCCATATTCCGTTCAAGTCCTGGCGCGTGAAAACGATCCGGTTGCCTTCGGGCCACACCGTGACCACTGTGCCCGTTTCGTCCGCGGCCACCTGGGGAGGCCCAGTCACTGGGGTCCTTCCGCTATCGAGCCGAACGGGATCCTCCCATACGCCTCCCGGGTTCCCAGTCGCTGCCATCACGTCGCCGTCGTCCTCCCACACCACCACCGCTTCCGGGGTGCCCTGGCCGGTTTGGCGCACCGCGGAGGAGGGGGGGCCTGGCGAGGAGTCCTCGATTCCGGCTGCCGGCTCCCCAGGATCGCTCCACGGGGAGAGCGCGGTGACGGTCACGTCCCGTACCGTTTCCTGCCGCCCGTCCCCGACCATCAAGCGGATCACGTACTCCCCTTCCCGGTCGGGGACAAAGGTGGGTGTCGGCGAGTCCGCGTCGGACAGGGTCGCAGAGCTTCCCGGTGGGGCGGAGACCACCGTCCAGTGATACGAAAGGGGGTCTCCGTCCGGATCCACGCCGCCCTCACCGTTCAGCACAACCGTTCCCCCTACCGCCGTGGTTACGTCCTCGCCCGGGTCGGCCACCGGGGCTTGGTTCTCGCTGGGGGGAAGTACCGCGTGCACCGACACCTCGTCGGGTATGCTCTCGGTGATCCCGTCGCTGACTACCAGGCGGACCACGTACTCCCCCTCCGTGTCCGGAGTGAACCACGGACGGGGCGATTCCGCGGCCTCCAAGCCGATCCCGCTGCCGGCCGGCACGCTCACGAGACGCCACCGGAAGGAGAGGGCGTCGCCGTCGGGATCCGAGCTGCCGGACCCGTCCAAGGTGACCGTGTCCCCCACGGAAACGGTTCGATCCGCCCCCGCCTGTGCGATGGGAGGTCGGTTGGTCTCCGAGGAGGGAGAAACGTCCGGCGGCAATGGCTTCCCTCCCCCACTCCCGCCTCCGCCGCCGCCCCCGCAGGCGGCTGTCCAAAGAACAAAGAGCAACGCGGCGGACAAGGGCCCTGCACGCCACAGGTCTGGATTGGCTCTCGTGAACATCGGTACCTCGATGGCTCATCCACCGGCCGAAGCAAGAACGGGCGGCAGGCATCTGGCCTCCCGTCCTCGCGAGACCCATCGGCCCGGCTCGCAGTTCCGTGGGAAAAAGGAATCAAACCGATGGCCGATGGCGACGCAGGGCGTACGCGAGGCCTGCCAGCCCGCTCCCCAGCAGGAGCATTGAGGCCGGCTCTGGTACCACTGCGGGTCGATGGCGCAACACGAACCCGTCGATACCGTCCGGCACGTCGATGGAGAACGTCAGGGTCACCTCTCCGCCCGAAACCACCCATCCCCCGGACCAAACGATCTGGTTCGCCAGATGCTCCAGATCGTGAAACACATTGGACGAGGGTTCCGGGATCTGGGCCCCGCCTCCCTCCATGTCCCCTGTCTGGGGAGGCGCATCCGGGCCGGAATCGAAATCCAGGAAGTCGAACGCGCCGGACAGGACGAACTCGCCGCCTCCGTCGTAATACCCGAGTTCCAACGTGAGGCCGCTCCAGGTGAGGCCTGTTGCGTTCCGAATGGTTTCCGTGAAGAGGTACTCCGTGACCGAACTTCCGCCGGACGAAGACACGCTGTTTTCCACGTCCAGGACGAGGTCGAACGGTTCACGCCCTTCCAAATCCAGCTCCAGGCTCCCCACGTTCGCGTTGACGGTGGTGGCGTCGTCGTTGTTGGGGGAAAAGGTGCTCACTCCCCCATTGAACCCTCCCGGCCCGCCCCCGTAGCCCACCTGGACGATTGTGCCGGCAGACGTCGTCTGCCCAGCAAGACCCAGAAGCCCGGCACCCACGAAAACGATCCATCGACTTCGCATCTTTCCACCTCCGTGCGCTTCGTCCCTCGGCCCAGTCGGAGAGGTCCGGCAGGGGTTCCTTAGGACTCGTGGGCCCGTGTTTCTGCAGGTTTCGTGCCATCTTTCTCCCCGCCTCCCGGACAGCGGTCCTTGCCCCGGCATGTCGGCATTTCCGTGGCCCAGCCTTGGGTAAGAAAAAAAGAGGTAAGTGTAAAGTGTTTCCGACTTTCGTGTCTGGAATGGGAAAAATTTTTCCCTTTTGGGGAGGAGAGGGCAACGTGGTTCCGTTGTCCTCCGGTAGGTCCCCTCCACTGGCCAGGCTCGCAATATAACGGCATTTCGCCAGGGCGGGCTGGT
>CAZBGL010000187.1:0-4130 GCA_964491375.1 uncultured Thermodesulfobacteriota bacterium | reverse complement strand
TCTCTCCTTCCTCGACCCCGACCACCCCCTACGAGCGACGCCCACCGCCACCACTTCCGGGTACCCCGGCCGCCCGGGCCGGGTGGGAGCGGCCCGTTCGATCCGTGCGGGTCCGGGAGGGCCGCCTGCGAGGTGCGGGCGCGGCTCCTACGGTCGCTGCGGCCCCGGGGCTTCCGAGCGGTGTTGGCGTGCCCCGAGGGTGCTCGCTGGGCGCTTCCGGGCGGCGGGTTGCCGCGGCGAGATCGCACACCGCGTGATCGCGCCCGCACCGAGGCAGGGGGCCCTCCCGGAGTGTGGTGACCCTGCCCGGGGCCCGTGTCCGCTTGGGGCCCCGGCCTCGGTGGGGGTGCTCGGAGGCGTTCGTGCCGCTCGCGTGCACGAACGGTGGGCCCGGGAGGCGGCAGCCGCCTGGCCTTCCGGCCCCTTCGCGGACCCGGACCCCGGGCGGCGCTGTAGCGTGAATGCGCGTCGAGGTGACAGTTCAGTTGGAAGCTTGACCGGGAAGCGGTCGGGACCGTAAGGTGACATTCCGCGTTGCCGGTGCGCTACCGCGAGGAGCATTTTCCGAGATGAAACGGGTCGTTGTGGTCGGTGGCGGGTTGTCGGGGCTTGCGACCGGGTGGGCCATTCGGCAGGCGGCCGGTGACGCGGGCCTGCCATTGGAAATCCGGATTGTGGAACGCGACACGGTGCTCGGGGGCAAGATTCGGTCCGAGCGCGCGGGGGGGTTCTTGTGCGAGGCCGGCCCCAACGGGTTCCTGGACAACAAGCCCCACACCCTGGGGCTCTGCCGCCGGTTGGGTCTCCAGGACCGGCTCCTTCGCTCGCGCGACGAGGCGCGCAAGCGGTACGTGTTTGCAGGGGGAAGCCTTCGGCAGTTGCCCGAGGACCCCGTCACCTTCCTCACCTCCGATATCCTGAGCATCCGGGGCAAGCTACGGCTCGCTGCGGAGTTCTTCCTCCCCCAGGGCGACCCGGACGAGGACGAGACCGTGGCCGCGTTCGTGCGGCGCAGGCTCGGCGACGAGGTCCTGGACCGGCTGATCGATCCCATGGCCGCGGGCATCTATGCCGGAGATCCCGAGGTGATGAGCCTCAGGAGCTCGTTTCCCCGGGTGTTCGAGCTGGAGCAGCGGTTCGGGGGGCTGCTCAAGGGCATGCTGGAACTCCAGCGGATGGCCCGGCAGGCCGGGAAAAAGGGGCCCCAGTCGGCCGGCCCGGGAGGGGTGCTGTGGAGCTGCCGGGACGGCATGGCCGAGCTGATCCGGGCCCTCGAGACGGCGGTGGGCCCGGAGCACGTGACCACCGGAAGCGGGGCCGAGCGGATCGAGCCGGCCGGCAAGAGCGGATGGCATGTCAGGATCCGGGACGGCGCCACCCTGGAGGCCGACGCGGTGGTGGTGGCGGTGCCCGCCTACGACGGCGGAGCGCTCCTGCGCGGCCTCGACGAGCGGCTGGCGGATCTGCTGCACGCGGTTCCGTACGTTCCCGCGGCCGTGGTGTGTACGGGGTATCCGGAGCACGCGGTCCCACGTGCCTTGGACGGGTTCGGCTTCCTGATCCCCAAGTCCGAGGGCCGAAGGATCCTGGGATCCCTGTGGAGTTCGTCGATCTTTGCCGAGCGCGCTCCCGGCGGCAGGGTGCTCCTGACCCAGATCCTGGGAGGAGCGCGCAACCCGGAACTCGTTTCCCTGCCGGAGGAGGACCTGGTGTCCATCGTTCGTCAGGAGTTGCGGCTGATCCTGGGGATCGAGGCGGAACCCGAGTTCGTGTGGGTCCGGCGGTGGCCCCGGGCGATCCCCCAGTACGTGGTGGGCCACGCGCAGCGCCTGAGGGAGATCGAGGAGCGCATCGGCCGCTTTTCCGGCCTGTTCCTGGCCGGGAACGCCTTCTACGGGGTGGGCGTGAACGACTGCACGGCGCGGGCCGAGGCCGTGGCCTCCCAGGTGCTCGCCCACCTGGGCGGAGGGCGTGGATGAGCAGCGGATACGATGCGATCGTTGTGGGCGCGGGGCCCGCCGGGACCACGGCGGCCATTTACCTGGCCCGGGAGGGCCTGCGGACCGCCCTCCTGGACCGGGGCCCCTACCCGGGCGCGAAGAACCTCATGGGTGGCGTGCTGTACACGGACGTGCTGGCCGAGGTGGTGCCCGACTTCCGCGAACGCGGGGCCCCGCTCGAGCGGCACGTGGTGCGGCGGGGCTGGTCGGTACTGTCCGACGGGGCGGAGATGCGCTTTTCGTTCCGGTCGGAGCGGTGGAACCGCCCCCCCCACAACCACTCCTACACGGTGCTCCGGGCCCGGTTCGACCGCTGGTACGCCTCGGTGGCCGAGGCAGAGGGCGCCGACCTGGTGGCCGGGGTGGTGGTGGACCGGCTTCTGAGGGACGCGGACGGCCGCGTGACCGGCGTGGCCGTGCGCATGCCCGAAGGGGAGGACGCCCGGGCGGGGGAACTCCGCGCGCCCGTGGTGATTCTGGCCGACGGGGCCAACTCCGTGTTGGCCGAGGCCGAAGGGCTCAAACCCACCCCTTCCGGCCGGCACATGGCCCTGGGTGTGAAAGAACTCCTGGCCCTTCCCCGGCAGACCCTCGAAGAGCGGTTCGGCCTGCGGGGTGACGAAGGCGCGGCGTGGGAGTATCTCGGGGAGGCCACCGGGGGGCTTCGGGGTGCCGGTTTCCTGTACACCAACCGGGAGACCCTTTCGGTGGGCCTGGTGGTGTTCGCCCAGGATCTGGCGGAAGCCCGTCTGCGCCCCGTGGACCTGCTGGACCGGTTCAAGGGCCACCCGGCCGTGGCCCCGCTCTTGGAGGGCGCCGAGTTGTTGGAGTACGGCGCCCACCTGATTCCCGAGACCGGGTACGACCGGATGCCGCTCCTGGTTCGGGACGGGCTCCTCCTGGCCGGGGATGCGGCCGGCCTCGTGAGCACCTCTCCCAGCCACGAGGGCGCCAACTATGCCATGGCCTCGGGGCTCATGGCCGCACGGGCCGCCGTGGCCGCCCACCGGGCCGGGGATTTCTCCGCGGCATCGCTCGCCTGCTACCGCCGGTTCCTGGAGGACAGTTTCGTGCTTCGGGACATGGAGCACTACCGGGACTGGCCCGGGTTCCTGGAACGCAACCCCCACGTGTTCCGGCGGTGGCCTGGGGCGTTCGCCGACATGCTCGAGGCGTGGCTCCGGGTGGGGGGCGGGCCGCGGGCGGAGCGGGGTGCAGAGATCTGGGACCTGTTCCAGCGGAGGGTGGGATTGCTGCCCTTTGCCGCCACCGCGCTCCAGGCGCGAAACGCCCTGCGCGTTCTGGGGTACGGAAAGACGGACCGGATTCTCGACTACCTGGCGCGGAACTGGTGAGCGAGAGATGGGAGCCCGAGGCGCGCTGAGCGTCGAAGACCGCCTGGCCGTGAACGAGGTCCGGCCCGACCGGGTCTCGCACCTCGAGATCCGGGACGTGGGCCGGTGCGGGGCCTGCGAGCTCCGGGAGTGCACAACGGTCTGCCCGGCCGGCACCTACCGCTGGAGCGAGGAGGCGGCCCGGCTGGTGGTGAGCTACGAGAACTGCCTCGAGTGCGGCGCCTGCCGCCTGGTGTGCCCCCATGCGAACATCGGGTGGAAGTACCCCATGGGCGGAAGGGGGATCTGTTACCGGTACGGGTGAAGACGTGTCGTAGGAGCCGAAGGCCATTCGCCGAGAGCCAACCACGCGGGAGGGGGCTTCGGCCCGCGACCCATCGCCGGGTATCTGGGCTGCTGCCCGGGGGCTCGTCTCCGCTCGTGGTTCCGGCCCCGGCGGTGATGCCCGGGAGTTTTCGTGCCGCTCGCGTGCACGGGTGGCGGGCGCGGGAGACGAAGGCGTCTGGCCTTCCGGCCGCCGGGCGGATCCGAGCCCCCGGGCCGGTTGGGAGGGGCCCGTTCGATCCGTGCGGGGCCGGGAGGGCCTCCTTGCGAGGCGCGGGCGCGGCTCCTACGGTCGCCGCGGCCCCGGGGCTTCCGAGCGGCAGGGGCCCGACCCGAGGGTGCTCGCCGGGCGCTTCCGAGCGGCGGGTTGCCGCGGCGAGATCGCATACGGCGTGTTCGCGCCCGCCCGAGCCAGGGGGCCCTCCCGGAGCGTGGTGACACCGCCCGGGCT
>CAZBGL010000186.1:0-6847 GCA_964491375.1 uncultured Thermodesulfobacteriota bacterium | reverse complement strand
CACCCGCGCGTCCAGGGCGATCAGCGCGGGCACGGTGTCGGCCGCGGCCACGGCCAGGCACCGGTCCGACCCCGGCGCGGCCCGGCACACGTCGGCCCCGCGCTTGAGGCACCCGCCCAGGCTCTGGCGCCAGAACGCGCTCTGGTTGTAGTACAGGCACCGGGTGTCCAGACACAGGTTCCCGCCCAAGGTGGCCGCGTTCTGGATGGGCGGGCTCGCGAGCTCGGCGGCCGCCCGGGCCAGGGCCGGATGCCTGCGGGTCACGTCCGGGTCGTCCCGGAGCCGGGCGATCCGAGTGGCAGCCCCCAGGTGGGTGCCGCGTTCGTCGGCCCGGAACGAGCCGAGCTCGGGCACGGCCTTCAGGTCCACGAGCACCCGGGGAACGAACAGGCCCTGCTTCATGGAGGGAACGAGGTCCGTGCCCCCGGCCACGGGCAGCACGCCCGGGCCCAGGGCCAAGAGCCGCAGGGCCTCCTCCAGGGAGCGGGGCCGCTCCAGCCGGAAACGGGGAAGCGTGCTCACGGCCGGCCTCCCTTCTTCAGCGCGCGAAGGAGCGCCTCGGGTTCAACGGGCACCTCGTGGAGCCACACGCCCACGGCGTCCCGGATCGCGTTCACCACGGCCGGGATGGACGGATGGAGGCTTCCCTCGCCCACTTCCTTGGCGCCGAACGGCCCCTCGGGGTCGGCGCTCTCCACGAGCAGCGCCTCCACGTCGGGCACGTCCGGGGCCGTGGGCACCTTGTACTCCAGCAGGTCCGGCGTGCGCACCTGCCCCCCTCCCAGGCACCCGTAGCGCTCCAGCAGCGCCTCGCCCAGGCCCATGACCGCCGCGCCCTGCACCTGGCCCTCGGCCATGGGCGGGTTGATGGCCCGGCCCAGGTCGTGGGCCGCCACCAGGCGCACCACGCGCACCCGCCCGGTCTCCTCGTCCACCTCCACCTCGGCCGCGTGGGCCCCGAACGAGTAGGCCGGGCTGGGCCCCACGCCCGCGCCCCGGTAGGTTCCGCCCAGCTTGGGCGGGGTGTAGGCTCCGGACTCCAGCACGGGGCCGCGCCGGGCCTCGGCCCGGGCCACCGCCTCGCTGAGCGGCACCGACCGGGCCGGGTCCTCGGTGACCACCACCCGGCCGTCCAGGATGTCCAGGATCTCTTCGGGGGCCTCCAGGATCTCGGCCGCGGCCTCCAGGATCCGGTGTCTCGCCCTGCGGGCCGCCTCCAGGCAAGCGTTTCCGGCCATGAAGGTGACCCGGCTGGAGTAGGTGCCCAGGTCCACGGGGGTGGTGTCGGTGTCGGCCGTGACCACGCGCACGTCCCCGGGCGGCACGCCCAGCACCTCGGCCGCGATGAGCGCGAGCACCGTGTCCGACCCCTGGCCCACGTCGCTCGCGCCGCTCAGCACGGTGACCCCGCCGTCCCGGTCCACCCGGACCTGAACCGCGGAATGGGGCATGGGGTTGAAGTAGATGGGATAGGCCGCGCCCGATACGTAGAACCCGCCCGCGATGCCCACGCCCCGGCCCCGGGGGAGCCGGCCCCGCTTCTCCTTCCAGCCGATCGCCTCGGCCGCCTTTTCCAGGCACTCCCGGAACCCGCACGACGTGATCCGGAGGTCGTTCACGGTCATGGTGTGGGGGGCCACGGCGTTGCGCAGCCGGATCTCCAAGGGGTCGATCCCCAGGTCCTCGGCGATCCGGTCCAGGTGCACCTCGAACGCGAACCGGGGCTGGACCCCGCCGTGGCCCCGCTGGGCGCCGCAGGGCGGCTTGTTGGTGAACACGCGCGCCCCCTCGAACCGGTAGGCCGGAACCCGGTACGGCGCGGTGAGGAGCTGGCCCGAGTAGTACAGGGTCACGAGGCCGTAGGAGCCGTAGGCGCCCCCGTCCAGGAGGCTCGTGAAGTGCACCGCCGTGATGGTGCCGTCGCGGCGCACCCCGGTACGGATGCGCATGTGCATGGGGTGGCGGCCGCGATGGGTCAGGAACACCTCTTCGCGGGTGTGGGTGATCTTGACCGGCCGGCCGGACCTCATGGCCAGGAGCGCGGCGCAGAACTCCAGGGGGAACGGCTCGCCCTTGCCGCCGAACCCGCCGCCCAGGGCGGGTTTGATCACCCGGATCCGGTGGGCCGGAAGCCCCAGCACCCGGGCCAGGATCCGCTGCACGTAGTGGGGCACCTGGGTGGAGGTCCACAGGGTGAGCCGGCCCGCCTGGAACCGGGCCAGGGCCGCGTGGGGCTCCAGGGGCGCGTGGGTGGCCGCATCCTTGAAGAAGGCGTCCTCGCGCACGTGGTCGGCCCGGGCGAACCCTTCGTCCACGTCCCCGAAGACCAGGTCCACCCGGCGCTCCACGTTGGCCCCCCTGTCCTCGTGGATCAAGACGTCGGTGCGTTCCAGGGCGTCCCACGGGTCCAGGATGGGCGGCAGGGGGTCGTACTCCACCCGGATCCGCTCCAGGGCCTCCAGGGCGGCCTCCTCGTCCACCGCGGCCACGGCCGCGACCTCGTCCCCCACGAACCGCACCTTGTCCACGGCCAGGGGGTACTCGTCCTGGCTCACGGGGAGGATTCCGTACCGCACGGGCGCGTCCCGGCCCGTGACCACGGCCTTGACCCCCGGCACCCGCTCGGCCGCCGAGGTGTCGATGTGCACCACGCGCGCGTGGGCGTGGGGGGAGCGCAGGATCTTGCCCACCAGGGTGCCGGGCAGCGTGAGGTCGTCGGTGTACAGGGCCTCACCCGTGACCTTGGCCGGGCCGTCCACCCGGACCGCGCCGCGGCCCACCCAGTGGAACCCCTCGGCTCGCCGGCTCATCGGGCGCCTCCTTCCCCGGCCAGGCGGGCCGCAGCCCGCTCCACCGCGTCCACGATCTTCACGTAGCCGGTGCACCGGCACAGGTTGCCCGAAAGGGCCCGGCGGATCGCGCCCCGGTCGGGCCGCGGGTCCCGGTCGAGGAGCGCTTTGGCCGCCAGCACCATGCCCGGCGTGCAATAGCCGCACTGGACCGCGCCCGCCTCGAGGAACGCCTCCTGAACGGGGTGCAGGCGCCCGCCCCGGGCCAGGCCCTCGATCGTGGTGACCTCGCGGCCTTCTACGTCCGCGGCCAGGAGGATGCACGAAAGCACCGGCACCCCGTCCAGGAGCACGGTGCACGCCCCGCACGCGCCCAGGCCGCACCCCTGCTTCGTGCCCGTGAGTCCCAGGCGCTGCCGCAGGACCTGGAGCAGGGTCTCGTGGTCGCGCACGGCCACCTCCACCGGGTCGCCGTTCACGGTCATCCGCAGGGTTCTCATGGGTGCCTCCGTTCCGCAACCGGAGCCCCGCCCAGGGCTGCGCCCGCCTCCCGCGCGGCGGCGCGCACCGCCTCGCCGGCCGCCTCCAGGCGCCGGGCGTCCACCATGCCCTCCAGCCCCACCGCGTACAGGATCCCCGCCGGCTGTTCCCCGGCACCGAACACCGGTGCGGCCGCGGCCACCACGCCGGGCAGGTACTCCCCCCGGTCGAACGCCACGCCCCGCTCCCGCACCGTGTCGAGTTCCCGGGCCATGGCCGCCGGGTTCGTGATGCTGCGCTGGGTGAACCGCGGCAGGGGGTTCGGGACCGGGAGAAGGTGCCATGCCATGGCCACCTTGCCGGTGGCGCCGGCCGCGAGCGGGATGGCCATGCCCGGCTCCGCGTTCACCCGCACCTCGTCCCGCCCTTCGGCCACGAGCACGATCCGGAGTTTTGGGCCCTCGGCCACCCCCAGCATGGCGCTCAGCCCCGTGTGGCGCGCCACCCGTTCTGCGGCCGGCCGGCACGCGGCCTCGAGCCGGGCGCGCGGGGTGCGGCCCAGGGCGAGGTCCAGCAGGGCCGGCCCCAGGCGGTAGCGCTTCGGCCCCGCCTCCTCCAGGGCGCCCTCGGCCCGCAGCGCCCGCACCAGGCCGTGCACCGTGGCCTTGCTGATGCCCGTGGCCCGGGCGATCTCGGACACGCCCACAGCCTTTTCGCGGCCGGCCACCCACCGGAGCACCGCGAACGCCTTGGCCACGGCGGGAACGGTTGTTTCGTTTGCCATACTGAACGTGTTCATGGCTACGAACATACCAGGGAGGCCCCCGGGGGGCAAGGCCGAGTCGCCGGGCATCCGCGCCCAAAAAGAAAGGCACCCGGAAACGGGTGCCCGTGGGATGCCCCACCAACGCTTGGATCAGGTGGCCTTACGGCGCCTCCGCACCGCGAACGCGGCCAACCCGCTCCCCAGAAGGATCAGGGTGCCGGGCTCGGGCACGGTGGTGGCCACCTGGCGGATACCGAATGAACCAGCTTGGCCACTGTTGATCTTGGAGGGATCGAACCAGAACACGAGCTGCTGGGTCTGGCCCGGCGACTGCCAGCCCGGCGCCCAGAACTGGAGCATGGATCCGTCGAAGGACCAATTCTGGAAGATCTCTGCCTGTGGATAGAGGTTTGGATCGGTCGTGACCAATGGAAAATCCGCCCACCGCTGGGTGAACGAGGCGTCCCAGAACTCGAAGTGGTAGTCGGACCACGTATACGGGCTCGTGTTGGTCACCCGGAAATCCAGGGCCCACAGACCATCTATATCGCCATCCTCAAACGTCACGACCTTGTCGAAATACCCTCCCTGCGAGTTGACGATGCCGTATCCGTCGTGGGACTTGTAGGGCACCAGGTACTTTTCGTTGTAGTCCTCCCAGACGATCAATTCGTTCTTCTGGTCGTCCTCAAACTGGGCTGTGATGATATTGTCATCGCTTAAATCTTGGTCCGCGATCCACATGGCCCAGACGGGCCCGTACACCGGCAAGAGGAGGACCCCCAGAAGGGTCAGCAAAAGGCCTGCGGAGCGTGGGACACGGAGGGATGGGTTCTGCGCCATCACCTGACCTCCTTCCCCCCCAACGGGTGGAACGAACCCCTCACACCGGGACTCCCGACAGGGGGTCCCGCGAACCGACAGGGCATGGACGGCGCATCAGAACCTTTGAACTGTCCCCAGAGTTGAAGATGTGCAATAGTCAGGCCACATCGGCCGTAGCCGGAAGGGCTCGAAATTTCGGCCGTTCACGCGGTCGGGTACAGAGGAACGGAACAGGGGGCTGTCATTTCCTCTCCAAAAACGGAAAACGTTTTCCCTGCGCCGTCCCCGAAAAAGGGACAGGAGGCCCGGAGGCCTCCTGTCCGCGTTCCCGCACCGTTCCGTCCGCGGTCACGTCTCCACCGGAATCTTCCGGGGCTTGGCCGCCTCGGCCTTGGGCAGCTCCAGCCGGAGCACCCCGTTCTTCAGGCTCGCCCGGATCTTTTCGGTGTCGATGGCCTCGGTGATCCGGAACTGACGGAAGAACGGTACCAGGGTGAACTCCCGGCTGAGCACCGTGCCGGGGGTGTCGCGCTCCACCTTGCCCTCGATGGTCAGGATGCCCTGCTCCACCTGCACGCTCAGTCCCTCTTTCCGGACTCCCGGAAGATCGGCCAGGACAACCAGTTTGTCCTGTTCCTCGTAGATGTCCACCAGGGGCACCGCGTACCGCTCCGGCTGCCGGGTCACCTCCTGGGCCGGCGTGGCCGCGGGCGTGGTCTCGGGAACGGTCCGCTCCACCGTGCTCATGACCCACCTCCTCAGCCCAGTTCGATCTCGATCCGCTTCGGCCGTGCCTCGGGCGCCTTGGGCAGCACCACCTGCAGGATGCCGTCCGCGTACACGGCCTTGACCTTGGCGGTGTCCACGTCGGCCGGCAGTTCGATGCTGCGCACGAACCGGCCCGCCGAGCGTTCGTTCCGGTGGTACGCCTCGGCGCGCACCCCCTCGGGCGCCTTCTTTTCGCCCGAAACGGTCAGCACGTTGTCCTTCACGCTCACGTCCAAGGTGGCCGGATCCACGCCCGGCGCCAGGGCCTCGACGATGTACTGGTCGTCCTGCTCGGCCACGTTCACCCGGGGGTAACGCCGGGCCGCCGCGCCGGGCAGGAACTCTAGGGCCCAGCTGCGCGAGGGAAGCACGCTCTCGAAGATCCGGTCCATCTCCTGCCGCAACCGCTCCAGCTCGCGGAAAGGATCCCAAACCGCCATGGTTCACCTCCTTCGGTGTTTGGCTGTGCTCCGGAGCCAGCGGAAACCTAAGTCTCCGCCCGCGGGTTGGCAAGGCGCGCGGGGAATGCCACAATCGCCCCGGCCCTACAACGGTGGGGCAATCCGCAGTCCGCTCGAGGAACCGGAAGGAAGCACGCGTGGAAACAGAACCGCTCTACCTCACCACCGCCCGGGCGATCCGGGAGTTCCTGGCCGTGTGCCGGGAACAGCCCCGGATCGCGTTGGACCTGGAGGCCGACAGCCTGCACCGTTACCGCGAGAAAGTGTGCCTGGTGCAGATCTCGATCCCTGGGGTGGACGCCGTGCTCGACCCCCTGGAGGATCCTCGGTGGGTCCCCGACCTGGTCGACATCCTGGAGGATCCGGCCGTGGAAAAGGTGATGCACGGAGCGGACTACGACATCCGTCTGCTCAAGAAAGACCACGGCATCGCCCTACAGGGCGTGTTCGACACCATGATCGCGGCCCGCTTCACGGGCCGGACACGGTTCGGGCTCTCGGTGCTGCTGGAGGAGTTCTTCGGGGTCCGCCTCGAGAAACGGCACCAGCAGGCCGACTGGTCGGCCCGGCCTCTCTCCCGGGAACTCCTCGCGTACGCGGCTGCGGACACCCGCCACCTCCTGGACCTTCGCGACCGGCTGGCGGGTGAACTCGAAGCACTGGGCCGGCTCGAGTGGGTGCTCGAGGAATGCATGCTGCTGGAGACCGCGGAACCGACCCCGCCGGGCCGCCCCACGGTCTGGCGGGTCAAGGGGGCG
>CAZBGL010000185.1:0-4678 GCA_964491375.1 uncultured Thermodesulfobacteriota bacterium | reverse complement strand
TGGTGGATCTGGCGCTCCAGGATCGGCTCGAAGTCCTCCTGCATGTTCCGGCCGGCCACCTCGACCCAGATGCCGATGGGATAGGTCTTGCCCTGCTCCATCTGGTCCAGGTCCGGGCCGATGACCTCGAACTTGCCGTCCTCCACCTCGTCCAGTTCCTTCATGCGGCAGAACTCGAACCCGTCGGCCTTGGGCCCGCCGAGCTCCACGTGCATGGCGTCCCGGCTGATCCGCTCGCCCTCGTACGCCGGCGAGTAAGACACCGGGATGTCGATCTTGGAGATCTGGATCTTGAGGCCCCGCACCTCGATCGCCTTGGACACGATCTGGTCGTGGGGCACGTTGGACACCACGTGCTCGTAGGTGCAGATGCCCGTGACGAGGATCTCGGGGATGTCCGAGTCCGCAATGGTGGGGAACCCGTAGTTGATGGCCCCGGCCGCGGCCGCGTACCACTCGTCGGTGACGTGCCCCAGCGCCAGCACGAACGCGAAGATCCGGTTCTTGTTGTACCGGAGGATGCCCCGGTAGTCGCCGGGCTGCACGCCGCCGAACGCCATGGCGGCACGGGTGGCGAACCCGATGGCGTGGATGGCCGCGGAGGTGTCCCGACCGAAGGGCACGAGCCGGGTGGGCCAACCCACCTGGACCCCGGCCTCCACGAGCTGCTCAGCAAAGGTCTTGCCGTTGTGCTCCGAGGCCATGAACACGTAGATGCCCTTCTCCTGGAGCTCCTTGGCGATCTTGACGGCCGTCTCGGTGTCGGGCGCGGCCCCGACCACCGCCGCAAAGCCCGGAGCCGATCCGTCCACGAACTCCACCCCGCGCTTGCGCATGATCACGTCGTCGGCCGCGCCCAGCCAGATGTTGTCTTCGGTGGGGTCCTCCCCGATCACGTAGGGGATCGGGTCCTCCAGGTACTTGAGGGCCTCCTCCATGTCGTAGGCGAACAGGGTGGCCATGCCCGCGTCCAGGGCGTGCCCCAGGTACGGCACCCACAGCTCGTCCTCCACGTGGGGGGGCAGGAGCTCCCGGCACCTTTCGAGCACGGGCTTCATGTCACCCAGCGTCTCGACCTTGTGGCCCAGGATGCCGTAGATGACCGGCAGGTAGTAACCCGTGTTGGGCAGTTTGACCTCTTTGTCCTCGCCGAACTTGGCGATGGCCTCGTTGACCTTCTTCTCCACGCGGTCCACGATGGCGTGGGCCCCGCGGATGGCTGCGGCACAGATGATCCTCGACATGACGAACCTCCCTCGGCGGTTTTCGCTTTAGACTTCGAGCTGGCGGCGGGCCTCCATGTCGAACAGCACCCGCTCGCGCTTCTTGTGGATCCCCAGGGCCTCGCGCTTCTTGTTGATGTGGTCGATCATGAGCTGGGCCATCTTGTGGGGGTCGGACTCGAAGGCCCACATGCCGCCCAGCTTCTCCTCGATCCCCTTGAAGATGAAGTCGGCCCACTTCGTGCCCTCGAGCGCCGGGAAGGTCACCCCGAACACCGTGAACACGCCGCTGGCCACGAAGTAGTGGCCGATGGCGATGGCCTTCTCGCTCATGTACTCGGGCGCGGCGCCGGCCACGGGCAGGTCGGAGATGTCGTCGCCGAGCCCGCCGGTCTTCACCATCTCGCTCAGGGCCACCAGGATCCGGCTGTTGTCCACGCAGGCCCCGGAGTGGAGCACCGGCGGCATGCCCACGGCCTCGCACACCTCCCTGAGGCCCGGGCCGCAGTACTCGAACGCCGCCTCGGGCTTCATGAACCCGTACTTGGCCATCGCGATGCCGGCGCACCCGGTCTGGACCACCAGCACGTCGTTGGCCAGCAGCTCCTTCACGAGCTCCAGGTGCACCCAGTCGTGCCGCACCCGCGGGTTGGTGCAGCCCACCACGCCGGCCACGCCGCGGATCCGCCCGTTGATGATGTTGTCGTTGAGCGGGGTGTAGCTGGCGCGGAACGTGCCGCCCAGCATGTAGTTGATGGTCTCGTGGCTGAACCCGCCGATCATCTGGTTCCTGGTCTCGGGGATCGTGACCTTGTCCTTCTGGCGGTTCTTGAAGTTCTCGATGGCCCGGGTGATGAGCTCCACGCCGGCCTTGCGCGCGTCGTGGGTGCCCTCGAACTCCACGTGCTCGGCACCCTCGATCTTGCACCGGTAGTTGGTGGTGATGAACTTGGTGTGGAAACACTGGGACAGGCTGGCCAGACCCTGCTGGATGCACTGGACGTCCACCATCATGGCCTCGACCGCACCCGTCAGGATCACCGCGTCGCACTGCATGAAGTTGCCGGCGTGGGGGATGCCGCGGCGGATGAGCTGCTCGTTCCCCGAGCAGCACATGCCCACCAGGTTGATCCCCTCGGCCCCCACCTCCTTGGCCTGGGCCACGAGATCCGGGTCCTCGGCCAACTGGCACAGCATGTCCAGGAGCTGGGGCTCGTGGCCGTGCACCACGATGTTGACCTCGTTCTCCTTGAGGACGCCCAGGTCGATCTCGCCGCGCACCGGCTTGGGCGTGCCGAAGAGAATGTCGCTGAGCTCGGTGGAGATCATGGAGCCGCCCCACCCGTCGGCCAGGGCACACCGGGCCGCCCCCATGGTGAGGTTGTAGTAGTCCTGGTCCACGCCCATGGCCGTGCGGTGCATCATCTCCACGACCTCGCGGTCCACGCCCCGGGGCAGGATGCCCAGTTCCTTCCACAACTGGAACCGCTTCTCGGGCGCCCGTTCCAGCAGCTTAAGGTGGCCGTGCTGCTGGCTGAACTGGGCCAGGCAGGCCTCTCCGAGCTCCACCGCGACGTCCTTGATGTCCCGGCCCTCGGTTTCGATACCGAAGTCCTTGGCCACCGCGATGAGCTTCTTCTCGTCCCGGATCTGGTAGTCCGGGTTCTCGCCCTTGGCCACGGTCAGGAACAGCTCGCTGATCTCGCGGCCGTGGTCCGAGTGGGCCGCGGTCCCCGCGGCCACCATGCGGGCGAAGTTGCGGGCCTGGAGGGTGTCGATGGTGGCGCCGCACACGCCCACCTTTTCGTAGGGCGCCTTGGTGGACAGCCGGCAGGGGCCCATCATGCAGTGCTTGCAGCACGCGCTCTTGGCGCCGATGGGGCACGCCGGCATGTCGTCGGCCCGGTCAAATGCGGTGGAGAGCCCCTGGTCCCTCGCCTTCTTGAGCATCTCCGCCGTGGTCTGACAAACCGTCACGTCCGAGATTTCGCGCAGTTTCTTCGCCATAACCGGTCTCCTCCCTCGGTGTTCTGGCTTGGGGTCACGGCCCGGGTCAGGCCATGATCTCGTCGATGATCTTCTTGACGATCCGCACGGAGTCGGGGTGGCGCAGGATCAGGATGTCGGCGCCCGCGGCCAGCACGTCGGCGGCCGACACCGTCTCCCACAGGATACCGCGGACCCGGGCGTTGCCGAAACTCGGCTCCTCTTCTTCCGGCACGGAGGCTTCCTTGGTCTTCCAGCAGTACTTGCCCACGTCCAGGATGAGCGGGGACTGCATCTTGTCGTCGCCCTGCTTCAGGGCGGTGAGCCGGTCGCGTTCCATGACCGTGTAGCAGTACTCGATGCCGTAGCCCAAGGCCCCCATCTGGGGATCCATCAGGATCCGGTCCATGGGCACGCCCAGGTTGTTGAGCAGGATGTTGAGCTGCTTGGCCATGTTCACGTCGATCGGCGTCTGCTGGATCACCACGTGGCCGTACCCGATGGCCGCGCCGCCGATCTTTTTGTAGTTGGCCTCCTTGGCCGGCCCGATGGCCAGGTTCATGCCGGCGCACACCTCGGCCACCTTGGAGAGCACCTCGGCGTCCTTTTCGTCGTTCTCACAGCCCCACACGATGAGCGGCGTGGGGATGGCCTCGGCCACCTTCTTGACGAGTTCGGCCGCCTCGTCCGCGCTCGTGTTCATGCCGTTGGGATCGGTGCTGGCGAGCTGCAGGCAGATCAGATCGGCACCGTACTCGTCCAGGCACTTCTTGGCCCAGGCCACGGGGTCGGCCAGCACGTCGGCAAACGGCTCCTTGCACGCCGGGGCCCAGGTTTCGCACACCTCGGGCCGGTCGTACACCTCCATGGCCACGAGCGGGCGGTTGGGGAACTCGCCCTCGAAGTTGCACAGGGGCATGGCCGTCTCACCCCCCACCTTCAGGGCCTTGTCGCCCGCGCCCAGGGTCACCTCGACGATCTTGCCGGTGTACTTCTCCTTGGGGAACTCGAACGCCATGACTTCCGCTCCTTTCGCCCGGGGGCCTTGCGGCCCAGGTCCTCAGGTGAAGTCCCCGCGTGGTCAGCCCGCACCGGCGGGCAGGTAACGTTCCATGATATCGCAAACGGCCCGGTAGGCCGGAGAATCCTCGGGCAAATGGAAGGTGGGCCTCCCCTCCAGGTCGTAGGTATACACGTTCGGGTCGTTGGGCACCACCCCGGCGAACTCCAGACCCAGACGGTCGATCTCCTGCCGGGTGCGCTCCTCCAACTCGCCGTCCACCCGGTTCACGATCAGGGCGATCCGCCCGATGTCGAGCTTGAGTTCTTCCACCAGGTCCCGGATCCGGCCGGCCGCCTGGATGCCCCGCACCGAGGAGTCGGTGACCGCGAACATGATGTCCATGTTGTGGGTGGTGCGGCGGGACAGGTGCTCCATCCCCGCCTCGTTGTCGAGCACCACGTAGTCG
>CAZBGL010000184.1:0-6166 GCA_964491375.1 uncultured Thermodesulfobacteriota bacterium | reverse complement strand
CCGCTACCGGCCCTCGCCCCGCCTGGGAGAACACACCCGCGACGTGCTCACCGCCCTGGCCGGGCTCACCGAGGAGGATCTGGCCGACCTGGAGCGCCAGGGCGTGGTGTGAGCCGGGTCGTTGACTTCGGCCCGTCCGAGCCCCAAACTGGGGTGTCCGTGGAGCCCCGGGGCCGGCTCGGAGGGTCCCGGGGGGTACGCGGATCGTCCACGCCCACACCCACACCCACACCCATACCGGGGAGACATCCCGATGGATACCCGAGTCCAGCCCGGCGACGTGATCCTGGTACACGTGGAGGAAAAGCCGGCGTTTTTCGCGCGGGTGGAGGAGATCCTGCCCGACGTGAAGATCGGGTGGCGCCGGATGCGCTTCACGGTGCTCGCGGTGCCGCTCCAGGAGATGACCTGGATCCTGGAGCCCGCCCAGATCGACGGGGAACCCTTCACCATGGGCGGAACCCCCATCCGGATCGAGCGCCTTCCCGATCCCCAACCCTCGGAGCCGGAGGCGTCCGGGAAACCCCCCGAGCCCGAGTCCCCCGAGGCCGGTCCCAAGATCATCGAGTTTCCGGGTCGCCGCCAGCCCGGCCCGTGAACCACGAGCGGGCGGCGCTCGCCAGGTCCTCGGGCCGCACCGCGCACACCGGTTCCTCCAGGAGCACCTGGAAGAAGTTCGTGTCCGGGGCGTGGTCGCGCAGGTTGAGGAACGTGCGTGGCGCCACGCGCAGGTGGGCGGCGAAGTGCTGTTGCCCGGCCGGTCCGAGGAAGAGCACCGCGTTGAAGCTGTGGATGCCGGCCGCCCGGAAGTAGGCGAAACAGCGCTCCAGCCCGCGGCACAGGTCGCCGATCCAGCCTTCGGGCATGGCCTCCAGGTGCCAGGCACCGGGGAGCACTCCGAGGATCTCCCCCAGGATGCCGGCCGGCGCGAAGGCACTCACCCATTCCCATCGGCCCGTGCGGCCGAGGTAGCGCGTTCCCTGGGCGCGCTCGGCCTCGAGCAGGGCCGACCAGTAGTCCCGGCCCTTCCGGGCGGCGAACCCTGCCGACGCGGCCAGTTCTTCCCGGTAACGGTTGCCGGGTTCCCGGAACGCGAAGAACTGGATGTGGGGGTGCACGAGCCCGCCGCCCGACGGGGGCATGTAGTTCCACGCCATCACGGGGTGGGCGTGGGAAGGATCGGCCTCAAGCACCCGTTCCCAGAACCGGAGGCCCAGCTCGAGGCCGTCGACCACCGCGTCCGGTGTCAGCCCCTCCAGAGGAACCACGTGCTCGTCCGAGAGCACGCACACGCTTCCGTGGGCGTCGTACGGATACAGGTTGGGGAACAGGACGGCCCGGCCCCGGCACAGGACGCCCTCGGGGAAGAGTTCCGGGGGGAAGCGGGGCAGGCACCGGTCCCGGTGCTCCGGGCAGAAAGGGCAGGCCCCCCGTACCTCGTCCCGGCGGTACCAGGCCGGGTCCAGGGGCTGGGCCTCCACCGCACCGAAGTGGGCCACGTGCACGGTGCGGCCGGTCAGGGGATCCCGCCGGACCTCCAGCGGCGCGGCGTGCTCTTGTCCGTCGGGGCGGAGGAGGCGGCTCACACCTTTCCGTAGATCAAACACGATCCCCATGTCCGCTCCCTTTCCGGCCGAACCGCTCGGCAAGGCGTTCGGCCACGGAACGGGGTATGCCGGCAACGGCCGCGATCTCGTCGGCCGAGGCCTGCGACAGGCGCTGGAGACTGCCGAAGCGCTTCAGCAGGGCGGCCAGTCGCTTGGGCCCGATCCCGGGGACCGAGGCGAGCTCGGACTCCAGGGTGGCCCGGGCCCGGCGTTTGCGGTGCAGGCCCAGGGCGAACCGGTGTGCCTCGTCCCGCACCCTCTGGAGGAGGAACAGGCCCGATGAGTTCCGGCCGAAGGGCACGGGATTGCTCCGGCCGGGCAGGAACACCCGCTCGGGGGTATGCTCGATGCCCGGCCCCCGGCCGGGAAGGGGCCGGGCCTTGGCGATCCCCGCCAGGGGCACGTCGACCCCTGCGTCCTCCAGAGCGCGGGCGGCCGCGGCCACCTGGCCCCGACCCCCGTCCACCAGGATGAGGTCGGGCAGTTCCCAGCCCGGCTCGTGGCGGCGGGCCAGGCGCCTGCTCAGCACCTCGTACAACATGGCGAAGTCGTCGGCGCCCACCACCGTGCGCACCGCAAACCGGCGGTAGCCCGCCTTGTCGGGGAAGCCGTCGGTGAACCGGACCAGGCTTCCCACGGCCTGCCGGCCCTGGATGTTGGAGATGTCGTACCCCTCGATCCGCCGGGGCGGCTCCGGCAGGCGGAGCCGTTCCTTGAGCTCCTGCAGCGCGGCCTCGTAGCCCACCTTGGTGCGCCGCCTCTCCTCCAGGAGCTCCCGGGCGTTCTCCATGGCCATCCGCACCAACTCCGCCTTCTCCCCCCGGCGGGGACACACCACCCGGGCCCGGCCGCCCCGGACCTCCGCGAGCCATTCCTCCATGAGTTCACGCTCCGCCGACGACAGGGGCACGCCGACCACAACCTCGGCCGGGACGATCCGGCCGCCCCGGTAGTACTGCTGAAGGAACTGGCCCACCACCTCGGGGTCGTCAGCCTGGACGTCGGCGAAGTAGTAGGCCCTCCGGTCGATCAGGTTGCCGGACCGGATCACCAGCACCACCACCTCGGCCTCGGCCCCCTCCCGAACCATCGCGACCACGTCCCGGTCCACGGGGCGGTGGGTCACGGCCTTCTGGCGCTCCAACGTGAGTTCCACGGCCCGGATGCGGTCCCGGAGACGGGCCGCCTCTTCGAACGCCAGCCGCGCCGCGGCCTCCTCCATGCGGCGGCGCAGTTCGTCGAGCAGGGGACCGGTGCGACCCTTCAGGAACGCGACCGCCTGGTCCACCACCCGGCGGTACTCGGCCGGGTCCACCCGGCCGCAACACGGCGCCAGGCACCCGTCCATCTGGGCGTACAGGCACGGCCGATCCCGGTTCCGGAACTCCCGGTCGTCGCACCGGCGAAGCGGGAAGATGCGGTGGAGCAGGTCGAGGGTCTCGCGCAGGCTCCGGGCCGAGGAGTAGGGCCCGAAGTACAGGGCCCCGTCCCGGCGGATACGTCGCACCATGGTGAGCCGGGGAAAGGTGCTTTGCACGTCCAGCCGGAGCGAGAGGTACGTTTTGTCGTCCCGGAGGTCCACGTTGTACCGGGGCCGGTGCCGCTTGATCAGCGTGTTTTCCAGGATCAGGGCCTCTTTCTCCGTGTCGGTCACCATGAAGTCGATGTCCGCCACGCGGGCCATGAGGAACCGCACGCGGACGCGTCCGTCGGCCCCCTCTCGGAAGTACGTGCGCACGCGGGCCCGCAGGTTCTTGGCTTTGCCCACGTACAGTACGCGGCCCCGGGCATCCTTCATCAGGTACACGCCCGGCCGTTCCGGAAAACGGCAGACCTTGGCCTCCAGCTCCTGGGCATCCATGGAGCCCATTGTACCCGGCCGGGGCCGGGCCCGGGAACGCGGTTGTCGAAGTCGTGGACCCACCCGAGCGCAATGAGAGGGCCGGGAAAGCGGACCGGTGGGAACAAGAGACGGTGTCAGAGGGAGGAGATGAAAATGCCCGGAAGTCCTTGTGAGTGCCTCCCCGCGGCCCGTTCCTTCACGGCAAAATGGCCAGCGGTGCGCCGCGTGGGCGAGACTTACGGAAACGGCCCTCTGGGTGATGACGCCCACTGCGCCCGGTTCGTGGTGTTCAAGGCCAAAGGCCGGGAGGCCGTTCCCGCGGACCTTTTTCCCAACGAGCGCAAGCGCGCCCGGGAACTGCTGGCCGGGGGATGAGTGGTGGGGGTTTTTCCTCAAGAACAAGGGCCGGCTCGACGGAGCCGGCCCCTGGGATCTGGAAGCGGTGTGGGCCTATTCGCACCACGGGCGGCCGTACTGCCGCACCACCCGGGGTGACGGGGTGAAGCGGCGGCCGGTGAGGTTGCGCACACGCGATTGGACCCGTTTCCACACCTGGTGGAACCGGATCACCGCCCCGTCGTGCAGCGTGAGGGTGGTCAGAACGAGAACGGCCGCAAACGTGGGGACCAGGGTCTCCAAGAGCCACCTCCTTCTCCCTCCGGAGACCGGGGGGATGGAAAATTCGCTGCCACGATAAGGCTTTTTTGTGGGTTTGTCAAAACAAAAAATTGGATTAGGTTCGGCAAACAATGTTTCTCCGTCTCGGTGCCGGCTGGGCGGAGTGTTCCAGAGCGAGCGTGGTCGAAGTACTGTGTGGCGAACAAACAGAATTTTGTCCAGACGTTCTTCACCGCTGCGTTCAGGGATCACACCACGGCGAGCCACAAAGGCAGGGTGAGGGCGCTCGCCAGGGTGCTCACACTGATGGCAGACGAGGCCAGGGCCGGGTCGCCCCCCATCTCCCGGGCCATCACCAGTGTAATGGTGGCGGTTGGAGAGGCCAGGAGCACCACGGCGGCGGCCCGCTCGAGCCCGGTCGCGCCGACCAGCCCCAGGAACAGGGCGCCCAGGGCCGGCAGGGCCAGGTTCTTGAACCCCAAGGCCACGAGCACGGGGAGCGGGTGCCTCAGGGCCCGTGCGTCCAGCTCCGAGCCGATGAGGAGCAGGGCCAACGGCAGGGCCATGCCGCTCAGGATCGCCAAGGTGTCGCTGGCAAGCACCGGGAGGGGAAGCCGGAACCAGCTCCAGAAGAGCCCTGCGAGCCCCCCCACGATCACCGGCTGGAGGGCGATGCGCCGCAGGAGTGTCCACGCTCCCACCCGGCGGGGGCCGGCCCCGGCCAGGACCAGCACGGACAGGAGGTTGTTGGCCAGCACGAAGAACGCGGCGAACACGCCGGCTGCCTGGAGCCCCCGCTCCCCCAGTGCGTAATACGCCACGGCCAGCCCTACGTAGCCCAGGTTGGAGTGCATGGAGGCCTGCACGAACGTGGCCCGGCTTCCGTGCTTGAGGCCGAGCATCGGTGCGGCCACCCGGGCCGCACCCCACGTGAGAGCCGTGGCCGCGAGCGCGGCCGCGATCCAGTCGGGCCGGAAGACCTGACGGAACGGGGCGGCCGAGACCTTCAGGAAGATGAGGCACGGCACCGCCAGGTAGTAGGTGACCCGATTCGCCGGGGCCTGGAAGGTTGGAGGGAGCAGGCCGGCCCGGCGTCCGAGCCAGCCCACCAGGATGACCAGGAAAACGGGCAGGACCCGGGTGAGAGGGGTCACGGGGCCCCTACAAGAGGTTGTATTTTTTCATGCGGTAGCGCAGCGCGTCCCGGGTCAGGCCCAGGAGCTTTGCCGCCCGGGTCTGGTTGCGTCCCGTCTTCTCCAGGGCCTGCACGATGAGCTCCCGCTCCACGTCCTCGATGTCGATGCCCGAGTCGGGCAACACCACCACCCCGGGCTCGCCGGCCTGGGCTCTGCGGGCGTGCTCGCTCTTGATCTTCCAGGGGAGGTTGTCCGGCCCGATCTCCTCGCCGGTCGAAAGGATCACGGCCCGTTCGATCACGTTGCGAAGCTCCCGGATGTTGCCGGGCCAACTGTAACGCTGGAGCAACGCCTCGGCCTCGGGGGTGAACCCCCGGAAGGCGGTCTTGAACTCCTGGTTGAACGCTTCCAGAAAGTGATAGGCCAGGGGGAGGATGTCCTCCCGCCGCTCCCGCAGGGGGGGCAGCACGATGGGGATCACGCTGAGCCGGTAGTACAGGTCCTCTCGGAACCCCTTCTCCTCCACGGCCTTTTCCAGGTCCCGGTTCGTGGCCGCGATGATCCGCACGTCCACTTCGATGTCCTCTTTGCCGCCGATCCGCTTGAACGTCCGGTCCTCGAGGAACCGCAGGAGCTTGGCCTGGAGGGCCGGTTTCATGTCCCCGATCTCGTCCAGGAAGATCGTGCCCCCGTCGGCCAACTCGAACAGGCCCTTCTTGGTGCGCTTGGCGTCCGTGAACGCGCCCTTTTCGTACCCCATCAGCTCGCTTTCCAGTAGCTGGTCCGGCAGGGCCGTGCAGTTGATGGGCATGAAGGGTTTGTCGGCCCGGGGGCTCTCGTAGTGGATGGCCTGGGCGAGCACGTCCTTGCCCGTGCCGCTTTCGCCCATGAGCAGCACCGTGGTGGTGGACGAGCGGGCCACCCGTCGGGCCACGGCGATCACTTCCTTCATTTTGGGACAG
>CAZBGL010000183.1:0-9964 GCA_964491375.1 uncultured Thermodesulfobacteriota bacterium | reverse complement strand
CCTTGCGCAGCCTCGGTCTTCCGGGCGTGGGCATCGTGCCCGAACCCCAGCGCTACTATCCCAAACGCTCCCTGGCGGGCCAGGTGCTGGGGTTCGTGGGCGTGGACGGGCGGGGGCTCGGGGGCGTCGAGCACCGCTTCGACGGGCTCCTGCGGGGGCGGCCCCGCCGGGTCGTGGCGTTCCAGGACGCCCGGGGGCGGCTCCTCCTGCCCGACGCACCCGATCCCGACGCGGCGCGGGGCGGTAGCCTGGTGCTCACGCTGGATGAGACGATCCAGCACATCGCCGAGGAGGAGCTCTCCCGGGCGGTGGAGCAGACCCGGGCCAAGGGGGGCATGGCCGTGGTGGTGGATCCGGCGACCGGGGAGATCCTCGCCCTGGCTCAGGTCCCGGCGTTCAATCCCAATGCGTTCCGACGGTCCCGCGAGGAGGATCGCAAGCCGCGCGCGGCCGTGGACGTGTTCGAGCCCGGGAGCACACTGAAGGCCGTGTTCCTCGGCATCCTCTTGGACCGGGGGCTGGTCCGGCCCGGGGACCGCGTCTTCTGTGAGAACGGCCGCTGGCGGGTCCACGGCCGAACGATCCACGACCACAAGCCCCACGGATGGCTCACCGTGGCCGAGGTGCTCCAGGTGTCGAGCAACATCGGTGTGGCCAAGCTCTCGGAGCGGATCGATCCGGTGGAGCTGTACCGGGGGCTTCGGGCCTTCGGGTTCGGGCAGCGCACCGGCGTGGAGCTTCCGGGCGAATCCCCCGGCCTTCTGCCCGAGCCGGGCCGGTGGTCCCTCATGACCCCCAAGACCCTGGCTTACGGCCAGGGCATCGGGGCCACGGCCCTCCAGGTGGCCGGGGCGTTCGCCGCCCTGGCCAACGGAGGCCTCCGCATGGAGCTGCGGCTCGTGCGCGAGATCCGGGACGCCTCGGGCCGGGTGGTGGAGCGGTTCGAACCCCGGCCGGCCGGCCGGGCCGTGTCGCCACGAACCGCGCGTGTGCTCACCGGCTTGCTCGAACGGGTGCCCACCGCCCAGGGCACCGCTCCCCTCGCCGCCGTGCCCGGGTACCGGGTGGCCGGGAAAACGGGCACCGCCTGGAAGGTGGACCCCGAGCGCGGCGGTTACGACCGCCGGCGGGTTGTGGCCAGCTTCGTGGGGTACGTGCCCGCAGGGCGGCCGCGGGTGGTCGTCCTCGTGGTGGTGGACGAGCCGCGGAAGGGACCACGGTACGGCGGGATCGTGGCGGGGCCTGCGTTTCGGGAGATCGCCCGCCGGGTCCTGGCCTATCTCCGGGTGCCTCCCGACACCGAACCATCCGTGCCCCGGGCCGTGGCCCGGATCCCCCTTCCGGCTCGGAGCCCGGACGAGCCCGGCACCATGCCGGACCTTCGGGGGCTTTCCATGCGGGACGCGCTGCGCCGGCTGGAGGCCGCCGCCCCCGGGCTGGAGATCAAGCTCCTGGGAACCGGCTGGGCAACCGACCAGGATCCGCCGGCCGGAACCCCCTTGCGTCCGGGCGCGGTGTGTTCCGTGGTGTTCCGCCCGCCGTGGTGACCGGGACCCGGGAGGAGACGTGAAACTATCCGAACTGCTGGCACACCTTCCCGAGGCCGAGCGCCTGGACCCGGGAGACCCCGAGGTGACAGCGGTGGAGTGCGACTCGCGCCGGGTGGTCCCGGGCGCGTTGTTCGCCGCGGTGCCGGGGAGCCGCACCGACGGCCACGCCTACGTCCGCGCCGCCGTGGAGGCCGGGGCCGTGGCCTGCTTGATCTCTCGGGACGTGCCCGCCCCGGGAGCGGTGCGCGTGCGCGTGGCCGATCCGGAACGGGCGCTGGGCCGGGCGGCAGACGCCTTCTGGGGGCATCCCTCCCGGCGGCTCCGGCTGGTGGGGATCACCGGTACCAACGGGAAGACCACCACGGCCTTCCTGGTCCAGCACCTGCTCGAGCGCGCCGGATGGCTGACCGGCAGGATCGGCACGGTGGGATACGCCTTCCCTTCCGGGGAGATGCCCGCCCCGCTCACCACGCCCGACGCACCCTTGCTCCAGCGGAGCCTGGCGCGCCTGGTGCGCGAGGGGGCCAAGGCGGCCGTGGTCGAGGTGAGCTCCCACGCCCTGAGCCGGCAACGGGTGGAAGGGTGCCGGTGGGCGTGCGCAGCGTTCACCGGCCTCTCCCAGGACCACCTGGACTACCACCGCACCATGGAGGCGTACTTCCAGGCCAAGAGGCTCCTGTTCGCGCGCTACGCGCACGACGCGCCTGCGGCGGTGAACGCGGACGACCCCTACGGCAGGCGCCTCCTGGACGAGCTGGGGTCGCGGGCCGTGCCCTACGGCCTGCACGCCGGGGAGATCCGGTTCCGGGTGGAGGAGGCCGGTCCCTCGGGGCTGCGGGGGCGGGTATGCACCCCCCGGGGGGAGGTGGAGGCGGAGCTCCCCCTCCCAGGACGGTTCAACGCTCTGAACGCGGCCTGCGCCTTGGCCGTGGCCGCCTGCCTCGGCCTCGACCCACTCGACGCGGCCGGCCACCTGGCCGACGCCCCCCGAGTGCCCGGCCGGCTCGAGGTGATCCCCAACACGCTGGGGTTCGCGGTGTACGTGGACTACGCCCACACCCCCGACGCCCTCGACCGAGTGCTGGAGACCGTGGCGACCGTGACTCCGCATCGGGTCATCGTGGTGTTCGGGTGCGGGGGCGACCGGGACCCCGGGAAGCGCCCGCTCATGGCCCGGGCCGCAGCCCAGCATGCCCACGCGGTGGTGCTCACGGCCGACAACTCCCGGTCCGAGCCCACGGAACACATCATGGACCAGATCGAAGCGGGACTGCCCGCGGGCTGGACCCGGGCTCGACACCCGGCGGAGCTCGCGGCTGCGGACCGCACCTACGCCCGGGTGCCGGACCGGGCCGAGGCCATCCGGTGGGCCGTTGCAGCGGCCCGCTCTGGGGACGCCGTGGTGATCGCGGGAAAAGGCCATGAAACCACCCAGACCCTGGGTGAGCGCGTGATCCCCTTTGACGACCGCCACGAGGCCCGTCGGGCCCTGGCGGAACGGGAGCGGGCCGCATGAGGTTCACGCTGTCCGAGGTGCTCCGGGCCACGGCCGGACGCCACCTGTCCGGCCCCCTGGACCGGGAGTTCCGGGGCGTGGCCACGGACTCCCGGACCCTCCGGGAGGGGGAGCTCTTCGTGGCCCTGAAGGGCCCCCGGCACGACGGCCACGACTACCTGGAGGACGCCCTTCGGGCCGGCGCGGCCGGCGCCGTGGTGGCGCGGGGTCCGGTGCCCGAGGGCCTGGCCGCCGTGGTCGTGCCGGACACCCTGAAGGCCCTCGGGGACCTGGGACGCCTGGCCCGGCACAAGGCCGGGCTGCGGGTGATCGCCGTGACCGGGAGCGCCGGCAAGACCACCACCAAGGAGCTGGCCTCGGCCCTGGTGCGCGCGGCGGGCCTCCCGGTGCTCACGAGCCCCGGCAACTGGAACAACCGGGTGGGTGTGCCCCTGAGCCTGCTCCGGGCCACCGGGGACGAAGCCGTGGCCGTGCTGGAACTGGGGGTGAGCGAACCCGGCGAGATGGCCGACCTGTCCCGGATCGCCGAGCCGGACGTGGCCGTGATCACCAACGTGGCGCCGTGCCACACCGAGGGCCTGGGCGGCCTCGAAGGGGTGATCCGGGAGAAGATGCAAATCGTTCGCGGACTGCGGCCGGGAGGAGTGCTCGTGCTGCCCCACGGCGACCCGCGGCTGTCCCCTCCGAAGGGGGTGCGAACCGTCACCTTCGGGTGGGAGCCCGGCGCCGATGTCCGGGGCGAGGACTACGCCCCCCGGGGGCTGCAGGGGTGCGTGTTCCGGGCGGAGGGGAAGGAGATCCGCCTGCCCCTCCCCGGCCGACACAACGCGTTGAACGCCCTGGCCGCCCTCGCTGCGGTACAGGCCCTGGGGGCGGCGGTGAAGGCCCCGGAGGAGGCCTGGGCCGGGGTGCGCCTCCCGCGGCTCCGGGCCGAGGTCCGGACCACCCGCTCGGGCGTGCGTCTGCTCGTGGACTGCTACAACGCCAACCCCAGGGCCGTGGAGGCGGCCCTGGAGACCCTGGCCGAACTGGCCGGGGGCGCCCGGAAGGTGGCCGTGCTCGGAGAGATGCGAGAACTGGGCGCCCTGTGCCGGGAGGGGCACGAGGCCGTGGGCCGAGCGGCCGTCCGGTACGGAGTGGACGAGCTTCACCTCCTCGGCCCGGCCACGGTGTCGGTCCGGGAGGCGGCGACCCAGGCGGGCCTCCCCCCCGACCGGGTCTGGATGTACGAGGACCGCGAGGCACTGGCCGCGGCCTTGGGACGGGTCCTCCGGCCCGGGGACTGGGTGCTCATCAAGGGCAGCCGGGCCCTCGGGCTCGAGGCCGTGGCCGAGGCGCTGGAGTCCTGACGTGCTCTACCGGATCCTGTACGCACTTCACGAGGCGATCGGCCCCCTGAACGTGTTCCGGTACATCACGTTCCGGAGCGTGCTGGGGATGCTCACGGCGCTCCTGATCGCGCTGCTGCTGGGCCCCCCGGTGATCCGGTGGCTCCGGAGCCTGCGGGTGGGCCAAGCCGTGCGGGACGACGGCCCACCCCAACACCGGTCCAAGGAGGGCACGCCCACCATGGGGGGGGTGCTGATCCTGCTGGGCCTGGCAGCCGCCACCCTGGCCTGGGCGGACCCGTGGGAACCCCGGGTGTGGATCGTGCTGGGGATCACCCTGGGGTTCGGCGCCGTGGGCTTCGCCGACGACTACCTCAAGGTCACCCGGCGCAACGCAAAGGGCCTTTCGGCGCGGGCCAAGATGCTGGGCCTGGTGGCGGTTGCCACGGCCGGGTGCGCCGCCCTGTGGGCCCTGCCCGGGTTCGACACGCGGCTGGCCGTGCCGTTCTTCAAGAACGTTCGACCCGATCTGGGCTGGGCGTATATCCCGTTCGCCGTGTTCGTGGTGGTGGGCGCCGGAAACGCCGTGAACCTCACCGATGGGCTGGACGGTCTGGCCATCGGTCCGGTCATCACCGCGAGCCTCACCTACCTCATTTTTACCTACGCGGCCGGCCACGCCCGGATCGCCCAGTACCTCCAGATTCCGTACGTGCCCGGGGCCGGGGAACTCGCCGTGTTCTGCGCGGGCATGGCCGGAGCGGCCCTCGGGTTCCTCTGGTACAACGCCTACCCGGCCCAGGTGTTCATGGGCGACGTGGGCAGCCTGGCCCTGGGAGGGGCCCTGGGGGCCGTGGCCGTGGTGAGCAAGTTCGAGATCGTGCTGGCGCTCGTGGGCGGGGTGTTCGTGCTCGAAACCCTGAGCGTGGTGATCCAGGTGGCCTCGTACAAGACCCGGCGCAAACGGGTCTTCCGGATGGCCCCGATCCATCACCACTTCGAACTGAAGGGCTGGGCCGAGCCCAAGATCATCGTGCGGTTCTGGATCGTCTCCATCATCCTGGCCCTCTTGGGCCTGGGCACCCTCAAGCTCAGGTGACGCCGTGACCGGCTGCCGAGTGCTCGTGGTGGGTGCCGGAAGAAGCGGGTCGGCGGCCGCCCGCTTCCTGGCGGGTCGGGGGGCACGGGTGGAAGTGTGGGACGACCGGCAATGGGACACCGTGCCCTCCGCAGGGGAGCTGCGAAGCCTCGGAGCGCGCCTCCTGGAAGCCCCGCCGGATCCGGCCGGTTACGAACTGGCCGTGGTGAGCCCGGGGATCCCGCCCCGCCACCCCCTGTGGCGGGCCTTCCGGGCGGCCGGGGTCCCCGTGGTGGGCGAGGTGGAGCTGGCCGCCCGGGAACTGCGGTGCCCCCTGGTGGCCATCACGGGAACCAACGGCAAGACCACGGTGGCCCTCTGGAGCGCCCGGATCCTGGAGGCACAGGGGCTGCGGGTGTTTGCCGGGGGGAACCTGGGGCGTCCCCTGGTGGAGGCCGTGGGAGGGGAGTGGGACGTGGCGGTGGTGGAGGTGTCCAGCTTCCAGTTGGCCACGACCGAGCGGTTCCGCCCGCGGGTGGCCGTGCTCCTGAACGTGGCCCCGGACCACCTGGACTGGCACCCGGACCTGGACCACTACCACGCGTCCAAGGCGCGGATCTTCCAGAACCAGGGCCCGGGCGACGCGGCCGTGGTGAACGCCGACGACCCGGTTGCCTGGGAGATGGGACGGGACGGCCGAGCCGTGCTCCTGGGCGTGTCGGCGAGCCGTCCCCTGCCCGCGGGGGCGTGGTTCGAAGGGGAGGAGGCGGTGTTCTGCCTGCCGGGTGCGGACGGTGTGAGGGTGGGGGTGGAACCGTTCCGGGCGATCGGGCTCCACAACCGGGTCAATGCCCTGGCCGCCTGTCTGGCCGCCGCGTGGGTGGGCGCGGACGTGGCCCGGGCGTGGGAGTGCGTGCGCACCCTGCGTCCTCCGGCCCACCGGCTCGAGCCCTTCCTGGAATGGCGCGGGATCCGGTTCGTGGACGACTCCAAGGCCACCAACGTGGCGGCCGCCCGCACCGCCCTCCGGGCGGTGGAGCCGCCGGTGGTGTGGGTGGCCGGTGGCCGGGGCAAGGGACAGGACTTCACCCCCCTGGCCCCGGCCGCGGCCGGCCGGGTGCGGCGGGCCGTGCTGGTGGGCGAGGCGGCGGCCGACGTGGCTCGCGCGGTGGGCGGCGTGGTTCCCGTGGAGATCGCGCCGGGGTGGCCGGAAGCCGTGGCCCGCGCCGTGGAGGCGGCCCAACCGGGAGATACCGTGCTCCTGGCACCCGCGTGCTCGAGCTTCGACCGGTTCTCCGGGTACGAGGAGCGGGGCCGGACGTTCCAGAGCCTGTGTCGGGGGGAGGTGGAGCGGAGGGACGGCCGTGCGTCGTGAACCCGGCGGGAGGGCCGATCCCGTGATTCTCGCCACGGCGGGCGTGCTGGCCTGCCTGGGGCTCGTGCTCGTGTACTCCACGGCGTGCGGGGTTGAGGGCCGGGGAGGGGCCGGCCTGATGGTCCGCTCCGTCCTGTACGTGATCGTGGGCGCTGCCGGCATGCTGGCGGCCAGCCGGGTCCCGGCCGAGCGTCTGCGCCCCCTCGCCTACCCGCTCCTGGGCCTGAGCGTGTTGCTCCTCCTTCTGACCTGGGTGCCGGGGGTGGGGCAGGAGGTCAAGGGGGCACACCGGTGGCTCCGGATCGGCCCCGTGGGGTTCCAGCCGTCGGAGCTGGCCAAGCTCGCCGTGGTGGTGTTCCTGGCCGACAGCCTGGCCCGCCGGGGGGACCGGATCCGGTCGTTCGCCTACGGGTACCTGCCCCACGTGGTGATTCCGGGGGTGCCCCTGCTGCTCATCCTGGCCGAGCCGGATCTGGGCACGGCCGCCCTGCTCGGCGCGGTGGTGCTCCTGGTGGCGTACGTGGGCGGGGTGCGGCCGGCGCACCTCGCGGCCGGGCTCCTCCCGGCGGTGCCGGTGGCGGTCTACAGCCTGTGGTACGTCCCGTTCCGGCGGGAGCGGATCCTCGCATTCCTGGACCCCTGGGCCCACGCCCAGGGGGCGGGGTTCCAGCTCGTGCAGAGCCTCCTGGCGTTCGGAAGCGGGGGGCTCTGGGGCGTGGGCCTGGGGGCTGGCCAGCAGAAGCTTTACTACCTCCCCGAGGCCCACACCGACTTCATCCTGAGCGTGTGGGCCGAGGAGGCGGGATTCGTGGGGGTGGCCGCGGTGCTGGGTCTGTTCGCCCTGCTCGTGCTCCGTGGGTTCCGGATCGCGTGGCACCAGGAGGACCCGTACCGGCGGCTCCTGGCCACGGGTATCGCGGTGTGGCTGGGGCTCCAGGCCGGGCTGAACGCCCTGGTGGTGACCGGGTGTCTGCCCACCAAGGGCCTGCCGTTCCCCTTCCTCTCCTACGGGGGCACGGGCTGGGTGGTGGACCTGACGGCTGCCGGGATACTGGCCGGCCTGGCCCGGAAGGGCCTGCGGTGCGCCTCCTGATCGCCGGCGGCGGTACCGGCGGCCACCTCTACCCCGGCGTGGCCGTGGCCCAGGAACTCCTGGCACGCCCCGGCGGCCACCGGGTGCTGTTCGCCGGCAGCACCCGGGGGCTCGAGGCCCGGGTGCTGCCCCGGCTGGGGCTGGAGTTCCGGCCCGTACGGGGCGGAGGCTTCCTAGGGAAGGGGCCCGTGGGGATCCTGCGTTCCCTCGGGCTGCTGGCCCTGGGCTTTGCGGACGCGGCACGCATCCTCCGGTCGTTCCGGCCGGACGCGTGCCTGGGCGTGGGTGGATACGTGTCGTTCCCGGTGGTCGCCCTGGCGGCACTGCGGGGGGTGCCCTCGGCCGTGCAGGAGCAGAACGCCGTACCGGGTCTGGCCAACCGGGTCCTGGGCCGGCGGGTGCAACGGGTATACGCGGGCATGCCGGCCGCCGCACGCCGCCTGCCCGGAGGGAAGACCCGTGTCACGGGAAACCCGGTGCGGGAGGCGTTCCACCGGGTGCCCCCCTACCGCCCGCCGGAACCCGGCCAAAGGCCCCGGGTGCTGGTGGTGGGGGGCAGCCAGGGCGCGAGGAGTCTGAACGAGACCGTGCCCGCCGCCCTGGAGCGGATGGGCACACCCGTCGAGGTGCTGCACCAGGCCGGCGAGCGGGCCGAGGAGGCCGTGAGGGCTCGGTACGGGAGGCGGGAGGGGGTCGAGGTGAGGGCCTACCTGGAGGACATGGCAGCCGCCTGCGCATGGGCTCACCTGGTGGTGGCCCGGGCGGGGGCGCTCACCGTGTCGGAGCTGGCGGCGGCCGGCCGGCCGGCGGTGCTCGTGCCCTACCCCCACGCGGCGGGCGGACACCAGGAGCACAACGCGCGGGCGGCCGAGGCCCAGGGCTCGGCCGTGTGCCTGACCGAGGGGGAGCTCACCCCCGAGCGCCTGGCCGGCCTTCTGGACGAGCTGTTGGAAGATACGGAGCGGCTGGCCCGCATGGCCCGTGCCGCACGAAGTTCGGCGCGGCCGGAGGCGGCCCGCGCGATCGTGGACGACCTGCTGGCCCTGGCAGGGGAGGAGTAGGCGCTTCCGCGCCCGCTGGAACCGGGACCTCTCGGGCGCGCGGGACGGCTGCAACGATCGGGGAGCCCATGTACCGGAAGGACCACCACATCCACTTCGTGGGCATCGGCGGCATCGGCATGAGCGGCCTGGCCGAGGTGCTCCTGAACCTGGGCTACCGGGTGAGCGGATCGGACCTCCGGGAGACCCCGATCACACGGCGCCTGGCGGGCCTGGGGGCCACCGTGTACACGGGCCACGATCCCGCCCACGTGGAGGGGGCCAGCGTGGTGGTGGTGTCCTCGGCGGTACGGCCGGACAATCCCGAGGTCGTGGAGGCCCAGCGGCGCATGATCCCGGTCATACCCCGGGCCGAGATGCTGGCCGAACTCATGCGGATGAAATACGCCGTGGCCGTGGCCGGAGCCCACGGCAAGACCACCACCACGTCCATGGTCGCTGCGCTGCTCTCCGACGCGGGCCTGGATCCCACGGTGGTGGTGGGCGGAAGGCTCCACAGCCTGGGCACCAACGCCCGGCTCGGCCAGGGGGAGTTCCTGGTGGCCGAGGCGGACGAGAGCGACGGCAGTTTCCTCCGGCTGGTACCCACGGTGGCGGTGATCACGAACATCGACCGGGAGCACATGGACCACTACGGGAGCGAGCAAGCCCTGGAGCAGGCGTTCGTGGACTTCGCCGACAAGGTGCCGTTCTACGGGGCCGTGGTGGCGTGCCTCGACGACGCCCGCGTGCAGGCCGTGCTGCCCCGCATACGGAAGCGCACGATCACCTACGGCTTTTCGCCCCACGCCGACGTGTGGGCGACCGGCGTCCGCACCGCGGGGCCGGGCAGCCGGTTCCGGGTGGTGTGGAACGGCCGCGAGGTGGGGGAGGTGCGGTTGGGGGTCCCCGGGCTCCACAACGCGCTCAACGGCCTGGCCGCCCTGGCCGTGGCCTTCGAGCTGGGGGTGGAGCCGGCCCGGG
>CAZBGL010000182.1:0-2826 GCA_964491375.1 uncultured Thermodesulfobacteriota bacterium | reverse complement strand
TAGCCGGAGTTTCCAGGCTACAGTATTCAACAGACGTCAAGCTCATCCGGGTGATGTGCTCCGGAAGGGTGGACATGGCGTTCCTCTTCCGGGCGTTCCTGAACGGAGTGGACGGGGTCTTCATCGGCGGCTGCTACCTGGGCGAGTGCCACTACATCACCCACGGGAACTTCTACGCCCTGAACATGGTCCAGCTCACCAAGCGGCTGCTGGAGCATGTGGGGCTCAACCCCGAGCGGGTGCGCATGGAGGAACTGTCCTCCGGCGAGGGCACCCGGTTCGCCGAGTTGATGAACCGCTTCAGCCAGGACGTCCGCGAACTGGGGCCGCTGGCCGTGGGTGAAGGGCTCGATCCCGGCGAGGTCCGGGAGAAGCTCGCCGGGCTGGCGCGGCTCGTGCCCTACCTGAAGCTGGCCGCCCGGGACAAGCTCGCGCAGAAGATCAAGGACAAGGAGCAGTACACCCGGCTCTTCTCCTTGGAAGAGGTGGAGCAGCTCCTGCGCGAGGCCCCGACCTACTGCATCGACCCGGCCAAGTGCCGCGCGTGCATGATCTGCGCGAAACGCTGCCCGGTGGGCGCCATCGCCGGGGGCAAGAGCCTGGTGCACGTGATCGACCAGGACAAGTGCATCAAGTGCGGGGCCTGCTACGAGGCCTGCCCGCCGCGGTTCGGCGCGGTGAGGCGCATCCCCGGCGGCCCGGTGCCGCCCGACGTGCCGGACGAGCCGATCCCGGTGGTCCGCGAGGGCAAGGCCGCCTGACCGTCGAAGACCGGAAACCAACCGCCCCCGGCTCCCGCCGGGCCGGGGGCCCGGATGAGCCGACACCACCGGTGCGCGCCGGGCAGCCCCCGTGCCCCGGGGCCAAGCCATGGGTCCGGGGAGGGGCCCGGCGGCGGGTCGCCCGTCCGCGGAGCGGGGGCGCACCATGCCGTCGGGGGGCGGGGCCCGCGTGCGGGAGACAATGTCCAACCGGACCTTCCGTCATCGAACCAGCCAAGGAGAGGAGACACCGTGCGCCAGCTCAGCGACGTCGTGTTCGTCAGCGCCGTGCGGACCCCCATGGGCCGCTTCGGGGGCACCCTCAAGGACATGAAGGTGTACGACATGGCCGCCTTCCCGATCCGGGAGGCCCTCAGGCGGGCCAACGTCTCGGGCGAGGACCTGGACGAGGCCATCGTCGGGTGCTGCCGGCAGGCCGGGAACCACGTGAACCCCGCCCGCACGGCCGCCCTCAAGGGGGGTGCGGGCCAGCACGTGCCCGGCGTGACCATCAACAAGGCCTGCCCCTCGGGCATGAAGGCCCTGAGCCTGGCCGCCCAGATCATCCAGGTGGGGCAGGCCGACGTGGTCCTGTGCGGGGGCATGGAGAGCATGTCCACCATCCCCCACCTGCTCAAGGGCTACCGGTGGAAGGGGTTCCGGATGGGGCCCGTGACCCTGGAGGACGGGTGGACCGACTCCCACGACCCGGTGGCCAACCTCTCCATGGGGCTGACGGCCGAGAACCTGGTGGACAAGTACGGCATCACCCGCCAGGAGATGGACGAGTTCGCGGCCGAGAGCCACCGCAAGGCGGCCGAGGCCCAGAAGAACGGGTGGTTCGACGAGGAGATCACCCCGGTCACCGTGCCCGGCGGCAAGAAGAACCCGGACGTCGTGTTCGAAAAGGACGAGTCCATCCGCTACGAGGTGAACGTCGAGAAGATGGCCAAGCTGCCCCCCGCGTTCAAGCCCGACGGATCGGTCACCGCGGGCAACTCCTGCGGGCTCACCGACGGGGCGGCGTTCCTGGTGGCCATGACCCGGCAGGAGGCCGAGCGGCGCGGCGTGCAGCCCCTGTTCTCCATCGTGGACTACACCCAGACCGCCGTGGACGGCCGGTACATGGGCGAGGGGCCGGGCGTGGCCATCCCCCGTGTGCTCGAGCGGGCCGGCATGACCCTGGGCGACATGGACCTCATCGAGGTGAACGAGGCGTTCGCCGCCCAGGTGCTGGCCAACGAGCGGATGCTCAACTGGGACCGGTCCAAGCTCAACGTCCACGGCGGGGCCATCGCCCTGGGCCACCCCACGGGGTGCTCGGGCGCCCGGATCGTCGTGACCCTGTACTACGCCCTGAAGCGGCTGGACAAGGAACTGGGCATCGCGGCCATCTGCGGAGGCGGCGGGTCCACCATGGCCATGATCATCCGGCGGGAGACCTAGCCGCAGGCAACCCAGGCGAGGGAGGAAGAGCTCCATGATCGATCTGAGCGGGAAGGTGGCGATCGTGACCGGGGGCACCCGGGGCATCGGGGCCGAGATCGTCCGGACCCTGGCCCGCCAGGGCGCGGACGTGGCCCTGAACTACCGCAAGAGCTCGGCCGAGGCCGACCGCATGGTCCAGGAACTCGAGGCCATGGGCCGCCGGGGCCTGGCCGTGCAGGCCGACGTGGCCAGCTTCGAGGACGCCCAGGCCATGGTGGACCGGGTGCGCCGGGAGCTGGGGGGGCTGGACATCCTGGTGACCAACGCCGGCATGAACTGGGACGGCGTGGTGTGGAAGATGACCGAGGAGCAGTTCGACCGCGTGATCCAGGTGGACCTCAAGGGCACCTGGAACTACCTGCGGGCCGCGGCACCGGGGTTCCGCGAGCAGAAGCACGGCCGGTTCATCGCGATCACCTCGATCAACGGCCTCCGGGGCAAGTTCGGCCAGACCAACTACTCGGCGGCCAAGGCCGGGGTGATCGGGCTCGTCAAGGCTGCGGCCAAGGACCTGGGCAAGTACGGCATCACCTGCAACGCCGTGGCCCCGGGGTTCATCCTGACCGAGATGGGCGAG
>CAZBGL010000181.1:0-3157 GCA_964491375.1 uncultured Thermodesulfobacteriota bacterium | reverse complement strand
CACGCCGACGACCGAGCGGCGGCATCGAGGCCGTGGCCGCAAGCGGAGACGAGCTCCCGGGCCGGCATCCCACACCCGCGGTTCAATGCCCGGTTCGCCAGCGGCACGGTGCCGCGGCGAGACAGGATACCGGACTTCGCGGCCTCCGGAGCCGCGCCTCCTGGGTCCCCGTCCTCTCGCCACGGGGCAACGGGCGTCCTTTCGTCTCGCGCCACGATCGCAACGAGGACGCGGGTTGGCGCCGCCCGGGGGCCGGGTCCGCGCGAGCGGCCGGAAGGCCAGACGCCCCCGCCTCCCGAGCCCGCCGTTCGCGCACGCGAGCGGCACGATGCCTTCCGAGCACCCCCGCCGAGGCCGTGGCACCGAAGCGGAAACGGGCCCCGGGGGGCATCACCGCGCTCCGGGAGGGCCCCCTGGCTCGGGCGGGCGCGAACACGCAATATGCGACCTCGCCGCGGCAACCCGCCGCCCGGAAGCGCCCGGCGAGCACCCCCGGGTCGGACCCTCGCCGCTCGGAAACCCCGGGGCCGCGGCGACCGTCGGAGCCGCGCCCGCGCCTCGCAGGGGCCCCTCCCGGACCCGAACGGATCGAAGGGGCCCCTCCCAACCGGCCCGGGGGCTCGGGTCCGCGAAGGGGCCGGAAGGCCCAACGCCTTCGTCTCCCGAGCCCATCCACGCGCACGCGAGCGGCACGATGCCTTCCGAGCACCCCCGCCGAGGCCGTGGCCGCGAGCGGAGACGAGCTCCCGGGCCGGCATCCCACACCCGCGCCCGAACCCGGGGGGCGCGGCGACGCGAAGGCCGCCCACCTACGGTCGCCTCTTGCAACGTCACGTACTGTAAGCAGGCCGTCTCACGGCCTACCCGAGCCTTTTCGCGCTGGCTTCCAGCGCCCTCCCAGTCCCCTCATCCGTACAGATGGCACCACACCCGGCATTCCGCTTCCGGCTCCACCGCCGGGGGCGGTTCCCGGGTGCAACGGTCCAGGCGTTCCGGGCAGCGGGGGTGGAACGGGCAGCCCCCCGGCGGGTCGATGGGGTTGGGCACGTCCCCTTCCAGGGTGCGCACGCCGTCCCGCCGGGCCGGGTCCGGCACCGGCACCGCCGCCAAGAGGGCACGGGTATACGGATGCCGGGGCCGTGCGAACACCGCCTCGGCCGGGCCCAGCTCCACCACGCGCCCCAGGTACATCACGGCCACCCGGTCGGAGATGTGTTCCACCACCCGCAGGTCGTGGCTGATGAACAGGTACGTGAGCCCCCGCTGCTCCTTGAGGTCCTGGAGCAGGTTCAGGATCTGTGCCTGCACGGACACGTCCAGGGCCGAAACCGGCTCGTCGGCCACCAGGACCCGGGGCTCGACCGCCAGGGCGCGGGCGATGCCGATGCGCTGCCTCTGCCCCCCGCTGAACTCGTGAGGATACGCCGAGGCGGCCTCCGGCGGAAGCCCCACGTCCCGCAGGAGCTGGCGCACCCGCTCCCGCCGCTCCCGGCCCCGTGCCAGCCCGTGGATGGCCAGCCCCTCTCCCACGATCGCCTCCACCCGCATCCTGGGGTTGAGGGAGGCGTAGGGGTCCTGGAAGACCATCTGGACCTCCCGACGGAACCGGCGCACTTCGTCCCGCCCCATGGACCAGATGTCCCGCCCCCGATACCGCACCGTCCCGCCGGTGGGGCGTTCCAGTCGGAGCAAGAGGCGGGCCAGCGTGCTCTTGCCGCATCCCGACTCGCCCACCAGCGACAGGGTTTCCCCTTCCCGCAGGGTCAGGTCCACGCCGTCCACGGCCCGAAGCCACCGCCGGGGGCCGAACGGACCCTGCCGGACGGCGTAGTGGCGGCGCAATCCCGTCACCTCAAACACGGCGCTCCACCCGGATGCAGCGGGCCCGGTGTCCGGGCCGTTTCTCCTCCAGCGCCGGAACGGACCGCGCGCACGCCTCCACGGCCTCGGCACACCGGTCCCGAAACGGGCAGCCCGCGGGCACCCTCGCGGGGTGGGGCACGTTGCCGGGGATCGCCCGCAGGCGCTGCCCCCGGCGTACGCCCGAGGCCCCCGGAATCGAGGCCAGGAGCCCCCGGGTATACGGGTGTAGGGGCTCGGCGAACAGGGCCTCCACCCGCGCCTCCTCCACCGCGTACCCAGCGTACATCACCACCACCCGGTCCACGTTCTGGGCCACCAGGCCCAGGTCGTGGGTGATCAGCAGCAGGGCCATTCCCCGCTCGTTCCGGAGCCGTCGCAAGAGCGCCATGATCTGGGCTTGGATCGTCACGTCCAGGGCGGTGGTGGGCTCGTCGGCCACCAGGAGCTTCGGGCGGCACGCCACGGCCATGGCGATCATGACGCGCTGGCGCAACCCCCCGGAGAGCTGCGACGGATACGCCCGGAGCCTGGCCTCGGGCGCGGGCACCCCGACCTCCCGCAGCAGCTCCACGCAGCGCCGGCGCACCTCCTTCCGAGGGAGGTCGAAATGACAGGTGATCGCCTCGGCCAGCTGGTAACCCACCGTGAACACGGGATTCAGGCTGGTCATGGGCTCCTGGAACACCATGCCGATCTCCCGGCCGCGAACGCTGCGAAGCTCCCGGCCGTTCATGCGGGTGAGGTCCCGGCCGTCCAGCCGGATGCTACCCGAGACGATCCGGCCGGGCGGGGGCACCAACCCCAGCAGAGAGAGCGCGGTCACGCTCTTGCCGCACCCGGACTCGCCCACGAGCCCCACGGCCTCTCCGTTCCCCACTCGGAAGCTCAGGCCCCGCACCGCGGGCACCTCGACCTCGGGCAGGAAGAACGAAACCCTCAGGTCGTTGACTTCTAGGAGTGCCACGTTCCCTCCGCGTCCGGGCTTCCGGCTGGACAGCGAGAACGCCGGAGACCGAGAGCAGGACAAAAAGGTCTTGTCTCGCGCCACGATCGCAACGGTCGCAACGAGACTCGTGGCCACGTCGCCCGGGGGCCGGGTCCGCGCGAGCGGCCGGAAGGCCCAACAGCAATGTCTCCCGAGCCCATCCAACGCGCAAGCGAGCGGCACGAAGGCCTCCGAGCACCCCCGCCGAGGCCGTGGCACCGAAGCGGAAACGGGCCCCGGGCGGCATCACCGCGCTCCGGGAGGGCCCCCTGGCTCGGGCGGGCGCGAACACGCAATATGCGACCTCGC
>CAZBGL010000180.1:0-22746 GCA_964491375.1 uncultured Thermodesulfobacteriota bacterium | reverse complement strand
GCCGTGCGGACCAGCCGCGAGGTGATGTGGGCTCCGAGCCTTCCGGCCAGCAGGATGGCCGCTGCGCCGAGCACGCGCAACCCGTACGTGGTGAGAAGCGATATCACGGACGGAAGAAGGTGTTCGAACGCTTGGCTGCTCATGGGGGTCTCCTCGGTGCGGGATGGACACGGGTAGCGGAGGGGAAGACTACCGTGGACCCCGGAACCGGCAAGCCCGCAAGGGGGGTGGGAAACGACGCCGTCCCTTCCGGAGGTCAGGGGACGGCCGTGTCCGGGGCGGGCCGGGCGGTGGCGGAAGAGACGGGGGGCAGCCCCCCGGCCCGTGCGGCCTCGGCGTATCGCCGGGCGAACCCGGTGAACCGTTCCAGGGGGCCGAAGACGCGCTTGTCCCTGTGGACGATCTGGAAGAAGGTCCGCCGGGGCTGGAGATCGGGGACCCGGAGCCGGACGAGTCGCCCCGCGGCCCGTTCGCTTCGCACGGTGAGCTCCGAGAAGTAGGAGACCCCCAGGCCTGCGATCACGCAGTGCTTGATGGCCTCCACCGACCCGAGTTGCACCACGTGGGGGAAGACCACCCCTCGCTGCCGGCACAGGGCCTCCATGGTGCGGCGCGTGGCCGACCCGGGTTCGCGCACGAACACGGGGTGGGCCCCGAGCTCCGCGGGCGACACGCGCCGCCGGGAGGCGAGGGGATGGGTGGGGGCGCAGGCGAAAAAGATCTCCTCCTCCAGGAACGGCCGGGCCTCCAGGCGCGGGTCGGCCACGGCCGTGCCCACGTAGCCCACGTCCACGTCGCCGCGCAGAACCCCCTGCTGGATGCCCTCCGAGTTCTGGATCGCCAGGTCCACCCGGATCCCGGGATGGCGGGACATGAACTCGGCGATGAGAAACGGAAACAGGTACGTGCCGATGGAGGTGCTCGCCCCCACCCGCACCCGGCCCCGGGCCCCCCCCCGCAGCGCCTCCAGCGCCTCCCCCAGGTGCTGTACGGCGGCCTCGACCCGTTCGGCGTGCTCCAGCAGGACCTGGCCCGCGTCGGTGAGATGCACCCGTTTCCCCAGCGAGTCCACCAGGGGAAGCCCCAGGAGCTTGGTCAGCGTCCGGACCTGGGCGGACACCGCCGGTTGGGTGAGGCCCAGTTCCTCGCCCGCCCGGGTGAAGCTCCGGTGCCGGGCCACGGCCCGGAACACCCGAAGTTGGTGCAGGGTGAGGCGCCCGAGATCCATGTGGATAAATTATCTAAATAGAGACAAGAAAAACAATCCATTTCTCTTTTCGTTTTCACGGGGCTAGCCTGGCCCCATGGCTCTGGCGCTCGCGGTGGCTGGCATCGGGTTCGCGGCCGGCGCGTTGTCCGGCTTGCTCGGGATCGGCGGCGGGATCCTGGCCGCGCCGTTGCTGCTCTACGTGCCGCCCGCCCTGGGGTTGCCCGCCCTGTCCATGCACTCGGTCAGCGGGCTCACGATCACCCAGGCCCTGGTGGCAGGGGTGGTGGGTGCGTTGTCCCACGTGCGGCGCGGCACGGTGGACCGGGGCCTCGCGTCCGCGATGGCCCCGGCGATCTTCCTGGCCGCCCTGGCCGGGGCGGGGTTTTCCCGGTACGTTTCCCACGAGGCGTTGCTGGCGGTGTTCGGTTCCCTGGTGGTGGCGGCCGTGGCTCTGTTGTTCCGGCCCGTGCCGCTTCCGGCCGAACCAGAGGCCGGTGGGACTGCGTTCTCCCGCCCGGGCGCGGTGGCCATCGCCTCGTCCGTGGGGTTCCTCGGCGGGTTGGCGGGGCAGGGGGGATCGTTCCTGCTCGTGCCGGCCATGACCGGGTTGCTCGGGGTGCCGCTGCGCGTGGCCATGGGGAGCAACCTGGTGATCGTGAGCGCCTCGTCCGTGGCCGGGTTCCTGGGGAAGGCCCTCACCGGGCAGGTGCCCTTCGGGCTGGCCCTGGTGCTCGTGGCCGGCGTGGTGCCGGGCGCGCGGGTGGGGAGCCGGTGGCATCACCGCACTCCCACCCGGGTGTTGCGGTGGGTGTTGGGGCTGGTGCTCGTGGGCGCGTGTGCGCGGATCGCCTGGGACCTGTTCGGGCCGGGTCCGGGGGGATGAGAGAGGAGGAGGCGCGATGAACCCGTTTCGGAGGAAAAAGACCCTGATGGGCGTGTCGCGCACCTGCGGGTGAGCGGCCAAGGTGGATCCGACGGTCCTGTCGGATGCGCTGAGACACCTCCCCCGGTGCGACCACCCCGACCTGCTGGTGGGGTTCGAGACCTCGGACGACGCCGCCGTGTACCGGGTGGCCCCGGAGGTGGCCTTGGTGACCACCGTGGACTACATCACGCCGGTGGTGGACGACCCGGTCTGGTTCGGCCGGATCGCAGCGGCCAACTCCCTGTCGGACGTCTGGGCCATGGGCGGCCGCCCCGTGACCGCGCTCAACCTGGTGAACTTCCCGGCCGGCACCCTGGACCCGGGCATCCTGCGGGACATGCTCCGGGGCGGGGCCGAGAAGGTGGCCGAGGCCGGGGCGTGCCTGGCCGGGGGCCACACGGTGGACGATCCCGAGCCCAAGTACGGCCTGGCGGTCACGGGGGTGGTCCACCCGGACCGGGTGCTCACGAACCGCGGCGCCCGTCCCGGAGACGCTCTGGTGCTCACCAAGCCCCTGGGCAGTGGGGTCATCTTCAACGCCAACCGGGCGGGGAAGTACCCGAGGGATCTGCTGGAAGACGCGGTGCTGCCCGTGGCGGCGGCCCTGAACCGGGTCCCCCTGGAGACGGCCCTCCGGTACGAGGTGCGCGCCCTCACGGACATCACCGGGTTCGGGTTCGCCGGTCACGCCCTGGAGATGGCCATCGGCTCGGGGGTGAGGCTTGCGGTCTCGTTCCGGGCGCTCCCCCTGTACCCGGCCGCGGCCGAGATGTACGCCGCGGGCGTGACCACGGGCTCGAACGCCGGCAACCGCCGGGTCTGCGGCGAGCGGCTGGTGGTTCGGGCCTCGCTCCGGCCCGAGGAGGAAGAGCTCCTGGTGGACCCCCAGACCTCGGGAGGACTCCTGATCTCCCTGCCGGAGGGCCAGGCCCGGGTCCTGGTGGACGACCTGCACGGGGCCGGCGTGCCCTGGGCCGCGGTGGTCGGCCGGGTGGAGGCCGGCGAGCCGGCCGTGGTGGTCGTGGACTGATGGGGTTTCTCGTCTGCGGGGACGTCCGCTGGCTGGGCCGGGGATCCCCGCGGGGGGAAACGCCTCTTGGGGCCGTCCCGGGGACGGACTCACCGGTGATCGCCGAGTTCGACGATGCGCTGGGCGAGCACTTTGTCGGGCGCCTGGACGCGGTCCTGGGGAGGCTCCTCCCGATACACCCGTCGACGGCGAACCCGATGCCCCGGGGCGGGGTTACTTCTCCAATTCCTGGCGCATGCGTTCATGCTCCTCTCGGGAGGATCTCTCCAACGGCCGCACGCCGGGGGGGGCCGGGGCCGCCGGCGGCCCGGAGGGGCACGGAGCGTCCCGACCCCGCTGCCGACACGAGGAGGGCCTACCGGGCGGTCAGCCCCGGACCCCAGAGGGAAGATCGGCCACGCCGGGACGTTTTTCCCGCAACCGCAGGGCCACGCCCACCAGGCTGATCAGCACGGGCACCTCCACCAGGGGGCCGATCACGGCGGCGAAGGCCTGGCCCGAGTCGATGCCGAACACGGCCACGGCCACCGCGATCGCGAGCTCGAAGTTGTTCGAGGCGGCCGTGAACGACAGGGTCGCGGTCTGGCCGTAGGGTGCGCCCACCTTGCGGCTCATCCAGAACGACACGAAGAACATCACGAAGAAGTAGATCGTGAGCGGCACCGCGATGCGCACCACGTCGAGGGGAAGCTGGACGATGTACTCGCCTTTCAGGCTGAACATGACGAGGATGGTGAACAGGAGGGCGATCAGGGTGATCGGGCTGATCCTGGGAATGAACCGGGCCTCGTACCACTCCCGGCCCTTGAGCCTCACACCCGCGAACCGGGAAATCATGCCCGCGAGGAACGGGATACCCAGGTAGATGAACACGCTCTCGGCGATCTGGCCCATCGAGATGTCCACCACGATGGCCTCGCCCAGACCCAGCTTCGGCGGGAGCCAGGTGATGAAGAACCAGGCGTATACCGAGTAGAAGAGCACCTGGAAGACCGAGTTGAACGCCACCAGACCGGCGCAGTACTCCCGGTCGCCGTCGGCCAGGTCGTTCCACACGATCACCATGGCGATGCACCGGGCGAGCCCGATCAGGATGAGCCCCACCATGTACTCCGGATACCCCCGGAGCAGGGTCACGGCCAGCGCGAACATGAGCACCGGCCCCACGACCCAGTTTTGGACGAGCGAAAGGACGAGGACCTTGGTGTTCCGGAACACCCGGGGCAGCTCCTCGTAGCGCACCTTGGCCAGCGGCGGGTACATCATGAGGACGAGTCCGAGGGCGATGGGGACGTTGGTGGTGCCCACCTGGAGGGCGTCGACGGCGTTGCGTACGCCGGGGAAGAGATACCCCCACGCCACCCCCACCCCCATGGCCAGGAAGATCCAGAGGGTGAGGTAGCGGTCGAGGAACGAAAGCCTCTTGGCCACGCCCCGGGACATGCCTAGTCCGCCTCCCTCAGGAACGCTTCCACCCGTTGCCGGATCTCGTCGCGCACCCGGCGGAACACCGAGAACACCTCCTCCTCGGTGCCGGTGGCCGCGGCCGGGTCGTCAAACGGCCAATGGCGGCGCTCCCTTACACGGCCCGTGAACGCGGGGCACGACTCCAGGGCCCCGTCGCACACCGTGATCACCAGGTCGAACTCCCGATCCAGATATCGGTCCACGGGCTCGCTCCTGTGGGCCGAGATGTCCACCCCGGCCTCGGCCATGACCTGGATCGCCAACGGGTTCAAGCCCTGGGGCCGGATGCCGGCCGAGAACACCTCGTAGCGATCCCCTCCCAGGTGCCTCAGCCATCCCTCGGCCATCTGGCTGCGGCACGCGTTTCCGGTACAAAGGAACAGGACCCTTTCTTTTCGGTCGGCCACGGGGTTCCCTCCGGCGGGGCGGCGGTCCTTCAGCCCGCGCACAGGCTTGCCCGGTCTACCCCGGCCGCCCGTTCCCGGAGGTTCCGCGCCTCCGGGTGGGATTCCCCGGCCAGGCGTACCTGGGCCAGGAGCCCCTGAACGAACGGGGGGGGTGCCGGGTTCAGGCGGTAGTCCTTCCACGGGCCGTTGCGCTCCGAGACCACGAATCCGGCGTCTTCCAGGATCTGCATGTGGCGGCTCACCGTGGACTGGGCGAGCCCCAGCACGGCCTGGATCTCGCAGACGCACAGGGTCCGGTGCTCCAGGAGCCACAAGACCTTCAGCCTGGACTCGTCGGACAGGGCCTTCGCTGCTGCGACCATTCGGTTCATATCGTCATCCAGCGATATGGACGAACAGGGTACCACAGAAGATCTAGGGGAACAAAGTCCGTGTCACGCGGAACAATCCTTGTGTATCGAAGCGAGCTCGTGTAGTCTAATTCGATATCGTTCGAAGTGGGCGGACGGTCCGGGTCCGTTGCCCGCATCTGGGAGCACGTCCCGTGGTGTGGCTCGAAGCGGTCTTCTTCCTCGCGGCCGCGGTGTTCGCGGCCCTGGGCCAGGGGGGAGGGGTGGTGTATGTACCCCTTCTCGTGGCCCGGGGTGTTCCGTTCCACGTGGCTGCCTCGGCCAGTCAGGCGGTGATCGTGGCCGTCTCGGTCTCGTCCATGGTGGTGTTCCACCGGGCCGGGTTCCTCGACTGGAAACTCGTGCTTCTGGTCGAGCCGGCGACCAACGCGGGAGCTGTGATCGGCGGGTATCTTTCCCGCTACGTGCCGGCCGAGACGGGTAAACTGGTGTTTGCCGGTGTCCTGGTGGTGAGCGCGTGGTTCATGGTGCACCCCGTGGACGAGCGCCGCGGGCCGCCCACGCGGGGTTTCGCCTGGTGGACCCGTACCTTGGGCGAGCGAACATACAGCGTGAACTGGGTAGCCACCGTTCCCCTCATGGCGTGCGCGGGAGCGCTCGCGGGCTTGCTCGGGGTGGGTGGAGGACTGATCAAGGTCCCCCTCATGACCGTGGCGTGCGGGATTCCGTTGGAGGTGGCCGTGGGATCGAGTTCCTTGATGGTGGGGCTCACCGCCCTCACCGGGCTCGCCGGCCACGCCGCTGCGGGCCACTTCGACATGGGGCTGAGCCTGCCCCTGGCGGTCGGCGGGTTCCTGGGGGCCCAGGTGGGCTCCCGGATGTCGGTCCGGATCGACAGGCGTTACCTCAGACCGGCGTTCGGGGTTCTGCTCGTGGGGATCGCGACGTGGATGGCGGGATCGGTGGTGTTCCGGGGATGAAGGGCCCGCCGTGCCGGAACCGCCAGCACGCGGAGGCCGAGGAGGGACGCACGGTGAACGGGGAGCGAGAGAGGTCGTTTCGAGAACTGTGGGACATGGCGGTGACGTTCCACGGTCACCGGTGTCCGGCCATGCCCATGGGGCTCCGGGCCGGGCTCGCGGCCATGAAGACCCTGGGCGTGGGACGAGCCCGGGACAAGGAGCTCCACGTGGTTTCGGAGACCGGAAAGGGCCACGCGGCCGGGTGTTTCCTGGATGGGGTCATGGCGGCCACGGGCTGCACCTATGGCAAGTCGAACATCGAAAAAACATACTGGAACAAGATGGCCTTCACCCTGGTGGACACCAGAAGGGGCCGGGCCGTGCGGGTGAGCCTGAAACCCGAGTTCCTCGAGCAGGCCCTGCGATCTCCCTTCGTGCAGCAGCGCCGGCAAGGGGTACCCCCTCAGGACGTCCCGGCCGAGGTCCTGGAGCCTCTCCTGGACCGGGTGCTCTCCCTCCCCGAAGGGCAGTTCTTGGACGTCTCCGAGCCCTTTGACTTCCCTTGGCGAGCCGTTCCGGCGTGCTTCGAGGTGGTCCGGTGCGATGGGTGCAGGGAAGCCGTGTTCACGAACGCTGTGAACCGCCAGGACGGTAAGATCCTGTGCCGGGGATGCGCCGGGCACCCCTCCGCGGGCCCCTGACCGGCAGACGGGCCCCCGGCTGCGCCGGGGGCCCGCGCGAAGCTCACTCGGCCCGCAGCACGGCGTATACCCGCCGGTTCTGGGCTCGTCCCTCTTCGGTGTCGTTGGGGGCGATGGGGCGCGTGGCGCCGTACCCCACGGCTGTCATGCGGTCCAAGGGAATCCCGTACCGCTCGTTCAGAAAACGCACCACGGCCTGCGCCCGGCGCAGGGAAAGCTCCTGGTTGTAACCGGGCGCCCCCACGTTGTCGGTGTGCCCTTCGCCGGTCAGCGTCAATCCCGGGTTCTCCTTCAGGAACCGGGCCACCTGTTCCAACTGGGTGTAGTCGGCCCGCTGGATCTCCGCAGAGTCGAACTCGAACCGGATGTTGAGTTCAACGGTCTTGACCTCCCGGACGTCGTCGGCTGGATCCAAGGGGTTCGTACCGGCCACCTCGACCTCGACCCCGTCCGGTACCGAACCGCCGTCCGTGTCCCGCCGCAGCGGATCGGTGCGGTACCGGGTGACCTCCTCACCGTCGGCCAGACCGTCGCGGTCCGTGTCCGGGTGGTTGGGGTCCGTTCGGTACGTTCGGAGCTCCTCCCCGTCCGGGAGCCCGTCGTCGTCCGAGTCCGGGTCGTTGGGATCGGTGCGGTAGGTGCGGGTTTCATCCCAGTCGGCCAGCCCGTCTCCATCCAAGTCCCTGAGACAACCGGCCCGGTCCACCGGCGCCCCCTGGGGCGTATCCGGGCAGCGGTCCTCATGGTCGGCCACTCCATCTCCATCCGAGTCCGGAGGGCAACCGGTGGCGTCTACGTGGATCCCCGGGAGTGTGCCCGGACAACGGTCCCGGTAGTCGGCCACGCCGTCCCGGTCGGCATCCGGTGGACATCCGTTTGCTTCCACGGCCACGTGGGCGGGCGTACCAGGACAGAGGTCCCGAGTGTCGGGAATCCCGTCGCCGTCGGAGTCGGACGGCGGCGGTACGGGTGGGGGCCTCGAGGGCTCGCTCCCCCGGGCCTCCGCGCACAAACGGGTCTTGCCGAGCAGTGTGTCGGCCGCCCGCTCGGCCGCCTGGAACCAGGAGTCCACCCTGGCCGGATCGTGGAACTCCCGAGCCTCGTGGGTGGCATACGTGAGCCGGGCCTCGGCTTCGGCCAGTTCCCTCGGGGCGCACTCCAGAGCACCCATCCGCCGGGCCTGCGCGATGCGGGCCTGGATCGCCCGGGCCCGGTCGGCGTCCGCTCTGGACAGGGGGCGCACCGCTCCGCACCCGTAACACGTCGCCAGCAAAGCAAACAGAGTGAGGGTCGGAATCGCATCGCGGTACGTCATCGTGAGGCCCCCCTTGCGTTCTCGAGGGCCTGCCGGGCGTCCTCCAGAGCCATCCCGGCCCAGGTGCGCGCCGCGGCCCAGTCGAACTCGTCCGTTTCGTGCTCGGCCATCTCCAAGAACGCTCGGGCCCGGTGGAACGGGTAGGGGGCTGTTGTGGCGGCGCCCGCCCTCTCCGCCTGCGCCAGCGTGGCCCGGGCCCGTTCCAGGGTGTCCAGGGTGGCGCACCCCCCCAGCACACCCAGGACCACGAGGGCCATTGTGCAGGAGTTCCATCGCATCGACGTGCCTCCTTTCCCCGCCTCCGGCGGCGGTGTGGATCCGCGACATCGTCCCCGGCGTGGCTCCCGGAAACGTAGCGGATTCCCCGGCCAGGTCAAGGAAACGAGGGCCGGAGACGGTTCGGCGCGGGATACGCCGAACCGGGCGGACGGCATCCCCCGAGGTGTGGCGACCCATGGGCACGGACCGGGAATTTTCGAGATAGGGTGTTGCGGGTTGCCGGGAGGCGTTCTAACGTGTTCTTGCAAACGTGGACCAGCCCCCGGGCCGTGGAGGCCCAGGGAGGCGGGCTAGGCCGGGCTACGCCGGGTACGGCGGTTCCCGGGAAGGGAGGTGGAGCATGGGAGGTTCAAGGATCCGAGATGCTGTGGTGGTTTTGGCGGCAGCGTTCTTGGGGATGTCGTGCGGCGGCGGGGGCGGGGGGGGTTCGGACAACGGGGAGCTCTCCGGACCGCCGACGGTGTCGAGCGAGAACGCGAAGACCGCGGCGGGCCTCGTGACCGACGCCGCGGACAGCCTGATCGAGGTGGCCGGCACCTCGGGTGACATCCTGGAACAGACCGAGGAGTACGTGGAGTCCGGTACCGGTCTCGGCCGAGCCGCGGCCGATCCGGTGGACGTGTCCACCCTGGTCTGCCCGGGCGGAGGACGTGCCACCCTGGACCTGACCGACGAGGCGCCCACAGGGGAACTGTCCGGGGGGGACCGGGTGACGGTCACGTTCCAGGACTGCGTCGGTGAAGACGACGGCAGTGCCGTCACGTTCGACGGCGTCCTGACGATGAGCGTACGGAGCGCCGAGGGAGACTATGGCGCGCAAGGGTCGTCGTTCGAGGTAGACTTTTCGTTCCAGGGGTTCTCGGTGGACGGTTGGACGGTCAACGGGGGGTTTTCGGCCACCTTCGAGGCGCAGGCAGGCGGGGCGCTGAGGGTCACGGTGGCCGGTGATTCGCTCACGGTCTCGGCGCCGGAAGGGGCGTCCGTGTCCTGTACGAACTTCGTGTGCACCGCCACGGCGGACCCGGCGTCCGATGCCTACACCCTCGACCTGGACGGCACGGTTTCGGGCAGCGGAGTGGACGGGGAGCTCCACGTGGAAACGAGCGATCCGTTCGCCTGGACGGACGACAACGACCCCACGAGCGGCCGGTTCACCGCCACGGCCAGCGATGGGTCCAGCCTCACGTTCGAGGCCCACGCCGATGGGACCGTGACGATCACGGTGGACGAGGACGGGGACGGTTCCGCCGACGCCACGATCGAGACCACCTGGGACGAGATCGGGTCGTGACCGGGCCGGCGTAGGGACGCGAGGGCCCCCGGGAGCGGGGCCCTCGTCGTATTGTGCCGCTTGGGCGGGGTTGACACCCGGAAGGCGGTTCTCTATAGTTCGCGTTTCGCGCGGGATTCCGAGACAAGCCCGCGCGTTTCGTTGGGAGGGATGACATGTACGCAGTGATCCGCACCGGCGGCAAGCAGTACCTGGTGAGCCAGGGCGACTTCGTCAAGGTGGAGAAGCTCCCGGGCGAGGTGGGCGAGGAGGTGGTGTTCGAGGACGTGCTGCTCGTGTCCGACGGGGGCGAGCTCAAGGTGGGCCGGCCCCGGGTGGAGGGGGCTCGGGTCAAGGGCACCATCGTGGAGCAGGCCCGGGACAAGAAGATCATCGTCTTCAAGATGAAGCGCCGCAAGGGCTACCGCAAGAAACAGGGCCATCGCCAGTACTACACGGGCGTTCGGGTCGAGGCCATCGAGGTGGCCTGAGCGGCTCGGGGAGGATCGGACCATGGCACACAAGAAGGCGGGCGGAAGCTCCAGGAACGGCCGCGACAGCATCGGGAAACGCCGCGGCGTGAAGAAGTTCGGGGGCGAGCGGGTGCGGGCCGGGAACATCCTGGTCCGCCAGCTCGGCACCAAGTTCAAGCCGGGGCGGAACGTGGGGCTGGGCCGCGACTACACCCTGTTCGCCCTGATCGACGGGGTGGTCACGTTCGAGACCAAGGGCCGCGAACGCCGGGTGTACGTCAACGTGGATCCGGTGGAGGAGGCCGCGGCATCCTGAGGCCGGCCCTCCCGCCCGGATGCGGTCCGACCGTTCCGAAGGCCCGGACGGGGATGCCCCCTCCGGGCCTTCGTCGCATAGCAGGCGGCGAGAGGGCTTTTCGGCGAACGGCCCACGCCGAACGGGTCATCGGAGCAGCGCGAAGCCCTTTCCGCCCCGGGGTAGCGGGAACGGACGCATGCGGTTCGTAGACGAGGTGGAGCTGGTCCTGGCCTCCGGAAAGGGCGGTCCGGGATGCGTGTCCTTCCGCCGGGAGAAGTTCGTGCCCCTGGGCGGGCCGGACGGCGGCGACGGCGGCGACGGCGGCGACGTGGTGCTGGTGGCCGACCCGCGCATGGGGACGCTCCTGGATCTGCGGCACCGGAGGGTCATGCGGGCGGAGAACGGCCGGCCCGGCATGGGCTCCCACTGCACGGGCCGCAGGGGGCGGGATCTGGAGTTGCGGCTTCCGGTGGGCACCGTGGTCCGGGATGCGGAAACCGGCGAGGTGCTGGCCGACCTCGTGGAGCCGGGCCAGCGGGTGGTGCTGCTCAAGGGGGGAAGGGGCGGCAAGGGCAACGCCCGGTTCGCCTCGGCACGCAACCGGGCTCCCCGCCACGCCCAGCCCGGAATGCCGGGCCGGGAGCGGCGGGTGCGGCTCGAACTCAAGCTGCTGGCGGACGTGGGCCTGGTCGGGTTCCCGAACGCCGGAAAATCCACCCTGATCTCCCGGATCTCGGCGGCCCGGCCCAAGGTCGCGGACTACCCGTTCACGACGTTGGTGCCGCACCTCGGGGTGGTGCGTTGGGCCGGGGACAAGACGTTCGTGGTGGCCGACATTCCGGGGCTCATCGAGGGGGCCCACCGGGGTGCCGGCCTCGGCATTCGCTTCCTGAAACACGTGGAGCGCACCAAGCTCCTGTTGCACCTGGTGGACCCGAGCGACGGCCGCGACCCGCTGGAGAAATACGACGCCATCCGCCGGGAACTGGAGGCGTTCAACCCCGATCTGGCCGCCCGGCCCGAACGGGTGGTGGTGACCAAGATCGACGTCACGGAGGTGCGCCAGGGCCTGCCGGAGATCGTGCGCCGGTTCCAGGAACGAGGGCTGGAGGTCTGGCCGGTATCTGCCGTGACCGGCGAGGGGCTGGCAGCGCTGGTGCGCAACACCGGCCGCCTCCTCGACGCGCTGGCGGAGGGTAGCCCATGACCCGTTCCGAGTTGTCCGGGGCGCGCCGGGTCGTGGTGAAGCTCGGCAGCCTCGTGCTCACCACGCCGTCGGGCCGCCTGGATCAGGAGGTGTTCGAGCATCTGGCCGAGGACGTGGCCGAGTTGAGGCGCCGGGGCGTGGAGGTGGTGATCGTGAGTTCCGGGGCGGTCGCCGCCGGCATGGGCCGCCTGGGCCTGGATCGCCGGCCGGCCACCATCCCCGCCATCCAGGCCGTGGCCGCGGTGGGCCAGATCAACCTGGTGTGGTTGTACAAGGAAACGTTCGGCCGGCGGGGGCTCACCGTGGGACAGGTGCTGCTCACCCGCGACGACGTGGAGAACCGCCGCCGGTACCAGAACGCGAAGATCGCCTTCCTGGCCATGTTCCGAATGGGGATCGTGCCCGTGGTGAACGAGAACGACACCGTGGTGGTCGAGGAGATCAAGTTCGGCGACAACGACAACCTGTCGGCCCTGGTGGCGAACCTGGTCGAGGCCGACGCGCTGGTGATCCTCACCGACACGGGAGGGCTTTACGACCGGGATCCCAAGCGGCATCCCGGTGCCCGGCTCATCGAGACCGTGGACGCGGTGGACGAGACCGTGGAGCGGTTCGTGGGCCGCTCCACGTCGCCGATGGGCACGGGCGGCATGGCCACCAAGCTGCTCGCCGCCAAGCGGGCCACCCATGGGGGGGCGGCCGTGGTGATCGCCCCGGGCAAGGAGCCCCACGCCCTGACCCGGGTCCTGAGGGGGGAGCCCCTGGGCACGTTCTTCCGTCCGGTGGCCGACCGCCTCACCCGGCGCAAGCACTGGATCGCCTACACGGCCAAGCCCATGGGGGCGGTCCACATCGACGCCGGGGCCGCCCGGGCCGTGCGCGAGGGGGGGAAGAGCCTGCTTCCCAAGGGGGTGGTTCGGGTGGAGGGGGACTTCGACCGGGGGGACGCGGTGCGGGTGATCGGCCCCGACGGCGCGGAGGTCGCGCGCGGCCTGGTGGCGTACAATGCGGAGGAAACCAGGAAAATCGCCGGGTTGGCATCCTGGAGGATCGCTGATACACTCGGGTACAAGTACGGGGACGAGGTCATCCACCGGGATGACCTCGTGGTGTTGTAGGCCCAGGGCGGGGGCCCCTCATCCGATTCCGAAAAGGAGCGAGCATGGGGCTGCGGGACGACATGGTGGCCATGGGGCAGCGGGCGCGCCGCGCGAGTCGCGCCTTGGCGCGCCTGTCCAGCCGGGTGAAGGATCAGGCCCTCCGGGCCATGGCGGAGGGACTGGAGGAGGCGGTGGCCGAACTTCAGGAGGCGAACCGCCGGGACCTGGAGGCTGCGGAGCGGGCGGGCCTGAGCCGGGCCATGATCGACCGGCTGACCCTCTCCGACAGGGTCATCGCCTCCATGGCCCAGGGGTTGCGGGAGGTGGCCGCCCAGCCCGACCCCGTGGGAGAAGTGGTGCGCATGTGGAGACGCCCCAACGGGCTGCTGGTGGGGAAGAAGCGCATCCCCCTGGGGGTGATCGGGATCATCTACGAGTCGAGGCCCAACGTGACGGCCGACGCGGCCGGCCTGTGCCTGAAGGCGGGCAACGCGGTGATCCTGAGGGGCGGCAAGGAGGCCATCCACTCGAACCGGGCCATCGCCGGGGTGCTGTCCAGGGCGGCCGCGCGGGCGGGCGTGCCCGAGGGAGCCGTGCAGGTGGTGGAGGTCACCGACCGGCAGGCCGTGCTCGAGATGCTCCGGCTCGAGGAGTACATCGACCTCATCATCCCCCGGGGCGGGGAGGGGCTCATCCGGTTCGTCACGGAGAACAGCCGGATCCCGGTGATCAAGCACTACAAGGGCGTATGCCACGTGTTCGTGGACGCCTCGGCCGACCTGGACATGGCCGAGCGGATCGTGCTGAACGCCAAGTGCCAGCGGCCCGGGGTGTGCAACGCCCTGGAGACGCTCCTGGTCCACCGGGACGCGGCCGGGGCGTTCCTGCCTCGGGTAGCCCGGGCCCTCACCGAGGCCGGGGTGGAGATCCGGGGATGTCCCCTCACCCGCGAGCTCGTCCCCGGGACCAAAGAGGCCACCGAGGCGGACTGGCACGCCGAGTACCTGGACCTCGTCCTGGCCGTGCGGGTGGTGGAGTCCCTGGACCAAGCCATTGAGCACATCGAGACCTACGGGAGCCTCCACACCGAGGCCATCGTCACCCGCGATTACGCCAACGCGCAGCGTTTCCTGGACGAGGTGAACTCGTCGGTGGTGGCGGTGAACGCCTCCACGCGGTTCAGCGACGGCCAGCAGCTCGGCCTCGGCGCCGAGATCGGGATCTCCACCACCAAGCTCCACAGCTTCGGGCCCATGGGCGTGGAGGACCTGACGACCACCAAGTTCGTGATCTACGGCGAGGGCCAGGTCCGGGAGTCGTAGTTGTTGGCTCTCGGGGTGTTCGGGGGTACGTTCAACCCGGTTCACATGGCCCACTTGAGGGCCGCCGAGGAGGTGCGCGAGGCCCTGGGGTTGGAGCGGGTGTGGTTCGTGCCCGCCCGGATTCCTCCCCACAAGGGTTCCGAGGGGCTCGCGCCGGCCGAGGTCCGGTACGAGTGGCTCCGGGCCGCGGTGCGCGCCAACCCGGCGTTCGAGGTGTCGGACATCGAGCTGCGGCGGGAGGGCCCCAGTTACTCGGTGGACACCCTGGCGGCCCTCCGGGGGCGGTTCGGCCCGGACGCCCGGATCTGGTTCCTCCTGGGGGCCGACGCCTTCCGCGAAATCCACACCTGGCACCGCTACCCCGAGCTGTTCCGGCTGGCCGACCTCGCGGTCATGCGCCGACCGCCGGACGAGGCCCCCCTGTTCCCGCCCGAGTCGTTGCGCCACGAGTTCGAGGCCACGGCCCACGGATACCGCCACCGGTCCGGCCGGGAGGTGCGGGTGATCCGGGTGACCCAACTGGAGATCTCCTCGTCGAGCATCCGGGAAATCCTGGTTCGGGGCGGCTCGGTGCGGTATCTGGTGCCCGAGGACCTGCGGGCGGGCCTGGAAGCGGCCGCACGGGCGCATCCCGAATGGTTCGCCGGGAACGGAGCGTGAACATGGAGGAGAACGGGACGCTGGAACGGGTGTTCGAGTGCGCGCGGGTCGCCGCTGAAAAGCGCGGCACCGACATCGTGGTGCTGGACATGCGCGCCACCGCGAGTTTCACGGACTACTTTCTGATCGTGAACGGCTCGAGCGACCGGCGCGTTCAGACCGTGGCGGAGGCCGTGCTCGAGGCCATGAAGCGGCGCGGGGTACGGCCCCTGGGGGTGGAGGGACTGAAGGAGGGCCGGTGGGTGCTCCTGGACTTCGGGGACTGGGTGGTGCACGTGTTCTACGAGGAGGCCCGGGCCGAGTACGGCCTGGAGGACCTGTGGTTCGACGCGCCCCGGGTGGAGGTGCCGGCCCACCTCCTGGAGCCCCGGCGGGAGGCCATGCCGTGACCCCCGCCAAGGTGGCCGTGGTCGGGGGAGGAGCCTGGGGCACCGCGCTGGCGGACCTCCTGGGTCGGAAGGGGGTGAACGTCCACCTGTGGGTGTACGAACCGGATCTGGCCGAGCGCATGGCTCTGGAGCGCGAGAACGCCCTGTACCTGCCGGGCCACCGGATCGCGGACGCGGTACATCCCTCCAGCGATCTGGAGGCCGTGGTGGCGGACGCCGAGGTGGTGGTGAGCGTCTCCCCTGCCCAGGTGGTGCGCCAGGTCATGGGCCGCGCCGCGCGAGCCATCCGGTCCGATGCCTGGGTGGTGAGCGCCTCCAAGGGGATCGAGACCGGCACCCTGTGCCTCATGCACGAGGTGCTGTCCCAGGTGCTCCCCCCGTCGGTTTCCCGCCGGATCGCCGTCCTTTCCGGGCCTTCGTTTGCGGCCGAGGTCGCCCGTGGGGTCCCCACGGCCGTGAGCCTGGCATGCACCGACCCCCGGGGGGGCCGGATGCTCCAGGAGCTCTTCGCAGGGCCCCGGTTCCGGGTGTACACGCTGGACGACGTGGTGGGGGTGGAACTGGGCGGGGCGCTCAAGAACGTGATCGCGCTCGCGGCCGGCATTTCGGACGGCCTGGGGTTCGGCTCCAACAGCCGGGCCGCGCTCATCACCCGGGGGCTGGCCGAGATCAGCCGCCTCGGGGTGGCCATGGGGGCCCGGGCGCTCACCTTCCTCGGGCTGGCCGGCATGGGGGACCTGGTGCTCACCTGTACGGGGGCGCTTTCCCGGAACCGCTCCGTTGGCTTGCGGTTGGGCCGGGGCGAGAAGCTGCAGGACATCCTGGCCTCCATGCGTGCCGTGGCGGAAGGGGTCAAGACCACGGACGCGGTGGTGGACCTGGCGGACCGGGAAGGGGTGGAGATGCCCATCGCCCGGGAGGTGTGGAACGTGCTCCACGGTCGCAAGGACCCGAGCGAGGCCGTGCAGGACCTGATGGGGCGGCCCTCCAAGCGGGAGTTCTGGGACCTGGAGGCGCCGGCCGCATGAGGGGCGTGTTTCTGACCCTGGAGGGCGGCGAGGGGGCGGGAAAGACCACCCAGGCGGCGCTCCTGGCCGAGCGGCTCCGCGAGGCGGGCCGGGCCGTGATCCTCACCCGGGAGCCCGGCGACACCCCCCTGGGTGCCGGTCTCCGCCGGATGCTGGTGGAGGACTCAGGGGATCCGCCGTGCGGCTGGGCGGAACTTTTCCTGTACGCGGCAGACCGGGCCCAGCACGTGGAACGGGTGGTCCGCCCGGCCCTGGAGCGGGGGGCGGTGGTGGTGTGCGATCGGTTCGCCGACGCCACCGAGGCGTACCAGGGCTGGGGACGGGGGCTTCCCCTGGAGGCGGTGCGATCGGTCAACCGCCTGGCCACGGCAGGCCTCACCCCCCACCGCACGGTGCTGCTGGATCTGCCACCCAACCAGGGCCTTCGCCGGGCCTTGGGCCGCGCCCAGGGGGCCTCGGAGGTCCGGTTCGAGCGCGAGGCCCTGGCGTTCCACGAACGGGTCCGGCGCGGCTACCTGGAGATCGCCCGCCGCGAACCGGGGCGGGTGCGCGTGGTGGACGGAACAGGCCCGCCCGGCGCGGTGGCCGAGCGGGTGTGGGCGGTGGTCCGTGACCTTTTCGAGCCGCCCTGACGACCCGGGGAGCGCATGGGAAGATCCGGGCACGGGCAGGAGGCGGGATCCTCAAGCCCTGTCACGGGCCTCGAACAAGGCCGGAGGCCCGGCGGCCCACAGCCGCCGGCCGTCGGCCGTTCGCGGGCCGCAGACCCCGAGAGTTTTCCGGCGTTCCAGCCTCCTGTGAGAGTCGTGCTCCGTGGCGAGGAATGGCGGGTCCCGACGATCCAGACGGAACGGCCTGGGGAACCGGTACCATGGCGTTTTCCGACATCAAGGGCCACGAGCGGCCGGTGAGGGTGTTGCGGCGGGCGCTGGCCTCGGGCCGCATCCCCCATGCGTATCTGTTCTGGGGCCCCGAGGGCGTGGGCAAGGAACGCACCGCCCTGGAGGTGGCCAGGGCGCTCCTGTGCGCCGACTCTGCCGCCCTGGACCGGGCCGAGGCGTGCGGCCGCTGCAGCGCATGTCTCCGGGTGGAGGCGGGCACCCACCCGGACCTGCACGTGCTCGCACCCGAGGGGACCCGGATCACGGTGGACCAGGTGAGGTCGCTCCAGGAAGCCCTTTCGTTCCAAGCCTTTGAAGGGGGCCGCAAGGTTGTTATAATCCGGGACGGGTTCCGGCTGACGCGGGAGGCCGCGAACGCCCTCCTCAAGACCCTCGAGGAACCTCCGGCGGGCACCCATATCTTCCTGCTCGCCCTTCATCGCGATCAGATTCTCCCCACGCTGGTGTCCCGCTGCCAGGCGGTGCGGTTCGGCCCGCTGCCCCGGGAGGCCGTGGAGGAGCTGCTGGTGATCCGGGGCATGGACAGGGAACAGGCGGCACGGTTGGCCGAAGGGGCAGGCGGGCGGCCCGGAGCGGTGCTGGGCGCCGACGGTGAAAGACGCCTGCGGGTTCTGAGGGAGGCCGAAGAACTGGCGGCGCGCTGGGACGGTTTGCCCGTGGCCGAGCGGTTCCGGGTGGCCGCGGCGTGGGCCGCCGACCGGCAGGGGCTCCGGGATCGGCTGGATGCCCTGATGCAGGTGTTGTCCCGTCGGGTCCGGGAGGACCCGGAGGGGGCCGGACCGCTCATGGACCGGCAGCATGCGGTGGCCCGCGTCCTGGAGTGGATCGAGGGAAACGTCAATCCGGAACTGGCCATGGATGCCCTGCTGCTGGACCTGGCCGGTGCCGAGTGGGAGGACCGTTGGCCCGAATCGTAGGCGTCCGGTTCAAGCGGGCGAGCCGCATCTACAGCTTCGATGCAGGCCAGGTGGAATGCGGGCCCGGCGACTGGGTGGTGGTGGAGACGGAGCGGGGAATGGCCCTGGGTCAGGTGGTGTCCGGGCCGGACGAGTCCCAGCCCCTTCCCCCCCAGCCCCTCAAGAAGGTGCTCCGCCGGGCCGGCCGCCGCGATATCCTGCGCTACGAGCAGAACTGCGAGCTCGAAGGGTACGCTTACCAGGTGTGCCTCGAGCTGATCCGGGAGAAGGATCTCCCGATGAAGCTCGTGGACGTGGAATACCTGTTCGACGGCTCCAAGGCCATCTTCTATTTCACGGCCGAACAACGGGTGGACTTCCGGGAGTTGGTGCGGGACCTGGCCCGGGAGTTCCACACCCGCATCGAGATGCGCCAGATCGGGGTGCGGGACGAGGCCAAGATGGTGGGGGGGATCGGCCCCTGCGGACGGGAACTTTGCTGTGCCACGTGGCTCACGGACTTCGCCCCCATCAGCGTTCGGATGGCCAAGGAGCAGGACGTGGCCCTGAACCCGGCCAAGATCTCGGGGATCTGCGGCCGGCTGATGTGTTGCCTCTCGTACGAACACGCCATGTACCGGGACATGGCCAAGGGGTTCCCCAAGCTGGGGAAGACAGTCGAAACGCCCCGGGGCCGCGGCAAGGTGGTTCGGCGCAACGTGCTCGAGGGCACGTTCGTGATCCAGATCGGGCAGGGCGAAGTGGAGCTCTCCGTAGAGGAGGTGACCGAGGCCCCGGGGCCGGAGAGAGAGAAAGAAGCGAAAATGGAAGAGCCGGTCGCAGGGACCGGGTCTCCGGGCCTCCGGGAAGAGCCCGCGGGAGGCGCACCGGAGCGCCCCCCGCCCGGAAAAACCCGGGAGACGCCCCGGCCCGCACGCCGGAAAAAGGGCCGCAAACGCAGGAAGCGGAAGTCCAAGGCGAGGCGGAACCATGGCTGACACATTCTACGTGACCACCCCGATCTACTACGTGAACGACGTGCCCCACATCGGGCACGCCTACACCACCGTGGCGTGCGACGCCCTGGCCCGGTACAAGCGGATCGCCGGATTCGACGTGTTCTTCCTCACCGGCACCGACGAACACGGGCAGAAGGTGGAAAAAGCCGCGGCCGAGCGGGGGGAGCGGCCCCTCGACCTGGCCGACCGGGTGGTGACCCGTTTCCAGGACCTGTGGAAAAAGCTGGAGATCTCCAACGACCGGTTCATCCGCACCACCGAGCCGGCCCACCGGCGGTCGGTGGAGGAGATCTTCCGGCGGGTCCAGGCCAACGGAGACGTGTACCTGGGCGAGTACGAGGACTGGTACTGCACCCCCTGCGAGACGTTCTGGACGGAAAACCAGCTCATCGAGGGCAACTGCCCGGACTGCAACCGGCCCACCGAGCGGCTCAAGGAGCCCAGCTACTTCTTCCGCATGTCCCGCTACCAGGAGGCCCTGCTCCGGCACATCGAGGAGAACCCGGACTTCATCCAACCGGTGAGCCGCCGGAACGAGATCATCTCGTTCGTCCGCGAGGGATTGCGGGACCTTTCCATCTCGCGCACGAGCTTTTCCTGGGGGATCCCGGTGCCCGGCGATCCGGGCCACGTGATCTACGTGTGGTTCGACGCGCTCACCAACTACGTCACCGGGGTCGGGTTCCCGGACGACCAGGACCAGTTCCAGCGGTACTGGCCGGCGGACGTGCACGTGATCGGCAAGGACATTCTTCGGTTTCACGCGGTCTACTGGCCCACCTTCCTGATGAGCGCCGGGCTTCCCCTGCCCAAAAAGGTGTTCGCCCACGGCTGGTGGACCGTGGAGGGCAAGAAAATGTCCAAGAGCCTGGGCAACGTGGTGGATCCCGGGGCCATGGCCGACACGTACGGGGTGGACGCCTTCCGGTACTTCATCCTCCGGGAGGTCCCGTTCGGGCTGGACGGGGACTTCAGCCGCGACGCCCTGGTCCACCGGATCAACGCGGACCTGGCCAACGACCTGGGGAACCTGGTGTCCCGGGTGCTGGCCATGGTGGCACGATATAGAAAGGGCGAGGTGCCGCGGGTGATCTCGCCGGGCGCGGACGGCCCCGAGGAGATGCTTCGCGACACCCTGGCCGACACCCTGGCCGAGGTGGACGCGGCCATGGACGATCTGGCGTTCCACCGCGCGCTCACGGCCATCTGGGAGTTCATCGGCGCGGTCAACAAGTACGTGGACACCACGGCTCCCTGGGCCCTGGCCAAGGATCCGGAAAGGCAGGGGCGCCTGGACCAGGTGCTCTACAACGCGTGCGAGGCCCTCCGGGCGGTGGGGCTGCTGGTGTTCCCGTTCATGCCCCGGGCGGGGCGGGAGATCTGGAAGCGCCTGGGCCTGGAGCGGCCCGCGGACGAGGGGCGTCTGGAGGAACTCAGGGCATGGGGGGGGCTTCCGGCCGGTCTCCGGACCCACCGGGGCGAGAGCCTGTTTCCGAGGATCGAGACGCCGTGATCATCGACACCCACGCCCATCTCACCTGGGAGGGCCTTCGGGAGAACGTTCCCGCCGTGCTCGAGCGGGCCCGCGCAGCCGGCGTGGGCGCCGTGATCACCGTGGGCACCGACCCGGAGGACAGCCGGGCGGCCGTGGACCTGGCCCGGAAGCATCCCCAGGTGTGGGCCACGGTGGGGGTCCACCCCCACGACGTGGCCGGGCTCACCGAGGCCCGTCTGGACGAACTGGCGGACCTGGCCCGGTCGGACCGGGTGGTGGCCTGGGGCGAGATCGGGCTGGACTACTTCCGGGACCGGTCGCCCCGGCACCTCCAGCGCCGGTGGTTCCGGGAACAGTTGGCCCGGGCCCGGGAGGTGGGGCTCCCGGTGGTGATCCACGACCGGGAGGCCCATGCCGACACCCTCCGGATCCTCCGGGAAGAGCTCCGGGACGGCCTGCGGGGGGTGTTCCACTGCTTCTCCGGGGACGAGACCATGGCCCGGGAGGTGGCCCGCATGGGGTTCTACCTGTCGGTCCCCGGCACGGTCACGTACCCCCGAAACGAGAGGCTGCGACGGGTGGTGGCCTCGGTGCCCCTGGAGCGGGTGCTCCTGGAAACGGACTGCCCGTTCCTTTCACCCCAACCCGTGCGGGGCCGGCCGAACGAGCCGGCCCATCTCGTACATACCGCGCGCGAGGTGGCGCGGGTGCGGGGGCTAGCGGTGGAGGACGTGGCGCGGATCACCGGGCGCGCGTGCCGGGAACTGTTCGGCGTGGGGCCCGATGAGGAACCGTCCCGCATCGCCTATCCGATCCGGAGGAGCCTGTACCTCAACCTCACGAACCGGTGCACCAACCGGTGCGCGTTCTGCGTCAAGAACCACACCACCGTGGTCAAGGGCCACGACCTGGGCCTCGAGGCCGACCCGACGCGGGAGGAGGTCCTGGAGGCCGTGGGGGCCTACGGAGGCCCGGCGGCCTGGGACGAGGTGGTATTCTGCGGCCTGGGAGAGCCGCTGCTTCGCCTGGAGCTGGTGCTGGACCTGGCCCGGGAGCTTCGCACGCACGGAGCTCGCAGGATCCGGGTGAACACGGACGGGCTGGCCAACCGGGTGCACGGCCGCAACGTGGTGCCCGAGCTGGCCGGGCACGTGGATGCGGTATCGGTGAGCCTGAACGCCCCGGATGCGGCCACGTACGAGCGGCTGTGCCGTCCCACGGTGCCCTGCGCCTTCGAGGCGGTTGTGGAGTTCCTGAAGGAGGCCGCACGCCGGATCCCGGAGGTGACGGCCACGGTGGTGGCCGTGCCGGGCCTGGACGTGGAGGCGTGCCGGCGCCTCGCCGCGGAACTGGGCGTGGGTTTCCGGGTGCGGGCCTACAACGAGGTGGGGTGAGGCCGGGACTGCGGGCGCTGGACCGCGGTGGGGAGCCGGGGGGCAGGGGTCGGACGACAGGACGATCCTGTGTCTGCCGTCGTCCGACCCCTGGTACGCGTCGCGCCCCCGGGCAGGTCGCAAGCGGCTCGTCCGAGCCGCACGGGCCCTCCCGGACCTCGGTGATGCCGCCAGGGGGCCCGTTCCCGTTTCGGGGCCACGGCCTCGGCGGTGTCGGCGTTGGGGGCCTGGCCCGGCAGCGTGGGGGTGGGTGGTGCCCCCGTGGGCTCGGTCCGGGTTTCGTGCCTTTGCTCCGCCTCGGGGACGGGTCCGGGCGGAAGACGGCGTGGCTGACCCGGGGGCTCGTCTCCGCTCGCGGCCACGGCCTCGGCGGTGCGGCTCGCAGGCCGGTGTGCCGCTCGCGTGCGCGTTGGGTGGGCTCGGGAGGCCGTGGCGTCCGGCCTTCCGGCCGCCTTCGCGGATCCGAGCCCCCGGGCCGGGTGGGAGCGGCCCGTTCGATCCGTGCGGGGCCGGGAGGGCCGCCCCTTGGTTCATCCAGCCGATTGGTGGGGCGGTTCGATCCGTGCGGGGCCGGGAGGGCCCCGTGGGAGGCGCGGGCGCGGCTCCTACGGTCGCCGCGGCCCGATCGTTTCCGGGCGGCACCGGCG
>CAZBGL010000179.1:0-13718 GCA_964491375.1 uncultured Thermodesulfobacteriota bacterium | reverse complement strand
AAACCACACGGTGGGGTACGAGCGGCTCAAGAGGGAAATTCTGGAAAGGGGCTACACGCCCTCGTGGGGCGCGCAGGTCACGGGCCTCCCGGAACCGCAGATCCGCGAACTGGCCGAAACGTACGCCCGGACCCGCAAGGCCATCGTGATCGGCAACTCAGGCCTGAGCCATCACACCAACGCGGTGCAGACCCACCGGGCTTTCTACTTCCTCGCCGCTATCACGGGCCACTTCGGCGAAAAGGCCATGGGCTACGGGTGCCTGAACAACGGCGGCCGGTCCACGGGCTCCATCCCCCTCCCCAAAGAAGAACTCCCCCAGCCCGAGATGGAGCTGAGCAAGAATCCGGCGGGGTGGCTGGAGTCCATCGAAGACCCTGTTTACCCCTACAAGTTGCGGGGCCTCGTCAGCACGGGGAGCCCCCTCACCCAGTGGCCCGACCAGTCCCGGCTCCGCCGGCTCATGGACCGCTTGGAGATCAGCGTCTACAACGGCCTGACCCGGAACATCAACGCCTATTACTTCGACTACATCCTGCCCGCCGCCACCTGGATCGAATCGGGCGGGCTGGCCCCGGTGAGCGACGACAGCCGGTTCGTGTGGGTTCCTCGGCTCATCGACCCGCCGGGCGAGTGCCGTCCGGACCGGTGGTGGTGGGTGGAGTTGGGCCAGCGCATGGGATGGGGGGATGTGTTCACCGAAGATCTGAAGGACCCGGTGAAGCTTCAGAACCTGGCCGGAGGCCCCCTGGGATACACCGTGGAGCGGTTCACGAGCCGGCCGGACAACGCCCTGCGCGCACCGATTGCGGTGGAGGGCGACCGGGTGCGGCAGCGGGGTACGCTGTTCCTGGACAAGACGTTTCCCACGCCGAGCGGCAAGATCGAACTCTGGACCCCCGCGCTGGAGCGGACGTTCGGGGCTTGTGGTCTGAGCGCCATCCCGCGGTACTACACCGACCCTGATGCGGCGGATCCGGGCGAACCCACGATCGCCTATGACCGGTCGCAGCTCGTGGCGTCGCCGTTCCAAAGAAACAGGACGTACACCTTCAAGGTCCGGGAGGCGCGCGGACCCGATCAGGAGATCGCCTATCCTTTCCGGCTCGCCAGCGGCCGCCCGTCAAGCGCCATCATGGGCCACACCTCGCACTGGATCCGGCGGCTCAACGACCTGGCCCCGGATCAGTTCTGTCTCCTCCACGAAGACGCAGGCGAGGCGCTGGGCATCCGAAGCGGAGATCGGGTGAAGGTCAGATCCCGTTACGGCGAAACCGAGGCCCTGGCGATTTTGACCCGGGGGATCCGGAGGGACACCGTGTTCGTCCCCTATTCCTACGGGCGAAAGAGCCCCTTCACCCCATGGAAGTCGGTCAACTTCGTCACCCCTCTCCGGGCACGCTGCCCGGTGTCCGGCCAGGTCGCGTTCCGGGGGGTGCGGGTGCGGGTGGAAAAGGCGTGACCTGGACAGGTCCGGCCACGCCGCACCCGCGCCATTCCCATGGCCACCCGTATCCGACCCGGCAGCGGTGACAGCGCAGAAAGCGCCGGGGCCTGCGTGCGGGATTGCCCGGTTCGCGGTTCCCGAGCCCGTGGGATCCTGCACGCTCTGGACCCCCTCCGGTTCGGCGGATACCGTTCCGTAGGACGCAAGCCCCCGGGGCGGTAGGGGCTATTGTGGGGAGCCACCACCCGCGCGACCTCCTCCTGCATGCTCGGGGCCCCTGCGGCAATCGTTCGGACCGCATGGCGGGCCGTTGGGGAAGGGTGGATCCCGTGCCCCTTGCCGAGAGGTTCGTTCTGGAACCGGCTGCCCATGAGAGGCAAGATACACCCGGTTGTGGGGAGACCCGCGCGGGAGGAGAGGCCATGAGGGGACACAGCGTGAGGGAAGGGGACATTCTCTGGGAACCGGACGAGCAGGTCCGCAACCGGGCGAACCTGACGGCGTTCCTGCGGTGGTTGGAGGGGGAGCGGGGGCTTTCGTTCCCTGATTACCAGGGGCTGTGGGAGTGGTCCGTGGGGGATCTGGAAGGGTTCTGGGAGAGCATCTGGAGTTTCTTCGGGGTCCGGGCGGTGGAGCCCTATCGCCGGGTGCTCGCGGACCGGCGGATGCCCGGGGCCCGGTGGTTCGAGGGTGCGCGCCTCAACTACGCGGAGCACGTTTTCCGGGACCGGGACCCGGAGGGTACGGCCGTCCTGTTCGAGTCGGAGCTGCGGCCCCTGGCTTCGCTCACGTGGGCCGAGTTGGCGAAGCAGGTGGGCGCGGTGGCCGGCTGGCTCCGGTCGGTGGGGGTGGGGCCGGGCGACCGGGTGGTCTCGTACATGCCGAACGTCCCGGAGACCATTGTGGCGTTCCTGGCGACCGCGAGCCTGGGCGCGGTGTGGTCCAGTTGCTCCCCCGACTTCGGCATCCGCAGCGTGGTGGACCGGTTCCGGCAGATCGAGCCCAAGGTGCTGTTCGTAGTGGACGGGTACCGGTACGGTGGCAAGGTGTTCCGCCGCAGGAACGAGGTGGGGGCGATCCGCCGCGCCCTGCCGAGCCTCCGGCACGTGGTGGAGGTGCCGTACCTCGGCGAGGCACCCGGCGAGGGCTCCGTGCCGTGGGACGAGGTGGTGTGTGCCGGAACGGCTCCCGTGTTCGAGCCGGTGCCCTTCGACCACCCGCTGTGGATCGTGTACTCCTCGGGCACCACGGGCCTCCCCAAGGCGCTGGTCCACGGCCACGGGGGAATCCTGATCGAGTTCCTGAAGTTTCTCGGGCTCCACCTGGACCTCCATCCCGGAGACCGGTTCTTCTGGTTCTCCACCACGGGGTGGATCATGTGGAACATCCTCCAGGGGGGGCTCCTGCTGGGGGCCACACCGGTCCTGTTCGACGGCAACCCCGGGTATCCGGACATGGACAGGCTCTGGAGCCTGGCCGAGAGGGCAGGGGTGACGTATTTCGGCGCAGGGGCCCCTTTCCTGCTGGCCTGCATGCGCGCCGGCCTCCGACCCGGGCGGGACCACGACCTCGGCGCGCTCAGGGGCGTGGGCTCCACCGGGTCGCCCCTGCCGGTGGACGGGTTCGCCTGGGTGTACGAGGCCGTGGGCAGGGGGGTGTGGCTGGGTTCGGTGAGCGGCGGCACCGACGTGGCCACGGCGTTCCTGGGAAGCTGCCCCCTGCTCCCGGTGCGGGCCGGCGAACTCCAGTGCCGGTGCCTCGGGGTCAAGGCCGAGGCGTTGGACGAGGCGGGCCATCCCCTCGTGGGCGAGGTGGGGGAGCTCGTGATCGGCGAGCCCATGCCCTCGATGCCGCTCTACCTGTGGGGCGACCCGGACGGGAGCCGGTACCGGGAGAGCTACTTCGAGATGTACCCGGGGCGCTGGCGCCACGGGGACTGGGTGCGGATCACGGAACACGGGGGCGCCGTGATCCTGGGCCGGTCCGACTCCACCCTGAAGCGCATGGGCGTGCGCATGGGCAGCGGGGAGTTCTACGGCGTGGTGGAGTCGCTGCCCGAGGTGGAAGAGAGCCTTGTCGTGGGGGTGGACCTGCCGGACGGCGGCTACCGCATGCTCCTCTTCGTGGTTCCGAGCCCCGGCGTGCCTTTCGACGCGGCGTTCGAGGAGAGGATCCGGCACGCGATCCGTACCGCGCTCTCGCCCCGTCACCTGCCCGACCGGATCCTTCCGGTTCCCCAGGTCCCCAAGACCCTGAACGGCAAGAAGATGGAGGTGCCGGTCAAGAAGATCCTGATGGGATTCCCGGTGGATCGGGCCGTGAACCCCGATTCCATGGCCAACCCCGAGTCGATCGGCTTCTTCGTGGAACTGGCGCGGGAGATGGGGACGACCGAGGGAAGAGGCGCGGGGCCGTGAAGGAGCCTCCCGTTCATTCCCCCGGCTCGCGGCCCGCGCCGTAGATCCCCAGCGTGTACCGGTGGGGTCCGGGGGTGCCCCGGGGCACGAACGCCACCCGGTCACCCGGCCGGACGCTCCAGGACAGGGGCCTGGCCCGCCGGTTCACGATCGCCGCCTCGATGGCTTCCAGCGGAAGCCCCAGGCTGCGGGCCAGTCGTCCGGCCGAGACCCCCGAGGCCGGGACCTCCACGTCGGTTTCGGACGGAAGCCCCTGCCGCCGCCGGAAGGTGTGGAGAAGACCCAGCATGAGCACCCGTACCCCGGAACCGGCAGGAGGCGGCGCACGTCCCACCGCGGTCACACCCCGCGGGCCAGGCCGCGCACGGCCTCCCGACCCTCGCGAACGGGCTGACGGTAGGCCCGGGGCAGGACCTCCAGGATCGCCTCGGCCGCTTTCAGTGCGTAGGGGAGCAGCACCGATCCCCGGAGCAGGGCGGACCGGGGCGGAAGGGCGGCGCTCAGGAAGTAGGCCACGGCCGCCGTGACCAGGGCCGCCTTCAGGAGCCCGAGCCCCGCCCCGAGGGCCCGGTCCATCCAGCCCAGGCAGGCCGCGCCCAGGAGGCGCGAGACGGCCCAGCCCAGGGCTGCCGCAAGGGCGAGGGTGGCCAGGAAGAGGGCGCCGAACGCGGCGACCTCCCGAAAGACCGGTCCCCCCCATGGAATCCGGCCGGCCAGCTCGGTGTGGTACCGGAGGGCCACACCGGCCCCGGCCACCACGCCTGCGAGCCCGGCCACCTGCCGCACGGCCCCCTTCCAGAGCCCTGCGGCGAGCAGCACACCGGCCAGCACCACCACCGCGAGATCGAACGGGTTCATGGCGTGTCCCCGGGGTCCTGAACGGGTTTGCGCGCCGGAAAAGCGCGGCCCCCCGGTCCGGGGGGGCTGAAACCGGGGGGCCACTTCCCGCCGGGCACGGCGGGGGGGCGCCGCCCGGCGGGCGGACTCCAACGTAGCAGATGGGCGGCCGGTGCACAAGGCCGCCCCGGGCTGGCAAAGAAAAGGGGCCCGTCCGCGGACGGACCCCTGGGGCGGCCGGCACGCCGGCTAGCCGGAGGCGCCCACCTTGAGGTGGGCCAGTTGCTCATAGAGTCCAAAGTGCCGGCGCACCTCCTCCTGGGCCGCCTGGAGCAGGGCCTCGGCCCGCTCCGGGTCCATCTGCCGGAGCATGCGGAACCGGGTCTCGGTGTAGATGTACTCCTCCAGCGGGATCTTGGGCGGGGCCGAGTCGAGCTGGAGGGGGTTCTCGCCGCGTTCCCGCCGCCTGGGGTCGAACCGGTACAGGGGCCAGTACCCGGACTCCACGGCCTTCTTCTGGTGTTCGCACCCGTACCGCAGGTCGTACCCGTGGGCGATGCAGTGGCTGTAGGCGATGATGAGCGAGGTGCCGGGGTACGACTCGGCCTCCACGAACGCCTTGACCGTGTGCCGGTCGTTGGCGCCGAACGCCACCCGGGCCACGTACACGTCGCCGTAGGCCATGGCCATGAGGCCCAGGTCCTTCTTGGGCTTGCCCTTGCCCGCGGCGGCGAACTTGGCCGCCGCGCCCAGCGGGGTGGCCTTGGACATCTGGCCCCCGGTATTGGAGTACACCTCGGTGTCCATCACCAGGATGTTCACGTCCCGGCCCAGGCTGAGCACGTGGTCCAGGCCGCCGTAGCCGATGTCGTAGGCCCAGCCGTCCCCGCCCAGGATCCACACGCTCTTGCGCACGAGGTAGTCGGCCACGGCGAGGAGCCGCGCGGCCTCGGGGGAGTCCATCTCCCCGAGCTTCTGCTTCAGGGCGGCCACCCGCTCCCGCTGGGCCCGGATGCCCGCCTCGGTGCCCTGGTCCGCGCCGAGGAGCGCGCCCACCAGGTCGTCGCCCAGTCGGGGCGCCAGGGCCCGCAGCAGTTCCTCGGCGATCTCCCGCTGCTTGTCGATGGCGAGCCGCATGCCCAGGCCGAACTCGGCGTTGTCCTCGAACAGCGAGTTGGACCACGAGGGGCCCAGGCCCTGGTCGTTCACGGTGTAGGGGGTGGTGGGCAGGTTCCCGCCGTAGATCGAGGAACACCCCGTGGCGTTGGCGATGAGCATGCGGTCGCCGAAGAGCTGGGTCATGAGCTTCACGTACGGGGTCTCGCCGCAGCCCGCGCACGAACCCGAGAACTCGAACAGCGGGCGCCGCAACTGGCTACCCTTGACGTCGGCCTTGAGGCCGGCCGGGTCGGGTTCGGGCAGGGTGAGGAAGAACGCCCAGTTCTCGCGCTCCCGATCCCGGAGCGGGATCTGGGGCTCCAGGTTGATGGCCTTGCGGGACGGGTCGGCCTTGTTCTTGGCCGGGCAGTTCTCCACGCACAGGCCGCACCCCGTGCAGTCCTCGGGCGCCACTTGGAGGGTGAACTTCTTGCCCTTCCAGTCCTTGCCCTTGGCGTCGGCCGACTTGAAGGTGGCCGGCGCGTCGGCCAGGAGTTCGGGCTCGTACACCTTGGCCCGGATGCTCGCGTGGGGGCACACGAACGAGCACTTGGTGCACTGGATGCACACGTCCGGGTCCCACACCGGGATCTCCAGGGCGATGTTCCGCTTTTCCCACTGGGTGGTGGCCGTGGGATAGGTGCCGTCCACCGGCATGGCGCTCACCGGCAGTTGGTCGCCCTTCAGGGCCATCATGGCGGCCTCCACCCGCTTGACGAACTCGGGTGCTTCGTCCGAGACCACGGGCGGCCGGGTGCGCGTGGCCGTGACCTTGCCGGGCACCCGCACCTCGTGGAGGTTGGCCAGGGTCTCGTCCACGGCCCGGAAGTTCTTCTCCACGATGTCCGCGCCCTTCTTCCCGTACGTCTTCTCGATCGCCTTCTTGATCTGGGCGATGGCCTCGTCCCGCGGGAGCACGCCCGAGATGGCGAAGAAGCACGTCTGCATGATCGTGTTGATCCGCACGCCCATGCCGGTGTGCTTGGCCACCTCGTAGGCGTCGATCACGTAGAACCGCAGTTTCTTCTCGATGATCTGCTCCTGGACCTCGCGCGGCAGGTGGTCCCACACCTCGTCGGGCCCGTAGGGGGCGTTGAGCAGGAACACCGCGCCCGGCGCGGCCACCTCCAGCACGTCGTACTTGTCCACGAACACGAACTGGTGGCAGGCCACGAAGCTCGCCTTGCGGATGAGGTAGCTCGAACGGATGGGCCGGGGGCCGAACCGCAGGTGCGAGACGGTGACGCTCCCGGACTTCTTCGAGTCGTACACGAAGTAGCCCTGGGCGTAGTTGTCCGTGTCCTCGCCGATGATCTTGATCGAGTTCTTGTTGGCCCCCACCGTGCCGTCGGCACCCAGGCCCCAGAACACGCCCCGCACCACGTCGTCGGGCTCGATGTCGAACTCCGGGTCCACCGGAAGGGAGGTGTGGGTCACGTCGTCCACGATGCCCACGGTGAAGTGGTTCTTGGGGGTCTCGGAGGCCAGGTTGTCGAACACGGCCTTGACCATGGCCGGGTTGAAGTCCTTCGAGGACAGCCCGTACCGGCCGCCGATCACGGTAACCGGGCCCTTGTAGGGGGCCTGGCCCGTGGCCTCGGCCTCGCGCAGGGCGGCGGCCACGTCCGTGTACAGGGGTTCGCCCACGGCCCCGGGCTCCTTGGTGCGGTCCAGCACGGCCACGGCCCTGACCGTGGGCGGAAGCGCGGCCAGGAAGTGCTCGAGGCTGAACGGCCGGTACAGGCGGACCTTGACCACGCCCACGGGCTCGCCGCGGGCCACGAGCCACTCCACGGTCTCGTGGGCCACGTCGGCCGAGGACCCCATGAGCACCACCACCCGCTCGGCCTCGGGGTGCCCCACGTAGTCGAACAGGCGGTAACGCCGGCCCGTGATCCCGGCGAACCGTTCCATGTACTCCTCCACCACGTCCGGGCAGGCCAGGTAGAAGGGGTTGCACGCCTCCCGGGCCTGGAAGAACGTGTCCGGGTTCTGGGCGGTCCCCCGGATCTTGGGCCGGTCGGGCGAAAGGGCCCGTTCGCGGTGGGCGCGCACCAGGTCCTCGTCGACCATGGCCCGCAGATCGTCGTCGGTCAGTTCCTCGATCTTGGCCACCTCGTGGGACGTGCGGAAGCCGTCGAAGAAGTGGAGGAAGGGCACCCGGGCCTTGAGCGTGGCCGCGTGGGCGATGCAGGCGAGGTCGTGGGCCTCCTGCACCGAGGCCGAGGCCAGAAGGGCAAACCCGGTCTGCCGGCACGCCATCACGTCGGAGTGGTCGCCGAAGATGGACAGCGCGTGGGTGGCCACGGTACGGGCGCTCACGTGCATGGTGTAGGCCGTGAGCTCTCCCGCGATCTTGTACATGTTGGGGATCATCAGGAGCAGCCCCTGGCTGGCCGTGAACGTGGTGGTGAGGGCTCCGGCCTGGAGCGCGCCGTGGACCGCGCCCGCGGCCCCGCCCTCGCTCTGCATCTCCACCACGTGGGGCACCGTGCCCCAGATGTTGCGCTTGCCCACGGCGGACCACTCGTCCGCGAACTCGCCCATGGGCGAGGACGGGGTGATCGGGTAGATCGCGATCACCTCGCTCAGGCGGTGGGCCACCGACGCGGTGGCCTCGTTGCCGTCTACGGTGATGTTGCGGCGGGTGGCCATGACTTACCTCCTCGCGATGCCGTCGGTTCGAGTCCTCGTGAACGTATGATCCAGGGAAGACCCCACCCCCGCCCCGGGCCGGCGCGGCCCCGGGATGCGGCGTTCCGTGCCCCAGGGTCGAAGGGGCTCACTCCCGGGTCCGGCCGAAGATCCGCAGCAGGAAAAGGAACAGGTTGACAAAATCGAGGTAGAGCGCAAGCGCGCCCAGGATGGCGTGCCGGGACAGGGCGGCCTCGCCCCGGCCCGCGGCGGAAAGCCCGATCCTCTGGATCTTCTGGGCGTCGTACGCGGCGAGCACCACGAACACGATCACGCCCACGTACGAGATGATCCAGTCCATCGCGGGGCTGCGGAAGAACCAGTTGGCCAGGCTCGCGACGATCAGGCCCACCAGGCCCATGAACGCGAACGAACCCGCGCCCGCGAGGTCGCGGCGGGTCACCGTTCCGTAGGCCGCGGCCGCGCCGAACGTGGCGGCGCACACCGCAAAGGTCAGGGCCACGCTCGTTCCCGTGTAGGCGAGCAGGACCACCGAGAGGGTGACCCCGTTCAGGAGGGAGTAGCCGAGGAACGCCCAGCTCGCCGTGCGCACGCCCATGCGGTGGATCCAGCCCGAAAGCGCCACCACCAGGACGAGCTCGGCGACGATGAGCCCGAAGAACACGGCCCGGTTGAGCACCAGGGCGGCCAGGAGCGCGGGGCTCTGGACCACCAGGAGGGCGGCGGCCGCGGTCAGGGCGAGCCCCCCCGCCATCCACTGGTACACCGTGCGCACGAACCGGGTGCGCACGATCTCGATCGTGCGGGGATCGACCCGCGGAAGGGCGAACGCTCCGGACGGCTGCATCGTGGCTCTTCTCCTGTGAGGGTTTCCGCCCCGGTTACAGGGCCGGGTGGTAGGGTTTGCGGTACCATGCCAGGGCCTCGGCCGCCGACGGGAAGGCCCTCCGGTGGTTCGTCATCTCCCGGAGGATCGCCAGGGACTCCTCCCACGTGGCCCCGGCCCGCAGGAGCTCGGCCTGCAGGGGCACCTGGAGCTCCCGGACGGCCCGGGGGAGCGTGTCGTCTCCGGGAAGCCGTGCGAACGCGGTGTCGTTGGCTGCACCCATGGGACTCCTCCTCCCTTTGTGGAACCGTACACGCGGAACCGCGGCCCCTGGCCGGGCCGGTTGTTCCGAAAGGCACACGGGGCCTTTATACCCCGGCCGCCCTCACCCATCAAGGAGCACCCGCACCGGGTCACCCCGTCGCAGGCCCAGGGCCTCGCGGGCGCTCCCCTCCCGCACGCTCAACTCCAGGCGGCCCGTAGAGCCCCAGAGCGCCAGCGCCCGGCCGGGGAGCGCCTCGGCATAGGCGCCCAGCAGGGGCATCCTCCGGCCGGCCACCTCGACCGCCCGGCCCGGGCGGGGCAGGTCCTGCTCGCGGATGTTCGTGACCGCGTTCCCGAACCGGTCGAACCCGAGCACCTCGCCCCGAACCGCGTCCCGCTCGCGCACCGGCTCGGGGAGGCGCAGCCGCCGGAGCCCCGGGTGCTCCGGGCCCACCTCGTCCAGGGGCACCCCCCGGGCCAGGTGGGCGGCCACGGGCGCGAACACGTCCCGTCCGTGGAACGTGCGGCTCACCGGACGGAGCCAGAGGTCCGGGTTCTCGAGCCGCCGCACCTCGAGCACATCGTCCGGGGGCAGGAACGACAAGATCCCGTTGTCCGGGGCCACGAACAGGGCCCGCGGCGTGCGCACGGCCACGGCCGGCCGACCCGAGCCCACCCCGGGGTCCACCACGGCCACATGGACCGTGCCCGGCGGGAAGTAGGGTGCCGCGTCCCCCAGGGCGAGGCAGCCGGCCAGCACGTCCTGGGGCGGGATCCCGTGGGTCACGTCCACGACACACGCCCCCGGGCAGATCCCCAGGATCACCCCCTTCATCACGCCCACGAACGGGTCCTGGAGCCCGAAGTCCGTGGTCAGGGCGACCAGGGGAGGGCGCTTGACACCCCCCTGGGCCGGCTCTAGACTCGCGCCCATGGCACTTCCCGAGGAAAGGAGGTGAGCAGCATGCGCATGAAGCGGTTCATGGTGCCCCGCGTGGCCCACTGCAGCGAGGGCTGCCCTAGTGGGTCCTGGGCACGACGTTAAACTGCCCACCGGTTCCTGCCGCAGGGGCGCGGGCCCGGGACCCTCCGGAAGCCGCGCCCCTCGGCGTTTTCGGGCCTGTCGCGTGTGCGGAGTAATAAGCGACCGGCGCGGTTTTGTCAACCGATCGTTTGGTTTTCCTGCGCCCCCCGTGCGCGGAGAGACCGCGTCCTCCCTCTTCCCGAACGATCCATGGACCTCCTGAGCCTCGGGCTCCCCCCCCTGTTCGGGTTTGTCATCGGCGCGGCCACCAACGCCCTGGCCATCCGCATGCTGTTTCGTCCCTACCGCGAGATCCGGGTGCTGGGTCTGCGCATCCAGGGCATGATCCCGCGCCGGAAGGCCGAGATCGCGGCCACCGTGGCCGGTGTGGTCACCTCGGAGCTCCTGCGCGAGGAGCGGGTAGCCGAGCGCCTCACGGGCCCGGAGGTGCGCGCCGCCCTGGAGACCCTGGCCGTGGACCTGGCGCTGCGCCACGCGGGTCGCGTGGCCGGCTCGGTCCGGAGCGACCCCCGGGCCCGCCGTGCCGCCGAGCGCCTGGGGGCGGAGCTGATCCGGGAGGCCGGCCGGGCGGCGGACCGGTGGCTGGCCTCGCCCCGGGGGGAAGAGGCCCTTCGGGGCTGGGCCGAGGGGCTGCTGCGAAGCACGCCGGAGCGCCTGTTTCCGGGCGAGCGGGCCCTGGTGTCGCGGATCGTCACGGGCAAGCTCAGCCAGGGCCTGGCCTCGCCCCACCTGGAGGACCGGATCCGGGAGCTCCTGGCGCGGCTGGCGGTGCAATGGGCCGGGAGCCGCCGGCCCCTGCGGGACCTGCTCCCTCCCGAGGCCGGGGCGGCCCTGCGCGAGGCGGTGGATCCCCTGGTGCCGGTGCTCCTGGGCCGGTTCGAGGAGGCCCTGCTCGCGCCGGCGAACGTGGAGCGCATCAAGGCCGCGGTGCGCCAGGGCCTGATCGCCTATCTCAGGGAACTCCGGGGCGGGCTGGTGAAGAACGCCGTGCGCCGCGCGGCGCTCCTGGCCCGGGGCCGGATCTTCGAGGAGGTGGACCGGATCGTGGACGCCAACCTGTTCCGGCTGCGGGAGCTCGTCCGGGAAGAGGAGAACCGCGTGCGGCTTAGGGCCGGCATCGTGGCGGCGCTGGAGCGGGTGCTGGACCGCACCCCCGGCGAGCTCGTGTCGGCCCTGCCCCCGGACGTGCTGGACGCCCTGCACGCCCGCACGGCCGCGTGGATCGCCCGCCGCCTGCGCCGGCCCGAGGTGGCCGAGGCCCTGGCCGGCGCGGTGGAGCGGGAACTGGACCGGTGGTTCGACCGGCCCCTGGGCGAGGCGCTCTCGGTGGCCGACCCCGGGGCGGCCGAGCGATGGGTGCGGGCGGTTTCTTCCTGGGCGGGCCAGGGCGGGATGGCGCGCCTGGCCGACCGGGCGGCCGAGCGCCTGGCCTCGGCCGCCCTGGACGCGGCCCTGGAGCGGCCCGGCGAACCCCTACCCGAGCCGGTGGTGCGGGAGGCCGCGGCGCTGGCCGCGGACCACCTGATGCCGGTGCTGGCGGCCCGGGTGCCCGAGATCCTGCGCATCGTGGACGTGGAGGGGATCGTGGAGCGGGAGATCCGGGCCTTTTCCCCCCGCGAGGTCGAGCGGGTGGTCCTGCGCGTGGCCCGGCGGGAACTCCGGGCCATCACCTGGTGGGGCGGGGTGCTGGGGGCCCTGGTGGGGGGCTTCCAGTCGTTCCTCGTGCTGTGGAGGGGATAGGGCGTTCAGGCCCTCCGGCCGATCCCGAAGTACGTGAAGCCCAGCTTGGCCATCTGTTTCGGCTCGTACAGGTTGCGGCCGTCGAACACCACGGGCCGTGCCATGAGGGCCTTCATCCGCTCGAAGTCCGGCCTGCGGAACACCCCCCATTCCGTGCAGATGGCCAGGCAGTCGGCGCCCTTCAGGGCGTCGTAGTTGTTGGGGCAGTAGGTGAGCCCCTCGGGCTCGCCCAGGGCACGCCGGGCCGAGCCCTCTGCTACGGGGTCGTAGGCGCGGATCCGGCACCCGGCCTCCAGGAGCCGGCGGATGATGGTGAGGCTGGGGGCCTCGCGCATGTCGTCCGTGTTGGGCTTGAACGAAAGGCCCCACACGGCCACGGTGGCCCCCGCCGGGTCGATCCCCTCCTGCCGGAAGTACCCCAGGATCTTGTCCGCGAGCACCCGCTTCTGCCGGGTGTTCACCGCGTCCACGGCCTGGAGCACCTCCGGTTCGTAGCCCGCCTTGCGGGCCGTCTGGATCAGGGCCTTCACGTCCTTGGGGAAGCACGAACCCCCGTATCCCACTCCCGGGAACAGGAACTGGTATCCGATGCGGCTGTCCGCGCCGATGCCCAGCCTCACCGCCCCCACGTCGGCTCCCACCCGCTCGCAGATGTTGGCGATCTCGTTGATGAACGAGATCTTCGTGGCCAGCATGGCGTTGGCCGCGTACTTGGTCATCTCGGCCGAGCGGATGTCCATGACGATGATGGGGTGGTTGGTGCGGGTGAAGGGGGCGTAGAGCTCCTTCAGGATCTCGGCCGTGCGCACGTTGTCCGTGCCCACGATGATGCGGTCGGGCTTGAGGCAGTCCTGGACCGCGTTGCCCTCCTTCAGGAACTCGGGATTGGACACCACGTCGAACTCCACCTCGTCCAGCCCCCGGGCCTCGAGTTCGGCGCGGATCGTGTCGCGCACGAGTTCGGCCGTGCCCACCGGCACCGTGGACTTGATCACCACGATCCGGTAGGCCTCCATGGTCTGCCCGATGGAGCGGGCCACGTCCAGCACGTGCTGCAGGTCGGCGGAGCCGTCCTCACCCTCGGGGGTTCCCACGGCGATGAACAGGAGGAGGCTGCGGGCCACGCCCTCGCCGATGTCCGTGGTGAAGGTGAGCCGCCCCTCGTCCACGTTGCGCCCCAGCAGTTCCTGGAGCCCCGGTTCGTAGATGGGCAGTTCCTTGCGCTGGAGACGGGCGATCTTATCCTCGTCGATGTCCACGCACACCACGTCGTTGCCCATCTCGGCGAAGCACGTGCCGGTCACCAGCCCCACGTATCCCGTGCCGATC
>CAZBGL010000178.1:0-17477 GCA_964491375.1 uncultured Thermodesulfobacteriota bacterium | reverse complement strand
CCCTCCACGACCCCCGCTGAAACCAGCATGGCCTCGTTCCCCTGACGATCCCGCCCGCTCAGATCTCCTGGGAATGATGTGATCATCTCCTCCGGGTTCACGTAGGCCACCCGGGCCGTAGATCCTTCAGGAAGGGGCTCGTCGAGCGACTCGAACCGGATCTCCACCCTCCCGGTCTCCCCCTGAACTCCTACCGGAACGCTCGCTACGATACGATCGCCCTCCACCCCGGCCTCCACGCCCGGCTGCATCACCATATCCACGGTCCACGGTCCTCCCCCCACTCGGGCATCCACAACCCGCTGCAGCGGCAGGTATCCGGGAAACCGGGCGGTCACCCGGATACGCACGGGGCTGCCCTCCCGGGCCCCCTCCATCGGCAGTACCTCTCCGAACGTCCCCTGGTTGTCCGTCACGGAGAAAGACGTCTCCTCTCCCTCGAACAGCCCGTTCCCGTTCCGGTCCACCGCAATCTCCACGGGCACCTGGGCCAGCCCGCGGCCCCAAGGGTCGGTAATTCGCCCGGATACGGCGTTGCGCCCCACCGGCACCGGGCCTTCTTCCATTCCCGGAGTTGTGCTGGCACGTCCTCCGCCGCCCCCACCTCCACCACATCCCCCCACCCCCACCAGCAGGACCATGCACACGACGCAACCCACTGTCCTCCGCAACCTCATGGGAACCTCCGCAACGACACCTTGTGGGGAAAGGACACCGGCCAACGTCCGACCCCGGTGGATGGATCGAACACCGGTTTTGCGAAACAGCGAGAGCGATCGGGCAGGTCAAGGGGGGTGATGGGAACGCAGGGATGGAGCTGGTGCCGAAGGGGAAAACCCGGAAGAGAACAGCAAGCCGGATACAAGACCGCTTTCTCCCCTCCTTCCGGGGGGAGGGCGCACCAGAGTGGACACGGGAAGCCTCGTTTTCGAAAATTTCCTCAATTCAAACGAATTTTGAAACTCCTTTTTCCCGGTGTCAACCCCATCCATGGGTCGCACGCAACACGTAGGAACCAAGGGTTCCCATGGTGGAAACACGCTGGTCTGATTGCCTTTTCGTTCAGTACGGCGGATGCTCGGCGTCGATGGATCGAAGGAGGTCGTCCAGGTGGGCCTCGGCCAGGCCGATGCACGTGTCGGCCGCGCCATAATACATTTTCACCTTCCCGTCCGGTTCCACGATCATGCCGCAGGGGAACACCACGTTCGGAACGTCACCGGTACGCTCGTAGGTCTCTTCGGGCCCGAAGATGAAATGGGACGCATAACCCAGCACCCGCTCGGGATGCTCCAGATCCAGCAGCATGGCCCCCACCCGGTACAGCGTTCCGGCACCGGTGGAACGCACCCCGTGGTACAGCACGAGCCACCCGGCCTCGGTACGAACGGGCGGGGTGCTCACCCCCAGCTTTGTGGAGCCCCAACCCGGTTCGGGTCCCAGCACCACGCGTGCCCGGCCCCAGTGCACGAGGTCCGGCGAGTACTGGATCCACACCGCCCCCGGCACGCCGTGGTACCCGCCGGGCCGGTCCAGCATGGCGTACTGTCCGCGGATCTTCTGCGGGAACAGCACGGCGTCCTTGTTGGGCACCTCGGTGGCCAGGCTCACCCGCTCGAACGTCACAAAATCCCGGGTCCGGCCGATGGCCACCCGGGGACCGTGACGGCTGAACGCGGTGTACGTGATGTAGAAGGCGTCCTCCATGGGCGTGATCCGGGGGTCCTCGATCCCGAACTCCTCGTAAGGCCCGAACTCGGGATCCTCGGCCGGTTCCACCCATGGTTTCTCGTCGATGTTGAAACGGTACCCGTCCTCGGACCGGGCCAGGGTGAGGTGGCTGTGGCCCCGCAGGTCTTCCACCCGGAGGAGCAGGATGTACTCCTCGCCGCACTTGCAGGCCGCAGCGTTGAACACGGTGTTGCATGGGTAGGGCATGTCCTCCCGTCGGATGATGGGGTTGCCCCCGTACCGCCGGAACGGGGAAAAGGCACGTCGTGTGCTCACCGCTCGGTCCTCCTCTGCCCGTGCTCAATCCACCACCAGCATGTTGGGTTCCAGGTCCCGGTAACCCACCAGGTCCCAGTACAGCTCGGCGTGTAGATCCGCCACCCGCGGCCAGGCGATCCGTTCGCGCACGTACGCGCGGGCCTTGGCGGAAAGCTCGGCACGCAGGGTATCGTCCCGGAGCACCCGCACGATCGCCTCGGCCAGGGCGTCGTCCGAGCCGCAGGCGAGGCCCGCTCCCGACTCGGCGAGCACCCGCCGCATGGACTCGGTCTCACTGGCCACCACGGGCACGCCGAACGCCAGGCAGTGGGCCAGGATGCCGCTCTGGCTGTTCATCCGGTAGGGCAGCACCACGGCGTCCGCCGCGGACAGGATCCGGTCGAAGGTGTCCTGGGCCAGTTGCCCCCGGATCAGCACGATCCGGTCCCGGGCCGGCGAGCGCCGGATCCGATCGAACAGCATGTCCCGGTACTCCATGAACTCCTGGCCACGAATCTTGCCCGCGATCACGAGGAGGGCGTCGGGGACCTCCTGGAGAATCCGGGGGAACAGGTCCACCACCAGCTCGAACCGCTTGCTCGGCCGGAAGTATCCGATCATGAGCAGGATCGGCCGGTCGTGGGGAAGCCCGAGCTTACGCCGGGCGTCCGGGTCCCGGTCCACCAGGCGGGCGCCATGGGGGATCACCCGGACCCGGGCGGTCAGGCCCGGTCCCAGCGCCCGGGTCAGCGCTTCCTTCTGGAAGGAATCGTGCACGATGGCGGCATCCGCGTTGCGAAGGATGTTCTCGAAGAGGATCCGGTGGGGGCGGTCGATCTCGGGGTACACCGTGTGAAGGGTCACCACCACGGGCACCCCGAGCAACCGGAACCTCAGGATCAGAGGCACCACGTTCACCCCGTGGTGGCGGCCGTACAGCGCGAACTCGTGCTGGACGTGCACCACATCCGGGGTGAGCCGCATCATGGCGGAGTAGGCCCGCTCGGGCAGGTCCTCGTCCTCGTAGTCGAAGGCGGGGAACACCTGGTGTCCGCTGCTTCCCAGGTGACCCACCACGTACACGTCCACGGCCCGGCCCCGAAGGGCCTCCACCAGATACTGGGTGTAGGTGGCGATGCCGCACTCGATGGGCGGATGGGTGGAGATCATTCCCACGCGCATGGCCGTTCCCCTCCTCGAACCCAAGGCCTGCCGAACGGGGAAACATGGGCCCGCGCGCGGGTGAAGGCAAGAAAAGAAAGCCCCCGGGGCGAAACGCACCGGGGGCCGCCGGTGTCACCAGCCGGCCGGCAACCCTTCGGGCGGAATCCCCCGGGCATCCCACAGATGCTCCCGGATCATCCTGGGCACCACGTCCCGGCCGGTGACCCGGTACCGTCCGGCCCGGATCTCGGCCAGGATGGCCTGAACCAGGTCCTCCCGGACGTCCGGAGCCTGAAGCGCGATGCGCCGTGCCCGCTGGACCTCCAGGCTGCGTGCGGAGAGATCCACCCGGTCGGCGGCCCGCCCCGCCGGGGACGACGGCGCCACCGCCTCCTCCCTCCGGGGCCGGCTCACCCGGCCGGGCTGTGAAACAGGTGATCGATGCACATCACGGATCCGCATATCAGGACACCCCTTCTTCCACTTCCGGCTGGAAGGGTAAAGACCCAGGAAACGACAAAGGAATGGATACCTTGGACATCTTCCGGATGTCAACCCGGGCGGTTCCCGGCCGGTCCGTCTTCTTCGGGAACGCCCCCCCAACACGCGCAGGACAGCAGAGGGCGGAGGCCGTGGCGGAATTGCCCCCCTCCCCGGGTTCACACCCGGGCGGAAGCCCCCAGGACGGGCTCGGCCGGGACCGCCAGCAGGTCCAGGCCCAGATGTTCCTCGGGCAGGCCCAGGGCGAATCCGGCCAACTGGCTGATGTACACCACGGGCAGGGTGAAACCCAGGTCGCCGGCCATCTCGGGCTGGCGCGCATCCAGGTTCACGTGGCACAGGGGACACGCCACGGCCACGACCTCGGCCCCCGACGCCTTGGCGTCCCGGAGCACCGCCGCCGTCATCTCGCGGGCCCGCTCCGGCCGTGGCACGGCCAGGCTCCCGCCGCAGCAGTCGGTCTTGCGGCCCCAGTCCACGGGCTCGCCCCCCAGCGACCGAACGACGCGCTCCATGCCCGTGGGGTTCTCCGGGTCCGCCGCACCCGTCACCGTGTCGGGCCGCGTGAGCAGGCACCCGTAGTAGCACGCCACCTTGAGGCCCATGAGGGGGCGTTCCGGGTCCTCGCGCCGTTTCGGCAGCCGCTCCGCCAGGGCGTCGACCGCATTCTCCACCCGCACCCTGTCCCCAAAGGGTTCCCCGAGCCAGTCGTCCACCCGCACGGCCAGGTCGCCGTCCGTGCGGTACTCGGCCAGGGCCGAGCAGAACCGCCCGTAGCACGCGGCGCACGGTGCCACAACCCGGTCCAAGCCCATGCGCTCCACCACGCTCAGGTTGCGAAGGGGAAGGGCTGCGGCCAGGAAGGGGTCCGTTCCGTGTACCGGCGTGGCGCCGCAGCAGGTCCACCCGGGGATCTCCACGAGCTCCAGGCCCACGGCCGAGGCGGCGGCACGAAAGGATCGGTCGAAACCGAGCCCGGTGGCGTGCAGGGAACAGCCCGGGTAGTAGGCCACCCGGTCCTCCGAAGGCTCCACGGGCTCCACGCGGCGGGGGGTGCGGGCGAACTCCGGAAGGAACCGGATCGTGCCCTTTCGCATCATGCGGAGCCCCATGGACAGGTCCCGTAGGGGCTTTCCGTCGCGCAGGTTCAGTTCGCCCATGAGCCCCAGTTCCCACACCCGGCCGAAGGCCCTCACGTGGCGCATGAACACCCGGAAGAACCGGGCCGTCTCGGGAACCGAGGCGTGCCGAAGGGTCTGCTGCCGGAAGTGGTCCAGGATGGCCGGCAGATCGATCCCCTGGGGGCACCGGGTGTTGCACGTCTGGCACGATGCGCACAGCCACACGGTGCGGCTGCGGATCACCGATTCGTCCCCGTCCTGGATCGCCCGGAGCACCTCGCTGGGCAGGAGATCGAAGTGCTCGGCCATGGGACAGCCGGCCGAGCACCGCTGGCACTGGTAGCACAGGAAGGCGTTCTCACCGGTGGCCCGCTCGATACGCTCTGCCAGGGAAACCTCGGCTGCCTGTGCGGTCGCCATGGAAACGCTCCTTTCCGCTCATCTCCCACCGGGAACCGGGTCGCCGGCTCGTCCTCCCGGGCGCCCTTCCACCCGGGGCCGTCAGGCACCTGCGGCTCCCGCCGCGGGCAGGGGCTCGGGCCGGGGCAGGAGCCCGGCGCCTTCCACAATGGGCCGCACGGCTTCCTCCCACTCGATGGCCATGATGTGCACCCCGGCCACCCCCGGGATCTCGCGTACCTGCTGGATCTGCTCGATGCAGATCCGGATGCCCTCCTGCCGGAACGCCTTGGTGCGCTCGGCCTTGTCGTCGATCCCCTGGCCGGCTGCGGCCATGCGCTCCACGATCTCGTCGGGGACGTCCATGCCCGGAACCTGGTCGCGCATGTACCGGGCCATGGCCGGTCCCTTGAGCGGGCTCAAGCCGGCCAGCACGTACACCCGGTCGAGCACCCCCATGTCGCCCAGTTGGGCCATGAACTCCCGGAACCGCTCCATGTTGTAGATGCACTGGGTCTGGATGAACCGGGCTCCGGCCTGCACCTTCTTGGCCACGCGGAACGGGCGGTACTCGTAGGGCTCGGCAAAGGGGTTCTCGGCCGCACCCAAAAAGAACCGGGGCGGATCGCCCTCCACGGCGTCGCCGCAGGCGAACACGCCCCGGGAGCCCATGTCCTCCATGATCTTGAGGAGCTGGATCGAATCGATGTCCCAGACGTTCTTCGCCTCGGGGTGGTTGCCGAATGTCTGGTGGTCGCCCGACAGGCACAGGAGGTTCCTCAGGCCCAGGGCCCACGCGCCCAGCAGGTCGGACTGGATCGCCAGGCGGTTCCGGTCGCGGCAGGTCATCTGAACCACCGGCTCCACGCCCTCGGCCTTGGCGATCACGGCCGCCCCGATGGACGACATGCGTACCACGGCCGTCTGGTTGTCGGTGATGTTTACCGCGTCCACCACGCCGCGCAGCAACCCCGCCTTGCGCCGGATCACCTCGGGATCCGCCCCCTTAGGCGGACCCAGTTCGGCCGTGACCGCGAACGCCCCCTCGGCTAGCACGCGTTCCAGGTTGCTTCGGGCGCCGTTCCCGTCTGCCATGGCCTGCCTCCCTTTCGTTCACACCGTGGTTTCGGCCGTCTGGGCGCCGGCCCGGGCGGATGCGTCCCGCATGAGGTCCGGCCTCACGATGCGGCCCGGCCCGCCGCTTGGGCCAGGCCTCCAGTCCTTGGGCGGTTGGATCGCCTCGAGGCGGTCCAGATGCCCCATGGCCTTCATCCGGTCGTAGATCAGGTGCCAGGCACACGGGGTCTCCGGGTTCACTTCGCACTTTCCGCCCTGGGATCCGCCGCAGGGACCGTTCAGGAGGCTCTTGGAACATCGGGCCACCGGGCAGATTCCGTCGGTGAGTCCGAGCACGCAGTCCCCGCACCCGGCGCAGCGCGCCTCCCACACCCCGTGCACGGTGGGCAAGCCGTAGAAGCGCGTGTTGAGGCCGGGTACGGTGCGCGTGTCCGGAAACCGCTCCACTACGGCCTGCACCCCTACTCCGCATCCCAGGCTCACCACGCAGTCCACGCCCTCCAGGAGCGGCCGGGCAGCGTCCAGGTATTCCCACTCGCACTGGCGCTGGACCACCCCGTGGGACACCTCCAGGGGACGGTCGTCCAGTCTGGAGCGCATCCGCATGGCCGCGGCCAGCACCTCGGCTTCCTTGGCTCCCCCGGCAAAGCACACCGTGACGCACGTGCCGCACCCCAGCACGAGTACGGAGCGGGCCCCGTCCACCAGCTTCAGGATCTCCTCCAGGGGTTTCTGTTCGGCCACGATCATGGTGCCACCTCCCCGCCCGGCCGGGCCTCCTCCGGTCGGGCATCCCGTTCCGGCTGCCGGACCCGCAAGGGGCTGGGCCCCAAGGCCCGCACGGCCTCGGTCATCTCGGCACAGATCTCCGCGAACCGCTGGGCCTGGGCCGACGAGAGGTTGTACATGCGCACCCTCTCGCCCTCCAGACCGATCTCGTCCAGGAGCTTTCGGATGTACTGTACGCGACGCTTTGCGTTCGTATTACCGTCCAGGTAATGGCAGTCGCCTTCCAGTCACCCGGCCACGAACGCGCCGTCCGCACCCTTTTCGAACGCCTCGAGCACGTAGGCCACGTCGAGTTTCCCGGTGCAGGGCAGCCGCACCACGCGCACGGCTTCCGGGTAGCGGAGCCGCATGGCCCCCGCCAGATCGGCCGCTCCGTAGGCGCAGTGGTGGCAGCAAAAGGCCACGATCCGCGGTTCGAACGTCCCGCTCATGGTCTCACCTCCGGGAAAGGCTAAGGACGGCGGACAGGCCACGGATGACCGTTGCTGTCTCGCGGACCTCCAACACGGTTCCTCCTTCCTGCCCCCTCCCACCCGTGGGCGGGAGAACGCTGCCCAAGCTTCGCGGGCCGGTCCGGCAGCCTGTTCCCCAGCACCCCGGTGCCGCGACGAGGCAAAACACCGGACTTCGCAGGCTCCGGAACCTCGGCCCCCGGACCGGCCGGCGGCCAGAAAGCTAGACGGTGGGATGCTAGCCGGCATCCAGACTTCTAGCCTTCCAACCGTTCCAGCGTCCTAGCCTCCGAACAACGCCTCCACCGCGGCCTCGATCTGGTCGTCGGTGTAGTGGGCGAGCTGGATGGCCTTGGCCGGGCACTCGGCCGCACACGTACCGCATCCGTGGCACAGGGCCGGCTCGATGCGGGCCGCGCCCGCAATACCGCCCGCGCCCGTGAGATCCGCCTCGATCCGCGGCACGTCGTAGGGGCACACCCGCACACAGGTGAGGCACCCGGCGCACCGCTCCGGGTCCACCTGCGCCACCACGCCGGCGCTCTCGAGCACCTCGCGGCTCAGAACGGTGGTGGCCCGCGCGGCCGCGGCCTGGGCCTGGGCGATGGACTCGGACAACAGCTTGGGGTAGTGGGCGAGCCCTGCCAGGTACAGACCCTGGGCCTGGAAGTCCACGGGCCGCAGCTTCACGTGGGCCTCCAGCAGGAACCCGTCGGCGTCCAGGGGCACTTTGAGCCGGCTGGCCAGGTCCGGCAGGTCCGGATGGGGCACGATGGGTTCGGCCAGCACCACGAGATCGGGCCGCAGCCACGCTTCCCGACCCGCGATCGCGTCCCGGTACCGCACCGACACCCGGCCGGACTCCGTCACCACCTGGGGAGGCTCGTCCTCGTCGTACCGCCGGAACAGCACGCCCCGCCGACGGGCCTCGGTGTACAGGCGCTCTTTGAAGCCGTACGTGCGGATGTCCTTGCACAACACGGTGATCCGGGCCGAGGGCCGAAGCTCCTTGAGGACGAGGGCATCCTTGATGGCCGTGGTGCAACATGTGCGCGCGCAGAACCGCTGCGCCGGGCCCACGCACAGGATCATGACCACGTGGTCGGGCAGGGGCCGCTCCGCCAGGGGCAGCCTCAGGTCGTGGCCATTGCCCGCGGCCTTGTGGAACAGGAACTCCTCGAACTCCAGGCCGGTGACGATGTCCGGGTGGGTACCCAGCCCGCACTCCGGCCCCCGGTACTCCCGGGCTCCCGTGGCCACGACGACCACGCCGTGCTCCACCTCCCCCTGGCCGCCCGAGCGGTGGCGCAACCGGCTCGTGAAGTTGCCGGCAAACCCGGACAGTTCCTCCAGTTCGGTCTCCAGGTGGACCTCGATGTTCGGGTGGGAGATCACCCGCCGAATCCGGTCCTCGAGGAAACGCGCCGGGCTCTTGCCGGTCTCCAGGAACCGCACCCTCCGGAGGTTGCCACCGAGCTCGCCGGTGCGCTCCACCAGGTGCACCCCGAACCCCTGGTCCGCCAGCCCCAGCGCGGCGGTCATGCCGGCCGCTCCCCCGCCCAGCACCAGGGCCGACCGTTTCACGGGATAGCGCAGGCTCCTCAGCGGCTGCAGCCGGCTGGCGCGGGCCACGGCCGCACGCACGAGGTCCTTGGCCTTGGCCGTGGCCTCGTCCCACCGGCCGGGGTGGACCCAGGAACAGTGGTTCCGGATGTTGGCCATCTCGAACAGGGCCGGGTTGAGCCCGCCGGCCCTCACGGCGTCCTGGAAAAGGGGCTCGTGGGTTCGCGGCGTGCACGAGGCCACCACGACACGGTTGAGGCCCTTTTCGCGGACCGTCTCGGTGATGTGCCTCACCGTGTCCTGGCTGCAGGTGTACAGGTTGGCCTCGGCGTGGACCACCCCCGGAAGGGTCCCGGCGTACTCGGCCACGGCGGGCACGTCCAGGAATCCGCCGATGTTGGACCCGCAGTGGCACACGAACACACCGATCCGCGGGGGCTCCCCGCTCACGTCCCGCTCGGGCGGGTACTCGATCCGGCGGGTCAGGGTACCCCGCACCCCGGCCAGCAGGGCCGCGGCCCGGGACGCCGCGCCGCTCGCCTCGGTGACGGTCTCGGGGATGTCCTTGGGTTCACGGAAGGGCCCAGCCACGTAGATGCCGGGCCGATCCGTCTCGAGCGGGGTGAACAGGCTCGTCCGGCAGAACCCGTGCTCGTCCACCTCGATGCCGAGCCGCCGGGCCAGGTCCCGGACCTGGGGAGAGATCTCCATGCCCACCGAAAGCACCACGAGGTCGAAGGTCTCCTCCAGCACCTGGCCGTCGCGCACGTAACGCACCGTGAGGTCCCCGGTGGCCGGGTCCTGGAGCACCCGTGACACCCGGCACCGCTCGTACCGCACGCCGTACTGCTCCCGGGCCCGGCGGTAGTAGGCGTCATAGCCCTTGGAGAACGACCGGGCATCCATGAAGAACACGGCCACCTCGGTCTCGGGCTCGTGTTCCTTGACCATGATGGCTTCCTTGGCCGCATACATGCAGCACACACTGGAGCAGTAGTCGTGCTTGCGGTCCCGGCTGCCCACGCATTGGAGGAACGCGACCTTCCGGGGGGTCTTCCCGTCCCCGGGCCGCTTCACGTGGCCCCGGGTGGGACCGGAAGCCGACAGCATCCGCTCGATCTGCAGGGCCGTGACCACGTTGGGGAACCGTCCCAGGCCGAACTCCTGGCTGAGGCGGGCGTCATAGGCCTCGTAGCCCGGCACCAGAACCACGGCGCCCACCCGCAGTTCCTCCTCGCGGGGCAGTTCCTCGTGGTCCAGGGCGTCGGCCTTGCACGCCTCCACGCACGCGTGGCACTCGGAGCACACCCCGCACGCCAGGCACCGCTCGGCCTCTTTGCGGGCCTCCTCCTCGGTGTACCCCAGGCTCACCTCCTCGAACGACCGGCGGCGCTCCCTCGGGTCGAGCGTGCGCACCCGGAGCCTTCCCTGGCGGCGGATCTCGCCCCGGGCGGCCCGCAGCTCCAGTTCCTCGGCCGGGATGTCGGCCACGGGCAGGCGCTCGCGCACCGTGGGCCGCGCCGGCTCGCCCCTGAGGTAGGCGTGGATGCCCCGGGCGGCCTTGTGGCCCGATGCCACGGCCTCGATCACGAACGCCGTGCCCGTGGTCGTGTCGCCCGCGGCGAAGAGCCCCGGCCGAGCCGTGGCGCAGGTCACGGGGTCCACCACCACGGTGTTCGCCGGGCTCACCTCCACGCCGGCGTCCGGAGGGATGAACGCCAGGCCCGCCCGCTGTCCCACCGAGAAGATCACGCTGTCACACGGCACCTCGTACTCCGAGCCCTCCACCGGAACGGGCCGGCGGCGACCCGAGGCGTCGGGCTCGCCCGGTCGCATCTTCTGGAGCCGCACGGCCCGCACCCGGCCGTCGGGGCCCGCCAGGATGGCCACCGGGCTCGAGTGGAAGTGGAACGCCACGCCCTCTTCCTCGGCGTGCAGGATCTCCAGGGGATGGGCCGAGGCCTCCTCGCGGGAACGCCGGTAGTGCACGGCCACCTCGGAGCCCAGGCGCACGGCGGTGCGGGCGCAGTCCATGGCCACGTCGCCCGCACCGATCACCACCACCCGCCGTCCCAGCTCCGGGGCCTTGCCCAGGCGCACGTCCCGCAGGAACGCGGTGTTGGTGAACACGCCGGGAAGGTCCGCGCCGGGAATCGGGAGCCGCACGCCCTCGTGGGCGCCCACGGCCACGAGCACGGCCGAGAAGCCCTCCCGGAACAGGTCCTCCACGTTGTTCACCGGCGCGTTGAGCCGCAGGTCGACCCCGAGGTCCACGATCTCCTGGACCTCACGGTCGATGATCCAGGCCGGCAACCGGTACTCGGGCACCCCCACCCGGAGCATTCCGCCCGCCACGGGAAGGGCCTCGAACACGGTCACCGGATAGCCCAGCAGACACAGGTCCTTGGCGGCCGTCAGCCCGCACGGCCCGGCACCGATCACCGCGATCCGCTCGGAGAACCGGCGCGGCGCCGGCTCGGGCGGCTCGTAGGGCCGGGAATACGCCCAGTCGGCCACGAACCGCTTGAGGGCCCGGATGTCCAGGGGTTCGTCCAGCTTGCCCCGGTTGCAGGCGTCCTCACACCGGTGGTTGCAGATGCGGCCGCAGATGCCCGGAAACGGGTTGTCGAGCTTGATCGTGCGGAAGGCGGCCTCGTAGTCGCCGTTGCGGATGTGGGCGATGTAGCCCTGGGCCCGTTGTCCGGCGGGGCAGGCGTCCCGGCAGGGGCTCACGCCCTTTTTCTCCACGGTGTAGGCGTTGGGCACGGCCTGGGGATAGAGCTTGTGCACGGCCTTGCGCCGCGCGAGCCCCTCGTTGAAGGGGTCGGGGATCTCCACGGGACACACCGCTTCGCAGTCCCCGCAGGCCGTGCACCGGTCCTCGCGCACGTACCGGGGCCGGCGCCGGATCCGGACCCGGAAGTCCCCGGCCTGGCCCTCCACGCCGAGCACGTCCACGTTGGTCAGGACCTCGATGTCCGGGTGGCGGCCCGCGTCCACCAGCTTGGGGCTGATGGTGCACATGGCGCAGTCGTTCGTGGGAAACGTCTTGTCGAGCTGGGCCATGTGGCCGCCGATGGCCGAGCGGGCCTCGGCCAGGTACACGTGGAACCCGCTCTCGGCCAGGTCCAGGCTGGCCTGCATGCCCCCGACGCCACCGCCCACCACGAGAACGGCGCCGGTCAGACCGGCGCTTCCGGCCGCTTCCGCCATCCCCTCCTCCTCGCGCTGGAAACCCGCCCGCCGGCAGACCAAGGGCCCGGGTCGTCGACCCGGGCCCGGACGGACGAGGGATCAGACCTGCTTGGGCACGAAGGCGTACTCGGGAACGCCGGCCCGCTCGGCCTCGTACGCGGCATCCAGGGCCGCCTTGCGTTCCAGGTAGCTCAGCACGATGTTCTGGATCATGTCGCTGGTGTAGTCCGTGGTGATCAGGTCATCGGCCATGTCCAGGATCTCGACGCCCTCCTGGTAGCCGGTGCGGTACACCATGTAGCTGGGCATGGGGAGAACCAGCATCACGCCGGTGCGGGTGGTGCGGAAGTCCTCCTGGATGAGCTCCAGCAGGCCCGTGCCGTCTTTTTCCAGGTACGGGAAGGTGGTGTGCAGGAGCACCAGGGCCGGACGCTGCTGGAGCACGGCCTCCCGGCATCCCTCCACCCGGGTCACCTCCTCGATGCGCAGGTCCTTGCGGGCTTCGGTGAGGATCCGGCGCAGCTGCTTCACCCGGTTGCGGTCCGTGTCGATGATCATGATGTCGGTGTGGCGCTCCATGTCCGTCCTCCTTCCGGGGCCCGTTCCCCCGTGCGTGTTTGCCCCCCTTGTACAGCAAGGCTCGGGCCAACCCACCTAATATGCTGAAATAACAAAGAAAATATTCTCAACATCGGAACGCGTGGGGCCGGGATCCCGTCCCCGTGGGGCACATTGCCACGCGGACGGTGCGGCTCCAAAAAACCGTTTTGGAGATCCACTGGAGAACAACCCAGTAATTACCAGATGTTATGGAGGATCCCCCAGAAGGGGCGTTTTGCCCCGCCCCGTTTGGCGCGGCGCGGGGCACGATGGGGCACTAGAAACGCCCCGGGCCCACCCCCGAGGCGGAGCAAAGGCATATCGTCCGCCCATTCCAACGCCGCCAGGGGCCTGGAGTCGCGCAGGGGCCGGAAGGCCGGACGCCGTCGCCTCCCAAGCCCTCAACCGTGCACGCGAGCGGCATGAAGGTCTTGCGAGCACCTCCACCGAGGCCGGGGCCCCAAGCGAAAACAGGTCCCTGCCGGCACCCCCGCGAACCACTTCCATGAAACCACCATCAGGGCCGTTCCCTCGCGAAGCCGAGGGGCGTGGGCCCAGCCACCTCGGCAGTCCGTCCGCTTCTCTCGCCCGGGAGGGCCGCCTGGCTCCGCGGGCGTGAACACGCAGTATGCGACCTCGCCGCGGCACCTTGCCGCTTGGACACGCCCGGCGAGCACCCCCGGGGCACGCCAACGCCGCTCACCAACATCAGGGCCGCGGCGATTGTAGGTGCCGCGCCCGCCTTCGCAGGCAACCCTCCCGGGCTCCGCCGGCTTCGAGCAAACCGTTCCCGACAAGCCCGGGGGCCGGGGCATCAGGCCAGCCCGTAACGCTTCATCTTCCGGTACAGGGTCTTGCGGTCGATGCCCAGGATCTGGGCGGCGCGGGTCTTCTGCCGGTCGCAGGCCCGGAGCACGAGCGCGATGTGATCCCGCTCCAGCTCCTCCAGGGTGGGGAACCGCTTGCGGTGGTTCGGCTGGTTCTTCAGCAGGTAGGCGGGAAGGCTCGACGGCCGGAGCACGTCCGTGTCCTCCAGCAGTACGGCCCGCTGGACGATGTTCTCGAGTTCCCGGATGTTGCCCGGGAAGTTGTAGGAGGCGAGCACCGAGAGGAACCCCGGCGAGATCTCCCGGAACCGCTTGTGCACCTTGGGCGCGTACACCCCCACGAAGTGGCGCACCAGTTCGGGCAGGTCCTCCATGCGCTCCCGGAGGGGCGGCAGGTGGATGGGGAACACGGCCAACCGATAGTAAAGGTCCTCGCGAAACGTGCCCTCGCGCACCGCCTGCTGGAGATCGGCGTTGGTGGCCGCGATGATCCGTACGTCCACCTTGCGGGCCCGGAGCCCCCCCACGGGCTTGATCTCCTTCTCCTGGAGCACCCGGAGGAGCTTTGCCTGCGTCTCCAGGCTCAGGTTGCCCACCTCGTCCAGGAAAAACGTCCCCCCATTGGCCAGCTCGAACAGGCCCCGCTTGGGCGCGTGGGCACCCGTGAACGCGCCCTTCACGTGGCCGAACAGCTCGCTCTCGAGCAGGGGCCCGGATAGGGCCGAGCAGTCCACCGCCACGAACTCCCGGTCGCGCCGGCCCGAGAGCTCCCAGATCATCCGGGCCACCACCTCCTTGCCCGTGCCGCTCTCGCCGGTGATGAGCACGCTCGTGTCCGTGGCCGCCACCTTCTCGATCAGCGCGTTCACCTCGCGCATCCTCGGGCTCGAGCTGATCACGTACCGGCCGGTGCGCGCCTGGAGTTGGCGGCGGAGCTGCTCGTTTTCGAACCGCAGCTGCCGGCGCTCCTCGGCGCGGAGCGTGGTGATGCGCACCTCCTGGGGCGAGAACGGCTTGGGCAGGTAGTCGTAGGCCCCCAGGCGGAACGCCTTGAGCACGTTGTCCACCGAGGGGTAGCCCGTGATGATCACCACGATCACCTCCGGGTCGATCTCCCGCATGCGGGCCAGCACGTCCATGCCGTCGAGCCCGGGCATCTTGAGGTCCAGGAACACGAGGTCGTAGTCCCCCCCGGTGAAGCAGTCCAGGGCGGACCGGCCGTCCGGGCACACGTCCACCTCGTGGCCCATGCGGCGCAGGGTCTTGGCCAGCCCCTCCCGGATGGACCGCTCGTCGTCCACGATCAGGACCCGCACGACTCCTCCTCGGGCAGGGGGAACACCACCACGAACGTGGCCCCCCGGCCGGGCCGGGACTCCACCCGGATGTCCCCGCCGTGCATCCGCATGATGTTGTACGAAAGGCTCAGCCCCAGGCCGGTGCCCCGGCCGGGCTCCTTGGTGGTGAAGAACGGCTCGAAGATGCGGGCCCGGATGGCCGCCGGCATGCCCGGGCCGGTGTCGGTGAACGACACCCATACTTCCCGGGTGTGGGGATCGCAGCCCGACCGGAGACGCAGCTCCCCTTCCCCCTCCATGGCGTCCACGGCGTTCGTCACGATGTTGGTGAACACCTGCTTGATCTGGCTGGGATTCCCGATCACCAGGGGGAGCTCGTCGGCCAGATCCCAACGGACCCGGATGTTGTGGAACAGGGCCTTGCTCCCCAGGAGCTCCATGCACTGGTGGAGCGCCGCGTTCAGGTCCACCGGCTCCTGGTACCGGCGGCGCTGGTGGGCGAAGTCCAGGAGCGAGTTCACGATCTCCTTGCACCGGCGGGCCTCCTGCACGATCCGGTCCACGTCGCCCCGCCGGGGATCCGAGAAGTCCATTTCCTCGAGCAGGAGCCCGCCGAACAGGAGGATGCCGCCCAGGGGGTTGTTGATCTCGTGGGCCACGCCTGCGGCGAGCTTCCCGAGGGAGGCCATCTTGTCGGCGTGAATGAGCTGCATCTGGACCTCCTCGAGCTGGCGCTCCAGCTCCACCACGTGCCGGAGGTCGTGGATGAAGCTCACCGTTCCAGCCTCCCTGCCGTGCTCGTCGTAGAGCAGGTGCACCGTGAGCCACACGGGCACCCGCTCGCGGTTCCGGGTGATCATGATCGTCTGGTACCGTTCCAGCACGCCAACCCCCCCGTGGTCCGGCCCTCGAACCCGGTCCATGACCTCCCGGGCCGCGTTCCCCTCGTAGAATTCCTGGATGTACCGGCGAGACACCACATCGCGGGCCGAAAAACCCAACAGCGCCTGGGCCCCCCGGTTGAACCGGGTGATCCGGCCCCTGTCGTCCGTGACGATCACCGGGTGGGGCGAGCGGTCCACCACCTGGGCCAGGTGGCGGAGGGAGCGCTCGAGCTCGGCCTCCCGGTCCCGCCTGTCGGTCACGTCGCTCAGGTACAGGGCGGCCAGGCGCCGCTTCTCCGAGACCGGGATCAGCCGCAGCTCGCCCTCCACCCGGCGGCGGGGACGCAAGGGGATCTCCAGGGCGAACTCCACCGACACCCCGCCGCGATTCCCTCCCCGCAGGGTGCGCAGCGCCGATGAGAGCACGGGCCGGGCCGTCTCCCCCAGGCAGTAGAGCACATCCGTGCCCGGGATCCGGTCGGGCGCGATGCCGGTGAGCCGGGAGAACGTGCGATTGGCGAATCGGACACGCCGGGTACTGGGCGCGAACAGAACCACGGCCTGGGGGGCAGCCTCCCACGCAGCGGTGAGCACCCGCAGCGAACGCCCGTCGTCGCCCCGCACGGCCATGGCGCACCTCCGGCCCGGGCAGGCCCTTCCGGCCAGCCCGCCCTGCTTGTTCATCTTGTGTACATCAAACCACGTTTGTCAACACGGAAACAGGAAAGAGGCCATCTTTGCGCGGCTCACAGGGGATTATGGAACACTTCGACGAAGAGAAAGAACGTCCCGATGCGTTCCCCAAAACGGGTCAGGGGCCCGCTCCTCCGGCGGGATCCCTGGGTTTCAGGATCACCATGGGGCCGTCGGGCACCACGGCCCAGCGGGCGCCCGGGCCGTGGCGGCCGAGCAGTTCCCGCACCGCCCCGGCCACGTCGCTCGCGGGCCGGAAATGGAAGCGCTCGAGCTCCTGCGGGGAGAGGCCCTCTGTGTACACCCACACATTGCACTCGCTCACCACCTGGTAGGTCTCCTGGGCGCACCACTGGTCGGGGATGAAGAACTCCTTGCGCATGAGGCGCTCCAGGAAGGCGCGGGGCGAGTCCACCATCTCCAGGATCTTCCGGTACTCGGGGCTCCCCGCTCCCTCGGGGCAGGCGCTGGCGATCACGATGTCGCCCCCGGGCTTGACCACCGCGGCCGCGCCCGTCATGCCCTTCACGGTCTGGTAGAGGTTGCAGTCCAACGGGGCGCCCGCGTTCGTGGTCACGACGAAGTCCAGGGGAGCCTCCACCTCTCGCACGCAGTGCTCCGACAGGAACGCGCATCCCCGCAGGTGGGCCTCCACCGGGTTCCCCGAGAACACGCCGGTGATCCGCTTGCGTGTGTCCAGGGTGACGTTCACGACAAAGTCGGCTCCGGCCATCTCCATCACCCGCAGGCCCGCCTCGTGGAACGGGTTGCCGTCGAGTTTTCCGTACACGGTGCCCGGGTGGGCCACCATCTCGGGGCCGTGCATGTACTGGAGGGTCTCGATGCCCGAGAGCCCGGGGAGCAGGGACTTCCGGCCGCCCGAATACCCGGCCCACATGTGGGGTTCGATGAACCCGGTGAGCAC
>CAZBGL010000177.1:0-4453 GCA_964491375.1 uncultured Thermodesulfobacteriota bacterium | reverse complement strand
GAGGCGTTCGAACTCCCCCTCCTGGAGCACCCGGAGGAGCTTGACCTGGAGGGCGGGGGAGGTCTCCCCGATTTCGTCCAGGAAAAGGGTTCCGCCGTCCGCCGCCTCGAACCGGCCGGTGCGGTCCTTGATCGCTCCGGTGAACGCCCCCCGCACATGGCCGAACAGCTCGCTCTCCAGCAGGCCCTCGGCCAGAGCGGCGCAGTTGACCTTGATGAAGGGCTTGTCCCGCCGGGGGCTGAGCCGGTGAATGGCCCGGGCCACCAGCTCCTTGCCCGTTCCGGACTCCCCCAGGATCAGAATGGAGGCCTCGGTGGGAGCCACCGTCTCGATCTTCTCCATCACACCAAGGATGGAGGGATGGCTGCCCACGATCCCGTGCCGGGCGCCCCCGCCCTGGAGCTCGGATCGGAGGCGGTCGATCTCGGACAGGTCCCGGAACACCACCACCGCCCCCTCGATGCGTCCGTCCGGCCCCCTCAGGGGGGTGGCGTTCACGGCCACGTGCAGGAGCCGGCCCCCCTTCCCCCGGAGCACCATCTCCCGTTGATGGAAGCCGTGGCCGCTGCGGATCATGGCGTGGAAGGGGCACTCCACGTCCGGCGCGGCCTGGAACACCTCCCGGCAGACCCGGCCGAGCACCTCGGCCTCGGCGTACCCGGTCAGGCGCTCCGCGGACCGGCTGAGTGCAATGATCCGTTCGCGTGCGTCGATGGCCAGGACCCCTTCGCTCAGGCTGTCGAACACCGCCTCCAGGATGGCCGTGCGGTCCTGGAGGGCCTCCAGGGCCCCGGCCACGGCCGCCCCCGTGCACACCAGCACGCCGTCCCCGCCGGGCCTTCGTGCCAGCCGGAGCCGCAGGGGCGAAACCCCCCGGGCGGTGGGGAGCCGGCGCACCAGGCTCCGCCGGCGCTGGAGGGCCTCCCACAGGGGCTCGTCCTCGGCCGGAGCCCCCGCCTCCCAGGCCTGGAGGCTTTCGGGCATCCCGTCCGGGGGGAACAGGTTGCGAAACCCCGCGTTGGCCCACACGATCCGGCCGTCCCCGGTCACCAGGGCCGCGGGCTGGGAAAAGGCCGAGAGGACGTCCGTCAGAGGGGGGGCTGTCCGGGGGGTCACGGCGCCTCCCCGGCAGGCCGGGCCTCGGCCGGCCGATGCCTTCGGGCGATGGGGTCCAGCACGCCGTTCACGAACCGGGGCGAATCCTCCGTCCCGAACTCCCGGGCCAGGCGGACCGCCTCGTCCAGGATGACCGGTGCGGGGGTCTCCGGGCAGAAGAGCACCTCGTACACCGCCAGCCTCAGGACGTTCCGGTCCACACGCCCCATCCGGTCCACGCGCCAGCGCCGGCTTGCGGCGGCGATCTCCTGGTCCACCCGGTCCCGGTGCTCCCGGACCCCTTCCACGAGACGCAGCGCGTAGGACGCGTCGAAGGACTCCGTGCCCGTGGGGGCGACCTCCTCCAGCAGGGCACGGGGGTCCTGCCCGGGGTTGGCGTCCAGGCCATACAGCACCTGGAGCGCCACACGACGCGCCCGGTGTCGGCGGCTCACGGCGCCCCTACACCTCCGCGGCCCGGAGCAGGTTGACCGTCTCGATGGCCGCCATGGCGGCCTCGAAGCCCTTGTTGCCGGCCTTGGAGCCGGCCCGTTCGATCGCCTGCTCCAGGGTGTCGGTGGTCAGGACCCCGAAGGTCACGGGCACGCCGCTCTGCAGGGCCACCTGGGCCACCCCCTTGGCCACCTCCGCGGCCACGTAGTCGAAGTGGGGGGTGGCCCCCCGGATCACCGCGCCCAGGCACACCACGGCGTCGTAGCGGCCGGAGGCGGCCAGGCGTTTGGCCACCAGGGGAATCTCAAACGCCCCGGGCACCTTGTACACCCGCACCGCGTCCGGATCGCCGCCCGTACGCACCACCGCGTCCACCGCCCCCTCCACGAGCCGGTCCGTTACGAAGCTGTTGAACCGGCTCGCCACCAGGGCGATCCTCAGCCCTGCGCTCGAAAGCTTCCCTTCCACCACTGCGGGCATGGCCTCTCCCTCGCTGTTGGCTCCGGGCCGGAGGCGCCCCTCCCGGGGCGATGCACCGGCCCGTCCGCTAGGACTCCGGTTCCTCCCCGTTGGTCCTCTCGCCCCCCTCCACGCCGATCCAGTGTCCCAGTTTCTCCCGCTTGGCCGACAGATACCGCTCGTTTTCGGGGTGGGGCGGGATCTCGATGGGCACCCTCTCCACCACCTCGAGGCCGTATCCCTCAATTCCCACGATCTTCTTGGGGTTGTTGGTGAGGAGCCGCAGTTTCCGGATCCCCAGGTCCACCAGGATCTGGGCGCCGATGCCGTAGTCCCGGAGATCCGGTTTGAAGCCCAGCTCTTCGTTGGCCTCCACCGTGTCCCGCCCCTGGTCCTGCAGGGCGTAGGCCCGCATCTTGTTGACCAGCCCGATGCCCCGGCCCTCCTGGTGGAGATAGAGGACGACTCCGCGGCCCTCCTCGGCGATCATGCGCATGGCCTGCTGGAGTTGCTCACCGCAGTCGCACCGCAAGCTCCCGAACACGTCCCCCGTGAGGCACCCGGAATGGACCCGCACCAGCACGGGCTCGTCTCCGGCCACCTCGCCCTTGACCAGGGCCACGTGAAGGAACTCGTCCACGTCGTTCTCGTACACGATGGCCCGGAATTCGCCCCCGTAGCGGGTGGGGAGCCGGGTCTCGGCCGCCCGGCGCACCAGCCGCTCCTTCCGGAGCCGGTACTCGATGATGTCCGCGATGGTCACGATGTGGAGCCCGTGTTCGGCCGCGAAACGCTCCAGGTCCGGCCGGCGCGCCATCGTGCCGTCGTCGTTCATGATCTCGCAGATCACCGCCGCGGGCTTCAGGCCCGCCAGCCTCGCCAGGTCCACCGAGCCCTCGGTCTGGCCCGTGCGCACGAGCACCCCCCCCCGGCGCGCCCGCAGGGGAAACACGTGGCCGGGCCGCACCAGGTCCTCGGGCTTGGTGTCGTCGGCGATGGCCGTGAGAATGGTCGTGGCCCGGTCGTGGGCGGAGATGCCCGTGGTCACCCCCCGGCGCGCCTCGATGGACACGGTGAAGGCGGTCTGGAAGGGGCTCGTGTTGTCCTGGACCATGGGCGGCAGCTGGAGGTAGTCGCAGCGCTCCTCGGTCATGGCCAGGCAGATGAGTCCCCGGCCGTACTTGGCCATGAAGTTGATGGCCTCGGGGGTGACCTTTTCGGCCGCGATCGCCAGGTCCCCCTCGTTCTCACGATCCTCGTCGTCCACGAGGATGACCATCCTGCCCTCGCGGAAGTCCCGGATCGCCTGTTCCACCCGCTTGATCGGCATGGCTGCACCCTTCCCGGTGATTTCGGCTGGAAGGCTGGGACGTCGGAACGCCGGAGCGCTAAAGGGACCGAATCCCTTGTGCTGTTCCGAACGTCGCCGCGGTGGTGAGCAACGGTTTTCTGCCGGCCGTCGGCCAACCGCTGTCAGCCGTTGGCCATGCCGGCCCCCGCAGGCCCCTGGCGGACCCCTCGTCTCCAAAGGCCGGGAGGGCCCTCCAGACAGGCCGGCCCTCGGCCCGCCGGAGCTTCCATGCTACTTCAAGAAGCCCGCCTGCGCCAAAAGGTCCCAGGTGATCCCCCCTTCGGGCCGCCCGCCCAGGAGGCGTTCCACGTACTTGGCCAGGATGTCCGCCTCCAGGTTCACCGGGCTGCCGGCCCGCAGGAACCGGAGCGTCGTGTCCTCCCACGTCCGGGGGATCACCGACACCGAGAACCCCCCCGAGACCACCTCGTACACCGTGAGCGACACGCCGTCCACGGCCACGGAACCCTTTTCCACCAGATAACGGTGCACGGTTTCGGGCGCCCGGAACCGCAGCACCCGGAACGCCCCTTCGGGGCGCACCCACTCCAGACGGCCCGTGGCGTCCACGTGGCCCAGAACGATGTGGCCCCCCAGGCGGTCCGCCGGCCTGAGGGCCCGCTCCAGGTTCACGGGATCGCCCGGGCGCAACCCGCCCAGGGTCGAGCGCTGCAGCGTCTCCCGGGAGACGTCCGCCTCGAAGGCGCCCTCGAGGATCCGGCTCACCGTCAGGCACACCCCGTTCACGGCCACGGACTCGCCCGGAACAAAGTCCGACGTGTCCAGCCCGGTTCCGATCCGCACGCGGGCGCCGCCGCCCGACGGCGAGACCGCCTTCACCGTCCCCACGTCCTGGACGATCCCCGTGAACACGCCTTCACTCCCACCGGGGCACGGCCGTCACGTACAGGTCCGGGCCCACCTGCTCCACCTCCAGGTCTCCCAGCCCTACGGCCTGGTCCATGCGGGCCGGGCTGGGGCCTCCGAGCACGGGCACGGCGTCCCGGCCGCCCAGCAACCGGGGTGCCAGGAACAGATGGAACCGGTCCACCAGGCGCGCATCCACGAACCGGCGCGCGGTCTCGGCCCCCCCCC
>CAZBGL010000176.1:0-2949 GCA_964491375.1 uncultured Thermodesulfobacteriota bacterium | reverse complement strand
CTCCAGGATATTGTCGGGTCGAGATGACCCCCACGGCCGACATGACCAACCTGTTCGGCATGGTCCACGGCGGGGCGCTGTTCAGCCTGATCGACGAGGCCTTCCAGATCGCCTGCAACTCCCACGGGGTGAGCGCGTTTGCCTTGAACGTGTCCATCACGTACGTGCGTGCCGGCGTGCCGGGCGAGCGGCTCGTGGCCGAGGCCCGGGAGGTGGCCCTCACCCGCCGCACGGCCAGTTACCACGTGTCCGTGACCCGGGAGGACGGGGAGGTGGTGGCGGTGGCCCAGGCCCTGGCCTACCGCAAGGGCGGGGCGCCGCCCTTCATGGAGGACGGAGAAACCTGAGCCGTTTTTCCCCTCCGGGATTCCGTTTGGACGGGGGGATCCCGCCGGGGGCGACGTTGCAGCCCCGATCGGAGCGCATGTGCTGCAGCCTGGGGGACCGACGGCCCGTTTCCCTGATTTCCCTCCGGTTCCGCGGTTTCGAGGCCGGTTGACCGCCCTGGACCACTCTGCTAATGTTCTCGGCCAGAAACGGAGCGAACCCATGAATCCGACCCGTTGTGCGATGACGTCCGGAATCGTGTGGTGGCGGTGGTGGCCTTTGTCCGGGGGCTGACCGCCGCTCCGTCCGAGGGATGAACGGACCGGCCGCGGGCAGCCCGCTAAGCTGTCCGCGGCCTTTTTCGTTTCAGGAACCGAGAGGCCGCGAAACACCGCGGCCTTTTTTCGTACCGTAGGGCTACCGGAGGGAAACCTTGACGCGCGTACCAGGGGTGTGGATCGATCCGGCCCGGTTCGAGGCGATGGCGGCCTCCCATCCCGTGGTGCCGGTAGCCGCGCGGGTGCCGGCCGATACCGAGACGCCGGTGAGCACCTACCTGAAGGTGGCAGGGGAGTCCTGGTCCTTCCTGCTCGAGAGCGTGGAGGGCGGGCAGCGGTGGGGCCGGTATTCGGTGGTCGGGACAGACCCGATGGCCGTGGTCGAGGTCCGGGGCCGACGGGTCCGGGTTCGCCGGCGTGACCGGGAGATGCGGGGGGACGACCCGGTGGACGCCCTCCGGAGGTTCCTGGCGGAGCACCGGATGCCGCGGGTGCCCGGGCTCCCGAGGTTTTCCGGAGGACTCGTGGGCTACGTGGGGTACGGGGCGGTGCGGCTGTTCGAGCGGGTTCCTCCTGCGGCCGGGCCCGAACCGCTGGGCCTTCCGGACATCCGCCTGTTCGCCCCCCGACGGCTCCTGGCCTTTGACAACGTGCGAAAAACCCTGGACGTGATCGTGCTCACCCGGCCGGGGGAGGAGGGTGCGGATGCCTACGGCCGGGCCCTGGAGGAGATCGACGAGATCCTGGGGCGGCTCCGGGCGCCCCTTCCCGACGCGGCACGCTTCCCGGCCCCTGCTGGCCCGCCCCGGATCGAGGCGTCGATATCCCAGGAGCGGTTCGAGTCCATGGTGCACGAGGCCCGGGAGGCCGTCCTCGCGGGCGAGGCGATCCAGGTCGTGCTCTCGCAGCCCTTCGAGGGGCGCACCGGTGCGGACCCCTTCACGGTGTACCGGGCCCTTCGCACCCTGAACCCCAGCCCGTACATGTTCCACCTGGTGCTCGAGGACGAGGCCCTGGTGGGCGCAAGCCCCGAGGTCATGGTGCGGGTGGAGGAGGGGCGGGCCCTGGTTCGGCCCATCGCGGGGACCCGGCCCCGGGGGGCCGGCCCGGCCGAAGACCGGGCCCTGGAGCGGGATCTCCTGTCGGACGAGAAGGAGCGGGCCGAGCATCTGCTGCTGGTGGACCTGGGCCGGAACGACCTGGGCCGGGTGGCCGTGCCGGGCGGGGTGCGCCTGGAGGAGTCGTTCGTGGTGGAGCGGTATTCCCACGTGATGCACCTCGTGTCCACGGTGTCGGCCGATCTCGCTCCGGGGATCGACGGCCTGGACGTGCTGGCCGCGACGTTCCCGGCGGGCACGGTCACCGGCGCCCCCAAGGTGCGGGCGATGGAGCTCATCGCGGAGCTGGAGCCCCGGGAGCGGGGCGTGTACGCCGGCGCCGTGGGATACCTGGGCTTCGACGGCAACGTGGACACGTGCATCGCGATCCGAACCCTGGTGTTCCGGGGGGAGCGGGTGGTGCTCCAGGCCGGGGCCGGGATCGTGGCCGACTCGGTTCCGGCGTTCGAGTACCGGGAGACCCTTCACAAGGCGGCGGCGCTCCGGCGGGCCCTGGAGTCGGCCGGCCGGGGCCTGGAGGTGTGAGCCGTGCTCGTGATGATCGACAACTACGACTCGTTCACCTACAACCTGGTGCAGTACTTCGGGATCCTGGGCGAGGAGGTGCGGGTGTTCCGCAACGACCGGATCACGCCCGACGGGGTCGCCCGGCTGCGGCCCCACCGGATCGTGATCAGCCCGGGGCCGGGCGACCCCACCGACGCCGGCGTGAGCGTGGAGGTGATCCGGCGGTTCGCGGGCCGGGTCCCCATCCTCGGGGTGTGCCTGGGCCACCAGTCCATGGCCTACGCGTTCGGCGGCGAGGTGGTCCGGGCCGGGAGGGTGATGCACGGCAAGACGAGCCGTGTGCACCACGACAACACCGGCGTCCACCGGGGCATCCCGAATCCGTTCGAGGCCACCCGGTACCACAGCCTGGTGGTGCGGCGCCGGAGCCTGCCGGAGCGATTTCGGGTGACCGCATGGACCGAGGACGATGGCGAGATCATGGGCATTGCGGACGATGCGGCCCGGCTGTACGGGATCCAATACCATCCCGAGTCGATTCTGACCCGCGAGGGCATGAACATCCTGCGCAACTTCCTGGAACGGGGCTGAGGCCCGGGAGGCGAGACGTGCTCAAGGAGCTGATCCGCAAGGTGGTGGAGGGGCACGATCTGACCCAGGGGGAGATGATCGACGCCATGGAGGCGATCATGGGCGGCGAGGCCACCCCGGCCCAGATG
>CAZBGL010000175.1:0-9939 GCA_964491375.1 uncultured Thermodesulfobacteriota bacterium | reverse complement strand
GGCCGGGAGCCTGGCCGGGCCCGAGGGCCTCCTGTCCCTGGCGGCCGAGCTCGACGGGATGAGCCTGGGGCCGGACACGGCGCAGGAGTGGGCCGATCGGTCCGCCGCGGTCCAGCAGGCCCTGGACGCGGCCTTTGTGCAGGGGGCCCGCCTGGTGGTGGAGGCCTACAACGTGGAGGCCCTCTCGGCCGCGCTCGCGCAGGCCCGCGCCCTGGGTCGGGGGGATGGGATCCGGTCCGGCCGGTCCGCGCCGGTCGTGGGCACGGCGATCGCCCTGGGGCTCGCCGGCTACACCGTGTACCAGCTCTACCAGGGCATCGTGGGGGCCCACGACCAGGCCCAGGGGATCGTGGGGGGGCTGGCCCGAAGCGGTGAGGAGGGGCGGAAAGAGGTGATCCGGATCATGCGGGACCACGGGGTGGACCTGCCGGACGACGCCACCCCGGAGGCGATCGAAACCGCGTTCCAGCAGCAGTGGTTCCTGAAACGAAGCCGGATCGCGCAGGACGTCAAGGCGTTCGTCGGTGACAGGATGATGCAGGGGGGGGCGGACGCCGACACGTACGTGGACCTGGCGGACGAGGACCGCCAGAACGCGGTGGGTGCGGCCCGGGCGCTCGGCGAGGTGGCGGTGGACGCCACGGTGGCGGCCGGGACCAGCGTCACGGGCTCGGTGGGCTCCCTGGTCGGGGGGACGGCAGGGGACGTGGTGGACGTGACCCTCACGGTGACCGGCCTCGATCCGGTCTCCACGGTGAAACAGGTCACCGTGACGGGCATGTCCCCGGAGACCCGGACCGTGTACCCGGAGCCGCCGTCCGGGTTCGGCGGAACGGATCGGGCCGAGGAGGTGTTCGAACAGGTGGCGGCCGGTGGGGAGGAGGCCCTTCAGGTGTCGTACGGGGATCTCGTGGGTGCGATGGAAGTGCTGGGTCAGAAACTGAGCTGGCTCGCCGGGGGCGACGGCTCGATGCTCGAGATCCCCCTGCGGGTGTTTTCGGCCGTGGGCGAGCTGTTCGTGGAAGATGGAACGCCCAAGGTTCGGGTGCCCATGCCCACGTGGATGCAGGGCGGCACGGCGATCGTGACTGCGGACGGGGTCTCCACCGAGTTGGTGGAGGACGTGGACCTGGAGAACCCTCCGCCCGTGGGGTTCGACGACGACGGAACCCCGGAGCAGGACGATGGAACCGCGGACGGCGGGGACTCCGGCGGGGGCGGGTCCGCGTCCGTGGTGGATACCGAGACCCTGGCGGGCGCGACCCACCTTTCCGTGAGGTTCCGGGTGGGCGCGGTGTGCACCTGGAGCACCGGGGACGTGAGCGGCAGCGATACCACTTCCCTGTGGCTGATCAACGAAGGCCCACTGGAGTTGGACGGCGAGGCCGAGCTGGCCACGGACGGGACGGTGACCGTCACGAGCACCTACACGACCGTGTCGGAGGGTGTGACCTGGAACGTCACGGTCACCGGGCTCTTGAACATCAACGACTTCGAGCTCCGCGATCTGCTGGTGGAGCAGCGGACCGAGGACGGGAACTACGCCAACCGGCTCGAGCTGAAGGAGGTGCCCCTGAAGGGCGCCCTCCGGTGGGGCGAGGCGAGCTGGTGGGTGGGCACCTCTGCCGAGGATTTGACCGGTCACGTGGCGGACTTCACCTACTCCGGGGTCTCGCCGGGCTGGTCCGTGCTTTCCGGCGACTGGGGTCCTCTGCAGGGGTGCGAGCCGGACTTCTCGGACGTGACCTTCGATTTCTCGGTGACCAACGATCCCTCGACCCAGTAGGCCGTTCCCGGGGGCTCGGAGTCGGTCACGGACGGCGTGGACAAGGGGCGGAACAGGATGTTCAGACGACGATGCAACCTCCCGAGGGGCGTGGCGTGCCTTTTTGCGGCGGGGTTCTTCGTGCTCGCGGGTGGGTGCGGAGGGGGATCGGGCTCGCCGGCCGGCGCACCGGACTCCGAGGGGGTGGGCCCCGGGACGGCGGGTCCCGAGGCGGTGGCCCGGGCCCTGGCCGACCCGGAACGGGCGGAGGAGGGGGTGTGGGCGCTTCTGGAGCTGCTCGGCGTCGGCGTGTACGCCCCCGACGGCCAGCAGCGGCTCGCCGGGTCGGAGCGGGGCGAGGACGACTTCTGGCTGTACGATTTCGAGATCCCGTGGCTGGCCGCCATGTCCCAGGGGGAGCCGGCTCCCTTCGAGGCGTACGCCGATGTCGTCCGGGAGAACGGCTACCCCGGCACCGCCGAGGACCTGAGGGCCGCCTACGCCCGGGTGTACGGCGCCCACCCGGACCATCCCCTGGTCCGGGTGCTCGAGGCCCTGGGCGTGCGCTTCGACACACCGCCGGAGCTCACGCCCCTGGAGCGGTGGATCCTGGCCCTCGATACGTTCGTGCCGCCCAACGGCCGGAGCGCCTCCCGCCGCGCCGCCCGGGGCAGTTGCGGCGGCACAATCCAAGGGGGGCTCCTGACGTCGTCGTGGGGCCTGGCCGGCACCGACTTGGGCCTGCTGCTCGCGGGCTACCAGGCGTACGTGGCCATGCACGGCCTGCTCCTGGCCGAGGCCACCTCGGTCCGCCTGGAGGCCTCGGCCGAAACGATCCACAAGGGCCTCGACGGCCCGGGCGATGCCGCCACCTACACCCTGACCGTGACCGCCCAGTACGTTCCCCAGGCGGTGGTGGACGTGGGGTGCGGGGTGCTGGTGGATGTGGACTACAAGACGATCCATGGTGGGCTGGAGGCCGCGGAGGTGGAGTGGACGGTCTCCCCCGAACTCCAGGCCCACGTGAGCATGGAATGGATGGACGGGGTCACCGGCCCCGACGGCAAGGCCGTGCTCAAGCTCCGGGCGGGCCCGGAAGAGGTGCACGACGAAGGGATGTTGCACTCCGAGTGGGGGCTGGTGTCGGCCTCCGTGAACGTGCGCAACGCGTTCGTGGCGGCCGGCGTGGTCAACCCCGACCTCCTCGCGTTCGTTCCGCCGCGGCTGCCCGCGGTTCCGGTTGCCCTGGGGGTGGAGTGGCACGAGGCGTGCGACGGGTTCTCTCTCGGCTACGAGTGGATCTACGAAATGTCGGCCCCCGAGGCGGGGTTCGAGCAGCGTCTGGAGATCCGGGGGGCGATCCCGCTCACCGTGGACCTCTCGGACCCCTCCCTTCCGGTGGTGGGCGAGGCCGAGCTCACCGCCTCGGGCGGGGGGCACATGGAGGACGACTGCGCGTGGACCGTCAAGGGAACGGACCGGGTGCAGGTGACCGGAAACCTCGTGCCCGGGGAGGGCGGCGAGCCCCCGCGGGTGCGCCTCACCGTGCAGCACGTCCCCGACATCCGGACGGAGGCCACGGGGGTGTGCGGCGCGGGACCCGGCGTGAACATACCCTATCCCGACACGGTGGATCTGCCCCTCCAGGACGGCGCCCGGGCGCAAAGCGCGGCCGGGGGAGGCGACGGCAGCGTCCAGGCCGGATACACCTTGGAGCTGCCGTGCCCGATCGAGCCGTGAGCGCCCTGCAGCGCGCCGAAGGTCTCCCCCACGGCCCCGGCCGGTGATCCGCGCCGCACCGGAGACGCCCGCGCCGGTGCGGCACCCCGGCCGTGCCCGGGGACGGCTTACCAAGTGGAGACGTTTCCCTCCGACGATGGTACGCTACGCGACCGGCCCTCCGGGGGCGGCAGGTGCCCCCCTCGGAGCGCCGGCGGCCCTTGCGTTCCAACGTGTAGGTTCCCAGAGGGCAGGGAGGCGGAGATGCGGTATGCGGAGATCACCGGGTGGGGCAAGTGCGTTCCGCCGGCGGTGATGACGAACGACGACCTGGCGACGTTCATCGACACCTCGGACGAGTGGATCCGGACGCGATCCGGCATCGAGCGGCGCCACTACAGCCACGTGACCACCTGCGAGATGGCGCGGGTGGCGGCCGAGCACGCCCTGGCCGCGGCCGGCCGCACGGCCGCGGACCTGGACCTGATCGTGTTCGGCAGCACCACGCCCGACGAGATCATCCCCAACACCGCGTCCAAGCTGAAGAACCAGATCGGCGCCGACGGGGCGGCCGTCTTCGACCTGAACGCGGCCTGCGGGAGCTTCCTGTACGGGCTCAGCGTGGCCACCGACATGATCCGCGCGGGCACGGTGCGGTGCGCCCTGGTGATTGGGGCGGAGCGGGCGTCGTGGCTCATGGACTGGACCCGCCGGGAGTCGGCGGTGCTGTTCGGCGACGCGGCGGGTGCCGTCGTCCTGGAGGCGTCGGGGGCCGAGGCCGGGCTCATCGCGGCCCGCCTGGGGTGCGTACCCGACACCCGCCACACCCTGCACATGCCCAACTGGGGCCACGGGTTCGACCGGTTCGCCGACAACCGGATCCACCTGTCGCTGCGCTTCGAGGGTCGGGAGATCTTCCGCCACGCCGTGCGGGCCATGACCGAGGGGTGCCGGAGCGTGCTGGAGGACAGCGGTCACGCCCCGGCCGACGTGGCCCTGTTCGTGCCCCATCAGGCCAACCTGCGCATCCTGAACCAGGTGGCGGACAAGCTCGGCATCCCTCCCGACCGGGTCATGGTGTGCATCCAGGAGTACGGGAACACCTCGGCCGCGTCGATCCCCGTGGCCCTGTGCGACGCCCTTGAGGCCGGCCGGGTGGAGCCGGGCGCACTCGTGCTGACGTGCGTGTTCGGGGCCGGGCTGGTGTGGGGGGCCGGGCTCATCCGTTGGGGAGGCCGAGTCGAACCCCGGGCCCGCTCCGACGCGGAACTCCCTCCCTGCGACAAGTCCGCCCTGGAGCTCATGGCCCCGAGCATCGAGTACTACCTGGGGAAGCGGGAGAAGTCCCGGGAATAGGGGCTTCCCCGTCTGCCTTCTTTCCTGCCCTCGCGCAGGGACCGCCGGGGCGCCACGGATTTCACGCGACGTGTATAGGAAGGAGATGGAAGCTCCGGTAGGGCGCTTGTGGGACCTGTTTGCGAGACTCTGGCTTGATGGGCCGAAGGAGCGGCTTGGGAAGCCCGCGGCGCAGCCGGGAGGGGGCCCCCTGCGAGGAGCGGCCCGTGCGTTTGGGGTGGCCACATCAGAAGGCAGAGGGCGGAACTCAGAGGCCAGGATGGTCCTCTGTCTTCATGAAGTCTGAACTCTGACATCCGAACCGGAGGGCGGAACACCGTTTCCCCAAAAGATCCGACGCGGGGTTGGCCCGAGGCGGCTTTCGTGATGATTGAACATTCGATGTTCAATCGTCACAATCGTCGAATCCTGAACCCGTCCGGCTCGGCCTCGGAGTTTGGCATCTCCCCCGTCACCGCACGGCGCTGGGGTGTAACGCCTTGACAGCGGTTTCGGTTTCGGGTACTTACTGCCCGGTAAGTAAGCCAGGAGGTGACCGTGTCGGGTTCCGTCCCCCGGGAGGACCGCAAAGAGCAGATCTTTTCGGCGGCGGCCCGGCTGTTCGCGGAGAAGGGGTACGGGCGCACGAGCCTCCAGGAGCTGGCCGATGCCCTCGGTTTCACCAAGCCCGCCCTGTACTACTACTACCGGTCCAAGGAGGATCTGCTGTTCGAGATCCTGTCGTTCTGCATCGACCGGGTCACGGACGACATCGAGGAGGTGGCTGCCTCCGACCTGGGTCCGGAGGGGCGGGTGCGGGAGTGGATCCGGCGGTACGTGCGGTTCTTCGCGGACCACCCCCATGAGCTGACCCTGCTGTCCACCGAGGTCGACGCCCTGGGGCCGGAAAAGCGCCGGGTCATCGTGGACAAGCAGCGGCGTTACCTGGATCGGGCCCGCCGCCTGGTGGAGGACCTGAGGGCCGCCTCGGGCGCCCCGGCCCTGGACCCCACCGTGGGGGCGTTCGCGCTCCTCGGCATGATGAACTGGATCCATTCGTGGTACGACCCGGACGGCGCCGTGGACCCCGACGCGCTGGCCGGCCAGTTCTACCGGATCTTCGTGCACGGCGTTCGGGGCCCCGCGCCGTGAGCCCTGCGGGAGGGAGGTGCCGTGAGCCAGTTCGAGCTGACCGCCGAGCAACGGGACATCCGACAGGCCGCCCGGGAGTTCGCCGAAGGCGAGTTCCCCAGGTACGCCCGCGAGGCCGACCGGAACGAGGCCTGCCCCCGGGAGCTCTACGACAAGGCCGCGGACCTGGGGTTCTTCGGGATCTTCTTCCCCGAGGCGTACGGCGGGGCCGGCCTGGGCTACCTGGAGTTCTGCCTGGTGGTGGAGGAGTTCTGGCGGGTGGACCCGGGCCTCGGCCAGTCCCTGGGCTCCACGGTGTTCGGATCGGACCTCATTCTGCTCTTCGGCACCGAGGAGCAGAAACGCCGGTACCTGCCCCCGCTGACCACGGGCGAGGCCATCATGGGAGCCGCCATCACCGAGCCCGACGCGGGGAGCGACATCACCTCGGTGCGCACCACGGCCGTGCTCGACGGGGACGAATGGGTGATCTCCGGCACCAAGATGTTCATCACCAACGGGACCCTGGCCGACTACCTGATCGTGTTCTGCCTGACCGACCCGGAGGCGCCCGACCGCCACGGCCGGCACTCCTGCATCCTGGTGGAGACCGACCGGCCGGGGTTCCGGGCGCGCAAGCTCACGGGAAAGCTCGGCATCCGGGCCTCGGACACGGCCGAGGTGGTGCTGGACGAGGTGCGGGTGCCGGCCTCCAACCTGATCGGCCGGAGGGGTCGGGGCTTCCACCAGTTCATGGAGTTCTTCAACCGCACCCGGCTCCACGTGGCCGCCCAGGGGGTGGGCGTGGCCCAGGGGGCCCTGGACATGGCGGTGCGCCACGTGAAGGCGCGGGAGCAGTTCGGCCGGCCCCTGGCCGCGTTCCAAGGGGTGCAGTTCAAGGTCGCGGAGATGGCGACCCGGGTGGAGGCGGCCCGGAGCCTCGTGTACCGGGCCGCGGCCCTGGTGGACGCGGGCACCGTGGACCACCGGCTGATCGCCATGGCCAAGTGGCTGGCCGGCGAGACCGGCGTGCGTGTGGCGGACGAGGCCCTCCAGCTCCACGGGGGATACGGCTACCTGGCCGAGAACGACGTGGAGCGCTTCTACCGCGACGCCAAGATCGTGGAGATCTACGAGGGCACCAAGGAGATCGAGAAACAGATCGTGGCCCGGGGGATCCTGGGCCGGGTGTGAGCGGGCAACGGTGCGCGGGGCCACGACGGCGGGGGGATCCGAGGAGGATCCGATGTCCTTCTGCACGGCCATCAACTGCATGGACGGCCGGGCCCAGGAGCCCGTGCTGGGGTACCTGAAGAAGCGATTCGGGGTGCGGTACGTGGACACGATCACCGAACCCGGGCCCAACCGGATCCTGGCCACGGGGGAACCGCCGGATCGGGCCGCCTCGATCCTGGAACGGTGCGACCTGTCGGTACGCAAGCACGGCTCGCGGGGCATTGCCGTGGTGGGCCACCACGACTGTGCCGGAAACCCGGCCGACGGGGTCGCCCAGGCGGAGCACCTGCGGCAGGCCGTTGCCCGGCTCCGCCGGCACTACCCCGATCTGGAGGTCATCGCCCTGTGGCTGGACGAGTCGTTCCGGGTGCACGAACCCGGTGGGGAGCGATGGAACCCGGGAGGGGTTCCTTGATGGACGGGCGGCCGTGACCCGGATCCGGGACATCGACGGCACTCCCCTGGCCGAGAAGTACGAGTTGGCCGCCTGCCTCCAGTGCGGCCGGTGCACGGGCGGGTGCCCCATGAGCCTTCGCTCGCCGCTGAACAGCCGGCGGCTGCTGTACGAGGCCCTGATCCGGGAGGACGGCGAGGTCCTCGTGGGGCGCGAGGAGGTGTGGGACTGCACCGCGTGCCGTACCTGCGCCGAACGCTGCCCCCGGGGCCTGGAGCCGGTGGCGGTGGTCCGGGAGATCCGGACCCTCAAGATCGAGGAGGGGCGGATCCCCGCCACGGTCATGGAGGCGCTGGAGTCGGCGCTCAAGCACGGGAACCCCTGGGGCCGCTCCCGCCAGAAGCGCACCGCCTGGGCCGAAGGGCTCCGGGTCCGGTGCGTGGACGAAGGCGACGAGGGCCCGTGGTTGTGGTTCGTGGGGTGCACCCCGGCCTACGATCCCCGCTGCCAGGGGATGGCCCGGGCCCTCGCCCGGGTCTTCGAGGCGGCCGGGTTCGTCTACACCACCCTGGGAGCCGAGGAGGTGTGCTGCGGAAGCGAGATGCTCCGCCTGGGCGAGCTGGGGCTGTTCGAGGAGCTGAGCGAGACGAACCGGGCCCTGCTGGAGGAGCTCGGGGTGGAGCGGGTGGTCACCTCGTCGCCCCACTGCATGAACGCTTTCGTCAGGGACTACGACCCGCCCCTGCCGGCGGAACACTACAGCCAGGTGCTCGCCCGGCTCGTGGCCGAGGGAAGGGTTCCGTTCGGGGGGGAGCTCGGACTGCGGGTGGTGTTCCACGACCCCTGCTACTTGGGCAAGCAGAACGGGGTGTACGATCCGCCCCGGGAGGTGCTCCGGGCCCTTCCGGGCGTAGAGTGCGTGGAGTTCGACCGGTGCCGGGAGCGGAGCCTGTGCTGCGAGGGAGGCGGGGGACGCATGTGGCTCGAGGGCCTGGGGGAGGGCGAGCGAAACGCCCAGGCCCGCGTGCGCGACGCCGCGAACCTGGGCGTGGACGCCGTGGTCACGGCCTGTCCCTTCTGCCTGCTCACCCTGGAGGATGCGCGCAAGACCGCGGGCCTGGAAGAGCGCGTCGAGATCGTGGACCTGGCCGAACTGGTCTGCCGGGCGATGGATTCCGATGCAAGGGACACGTGATCGGGGTGGCAAGGCTGGGAAGCTCGTTGTGAGAGCGGCTTTTCAGCCGCGATACGGGACAAACGAGCGCCGACGGCCGTGGGCCAACGGCTATCGGTTGGCACAAAGGACGGGCGCCCGGCTTCCCGGCACTTGGCTTTCGAGCACGCCAGGTTTTGGCCCTCGCCCAGCCGAGGGGACAGAGACCGCACGAGGCGAGAACCCCGAGTTCGTACGAGGAGCGACCATGAACATCGCGGTGTTCGTCAAGCACGTGCCCGACACGGCCGAGGCGGACCTGGCCGTGGCCGCGGACGGGCGCACGATCCGGACCGACGGAGTGCCGTTCCAGATGAACGAGTGGGACCGGTTCGCCCTGGAGGAGGCGGTGCTCCTGCGCGAGCGCACCGGAGGCCGGCTCACCGCGTACCTGGTGGGCCCGGAGGCCCACGAGGACTCCCTGCGGCGCTGCCTGGCCGTGGGCGCGGACCGGGCGGTGCGGGTGTGGGATCCGCTGCTGGAGGGCCAGGGCCCCCTGGCCCTGGCCCGGGTGCTGCGGGCCGCCGCCGGGGACGAGCGCTACGACCTGTACCTGTGCGGAGCCCAGGCGGCGGACGACGGGTACGCCCTGGTGGGGCCGGTGCTGGCCCACCTGCTGGGCGTGCCCTGCGCCACCCTGGTCACCCGGATCGAGGTCTCGGACGGCCGGATCCTGTGCGATCGGGAGCTGGAGGGCGGATGGACCGAGCGCGTGGAGATGTCCCTTCCGGCCCTGGTGACCATCCAGACCGGGATCAACCAGCCCCGGTACGTGTCCATCCTGGGCATCCGCAAGGCCCGCCGCAAGCCCATCGACAGCCCCACCCTGTCCGACCTCGGCCTGGACCCCGCCCGGGTGGGCGAGGCCGGTAGCCGCATCCTGGTGGAGGCCCTGGAGCCTCCGCCGCCGGGCCGGGAGGCCGAGCTGCTGGAGGGACCGCCCGAGCGGGTGGCGGCGCGGGTGGTGGAGCTCCTGCGCGACAAGGGAGGTGTGCTGTGAGCGTCTGGGTGGTGGTGGAACACCGGAACGGCGCGGTGCGGGAGGTCACGGCCGAGCTCTTGGGCCTGGCTTCGGGCCTGGGGGCCGGGCCGGTCACCGCGGTGATCCTGGCGGGCCCCGGCGAGGCCGAGGGCCTGCGGGCCGCC
>CAZBGL010000174.1:0-6754 GCA_964491375.1 uncultured Thermodesulfobacteriota bacterium | reverse complement strand
CACATTGGCGGCTAACGGCTTTCGGCTATCGGCCGGTGGCCCTTCGGGCCGGGTCGCGGGCTGAAGCCCGCTCCCACAGGGGCAAGGCTTCCAGCCCGTCACTGATCACTTCTCGCCCCTCACAGGAGGACGCTGGCCGACACTCCGAGGTGCCGACGTTCCCCCGCCGCCCGGGGCCTGGATTCGCGCAAGGGCCGGAAGGCCGCTCCCACATCCGGGCCAAGGGCTAAGCACCGGCCCCAGACGAGCCCGGGTCCCCGGCGAGGCAGTCGGTTCCCAGGGTTCGTCCGCTCGTCACCCGTTCACCGAGCACCCGTCGCGGAGTCCGCGGGAGTGATCTTCCGGTCGCGGTCTTCGAGCGGCGGCGGGGCGCGGGCCTCCGTCCGCTCAGCCCACCACGGCCACGTCGCTTCCCTTCCACCTCCGGAACAGGTCGTGCTCGATGCCGAACTGGTCGAGCACCTTCCCCACGATCTGGTCCACCACGTCCTCCACGGTGCGGGGCCGGTGGTAGAAGGCCACCACCGGGGGCATGACCACGGCGCCGAGGTCCGCGCACTTGTGGAGGATCTCCAGGTGCCCCTTGTGGAGGGGGGTTTCCCGGAACAGGATCACGAGCCGGCGCCTCTCCTTCAGGGTGACGTCGGCCGCGCGCACCAGCAGGTTCTCGTTGTACGAGTGGGCGATGGCCGAGGCGGTCTTGACCGAGCACGGCGCGATCACCATGCCGTCGGTCAGGAACGATCCGCTGGCGATCCGCGCCCCCACGTCCTCGGGGTCGTACACGTGGTCGGCCAGGCGCTCCACCTGTTCGGGCTCCCAGTCGCTCTCCAGGCGGATGTTCCGCCGAGCGGCCTTGGAGACGACCAGGTGGGTCTCCACCCCGCACTGCCGCAAGACCTGGAGCAGACGGATGCCGTACTGGGGGCCGGTGGCCCCGGAGATTCCCACGATGAGCCGGCGCACGTTACGCATGGGCGCTCCTTTCGCACCACAGGGCGCGTGCCGCGGCCAGGGCCCGCTCCGGAATGCGGGCCCTGCGGCCCGGCACGCGGCCGTATCCGGTGGCGTCCAGGCCGATCTTGGCGGTCTTGCCTCCGCCCGCGGACGGGTCGATGGGGTGGCCCCGGAGCCCGCTCTTCACCACGACGTCGCGGTCGGGCTGGCAGCGGCTCACCACGGACCAGGCCACGTCGGCCGGGTCGTCCGGATCCGTATCCTCGGCCACGGCCACCACGTGCTTGGCCTGGGTCCCCTCCAGGACCCGTTCCAGCAGCGCGCGGACCGCATCGGGCCGGGCCGGGGCGCACCGTACCACCACGGCCGACCCGTACGTGCGCGGCACCGCCCGGGCGCGCTGAACGAACGGGAACCCCTGCCGCGCCACCGCACCCACCGCCGCCTCGGCCGCAAGCCCCAGGATCCGGTCGGCCTCGGGTCCGGTGGGCAGAAGGGCATGATAGAGCGGGTCGGCGCGGCAGTGCACGGCCTCCACCACGAACGTGGGGGTGGGCGGGAAGGCCACGTGGTAGCCGCTGATCTCGCCGAAGGGGCCGTCGGGCCGCAGGTCGGACGGGTCGATCACGCCCTCGAGCAGGACCTCGGCGCGGGCCGGCACCGGGATGCCGGTGCGAGGGGCCCGGACCACCTCCACGGGCCGGCCGGCGAGCGAGCCGGCCAGTTCCAGCTTGTCGGTGCCCGGCGGTGCGGGAAGCGCCGCGCCGATGAACGTGAGGGGTTCGTGGCCGATGGTGACGGCCGCCGGAAGGGGCCGGCCCGCCCGAGCGGCGGCCTGGAACGCATCGGACAGGGGCGGGTTGAGCAGGGCCACGCCCATGCGGCCCGGACCCCGCGCCTCCATGCGGTGCACGCCCCGGGCCACCCGGTCGGTCCGCGGATCGAACGCGGACACCACCGCCGTGGTCACGAACGGCGCCGAGTCCCCCTCGTAGTGGGTGAGTGCGGGGAGGAGCCGCTCCAGGGCCCCCGGCCCCTCCGTGCGGGCGAGCACCGGGGCATCGTCCACCCGGATCGCGGGGATCGTCCGCCCGGTCCGCTCCGCCCACGCGGCCGGAAGCGCCTCGGCCGGAACCCCCATCGCGGCGCACAGCACCTCGTCGGCGTACAGGGCGTTCCCGAACACCGGCACGCCCGCCTCCCGGACGCGGGCGTACAAGGCCTTTCCGGCCCACCCGGCCAGGTGGAGGAGCGCGGCCGCCTCGTGGCGGGCGGCCACGGGCCTGCCCGGCCGGAACAGCCGGCCGTTCCGCTCGGCGAACGCGAGCACGTCGCCCAGTTCCCGAAATCCCACGGTCCATCCCCCGCCAGGCTGCTGGCTCGTTCGACCTTGCGCCTTCAACGCGCTCGCAGGGCCAGCGAGACCCGCGACAGCGAACGGCTGACGGCCCTTTGGCCTTCTGACCCTCCAGCCCCCATGTCCTACCGCCAGGCCTCGGGGATCGGGTCGATCTCCTCGAGGACCTGGATCGACCACGGCTCCCCCACCCACTGGCCCCGGCCCAGGCGGGGCCACAGCCGCGCCGGGTACCGGGTGGGGCTGCGGGACACCTTGGCCCGCACCACCTGGCACCGGTACTTGCGGCGGCCGGGGGTGAGGTCGCGCACCACCAGCCGGAGCTCCTCGTCCTGGGGAACCTCGTCCAGGTCGTTGAAGAACGCGTCGTATTCGGCCATGGTCTCCGTCCTCCCGGGTCAGCCGGGGAACCCGTAGTTCGTCCAGTTGTCCAGCACCCGCTTGCGCACGTCCTCGGGGTACACGTTGTTGAACGATACCAGGATGGGCGTGTCCGAGGGCTTCCACTCCCGGGGGAACAGGCAGTCGAACAGCACCTTCGCCCCCCGGCCCAGCCGCCGCTCCTCGGGGGACGCGAACGGGTTCAGGGGTGTGCCCACGTCGTTCTCGTACACGTGGATGCCGTTGACCGGGTGGCACCGGGTGCACAGGGCGTGGATCACCTCGTTCTTGTTGTAGATGTCGGTCCTTTCGTCCACCACCACCACCATGTGGAACCACGGGCCCAGCTTGCTGCCGAACACCAGGTTGGCGATCTGGCGGGCGATGCCCGTGTAGGCGTGGCGCGTGCCGATGACCACCAGGTGGTGGGTGGACTCGGGCCACATGTACACGCCCGTGATGGGAATGCCCTGGCTCCGGAGGAGCTTTTCCATTTCGAGCCCCAGGGAGAACGAGCGGAGGAGCTGGCCCTCGTCGGTGGGCACGCCCATGTTGGACACGGTGAGGATGGGGTTGTCCCGGAACGTGATGGCCCGCACCCTGTACACCGTGCGGGGCTCCCGGGGGGACGTGCGGTACCCCGTGTACTCGCCGAACGGCGCCTCCTCGAGCCACACGTTGGGCAGGACCTCGCCCTCGATGACGATCTCGGCGTGGGCCGGCACGAGAAGGTCGCTGGTCTCGCAGCGCACCAGCTCCACGGGTTCGCCCATGAGCATGCCGGCGAACCGGTCCTCGGGGATGGGCGATGGCGCGCACGCGGCAATGCCCGAAAGGGGGTCCATGCCGATCACCGTGGCGAACGGCATGGGCCGGTTGCGGGGCACGTACTTGTTGAAGAACATCTTGCCCATGTCCGAGAACGGCAGCACCGGGCCCACCATGGTCTTCTCGTCGAACACCATCTGGCGGTACATGCCCCAGTTCACCTCGCCGGTGTCCGGGTCGCGGGCGACCACCATGTGCCACGTGGCCAGGTACCGGCCGCCGTCGCCGTCGTGGACCATGGGGGCGGGCAGGTTGAACAGGTCGGCATCGTCGCCCCGCCACACGTTCTGCTTGCACGGGGCGTTCCGGCGGTCCACCTCCACCGGGTCCACCGGGGCGCCCCGCTCGGTGCGCTCCACGTACGCCCGGGCGATCTCCGGGATGGGCGCGTCCGGCTCCAGGCCCAGGGCCACGGCCAGCTTGCGGTACGTGGCGAGCGGCGCGCCCAAGGCCTCGAACCCGGGGTAGTCCTTGATGCGCTTGAAGTACGGGGAGGGCGCCTGGAGCTCGCACACCCGGCGCACGATGGCGCCCAGCTCGAGGTCCCAGTGGACCTCCTGCTCCACGGTGACCAGGTCGCCGGTGCGCTCGAGCGCCCGGATGAACTCCCGGTTGTCCTTGCAGTAGGGGTAGGCCATGGGTTCCTCCGCGGTCGTCGGGGGGGTCAGCCCCATCCCATGTTCGAGACCTTGTCCACGATCGCCTGCCACTTGCCCTGGGCCCGCAGGATGAACTCGGCCAGCTCCCGGAGCATCCCCTGGCCGCCGGCCCGCCGGGTCACGTAGTGGGCCACCTCCAGCACCTCGGGCACGGCGTTGGCCGGGGCCACGGCGAACCCCACCCGCCGCAGCGCGCCCAGGTCGATGATCTCGTCGCCCACGTAGCACACCGCCTCCGGGCCGATCCCGAGCTCCTCCATGAGCTCCTGCATCTTGGCCCACTTTTCCTTGGCCATGTACACGCGCTTGATCCCGATCTCCTGGGCGCGCGCCAGCACGGTTTTGGACTTGCGGGTCATGAGGGCCACCTCGATCCCGGACATCATGAGCACGTTGGCCCCGAACCCGTCGTCGTGGTGGAACGCCTGGAACTTGGTGCCATCCTCGCTGAACAGGACCATTCCGCTGGTCAGCACGCCGTGCACGTCCAGTACCACGGCCCGCACGCGCCGGGCCCGCTCGATGGCATCCATGTAGTCGTAGGGCATGGCGGTCTCCTTTCGGCGGTTCAGTCCAGACCCAGTTCCTTCCACCGGCTCCGGATCCGTTCCACCACCTCCTCGGAAAGCGACACCTCCACCGGCTTTTCCTCCCACTCGAACGGGGTGGTGGCGTCGAGCACGATCCGCGAGGTGATGAGCTTGTTCGACGTGGGGTCCAGGGCCGGGTCGAGGGGTGTGGAGCGGCCCCGCTGGATGATCTGGGTGTCGCGGAGCGGTTCGAACCGGGTGGCCAGGGCCCACCACACCCGGGGCAGGTCGTCGGCCCGGATGTCGTGGTCCACGATGATGATGCCCTTGGTGCCGTAGGTGCAGGTGTTGCTGGCGATCACGGCCGCGGCCACCTGGTTGGAGTGGCCGGGGTACATCTGTCGAACGCTCACGATGGCCCAGAACCGGCCGCACGCCTCGGGCGGCACGTACACCGACTCGATCCCCGGGATCCGCATCTTCACCAGCTCGGTCCACAGGGTGGCCCCGCGCACGAACGCCAGCATCATGTGCGCGTCGGTGACGGGCCGGCCCACCGACGTGGCCCACAGGATGGGGTTGTTCCGGTGGTACACCCGCTCCACCTTCAGGCACGGTTTGGGGATGGGCTTGAACAGCTCGTCGGTGTAGTAACCCGTGTACTCGCCGAACGGCCCCTCGGGCCTCAGGTCGTCGGGGTCGATCCAGCCCTCGAGCACGATCTCGGCGTCGGCCGGGATGGGGAGCCCGGTGACCCTGGCCCTGACGGTGCGCACCGGCTCGCCCCGGAGCGAGCCCACCACGTCGTACTCGCTGGCCTTGGCCACCATGGCCGATCCGGCGAGCATGAGCAGCGGGTCGCACCCGATCACCACGCAGGCGGGCATCTTCTGGCCCGCCTTCTTGTACTTCTTCATGATCCGGTCGCCGCGCTTGCCCTTGAGGATCTGCACGCCGATGGCGTCGCGCTCGAGGGCCTGCATCCGGTACGTACCCAGGTTGATCTCGCCGGTCTCCGGGTCGCGGGTCACCAGGAACACGGCCGTGCCGATGTACCGCCCCCCGTCCTTCTCGTAGAACTTGGGCGAGGGGAACCGGAACACGTCCACCTCGTCGCCCGTGTACTCGTTTTCAAACACGGGCCCGGAGTCCACCTCCTCGGCCGGGATGATCTTGTCCACGGCCAGTTGCATCCACTCGCGGGTGAGATCGCACAGGCCCAAGTGGGTGGGCTTGCCCAGGGCCAGGGCCAGCCTCCGGGTGGTCCCGAACGCGCCGGTGAACACGGGACTGTCATGACCTTTGACGTTCTCGAACAGGAGCGCTGGTCCCTCCCGTTCCTCCACCAGCTTGGCGATGTGGCTCAGCTCCAGGTCCCAGTCCACCTCGGCCCGGATTCGCTTGAGTTCCCCCTGCTCCTCGCACAGGGCGATGAAGTCCCTGAGGTCCATGACGCCCTCCTCGCGAAAACACGTTTGATCCGGTCGCCCGTTTCCGCGAAGCTTAGAGGCCCGCTCGAACCCCGTCCAATCATATGTTTTGTCTTGAACTATAATCTGAAGTTATGTTTCGTTGGATCCGGAAGGCGGCAGGGGAGGAGGAGCCTTTCCCCGCGGAGCGACCGCCGCCCGGGGAGCGGCCTTTCGCGGATCGGATGGGAAGTCGCCCGGGGGCTCGTCTCCGCTTCTGTGCTCGGGTCCGAAGCCCCCCGGATGGGGAGAGCGGCCCGTTTGGTCGCACGGACCCCGGAGGATCCCCTGGGGGGCGCGGCCCTCGCGTCGCCGCGCCCCCCGGGTCCCCGGCGGGTTGGGAACGGCCCGTTCGATCCGTGGGGGGTCCTCCCGGAGCGTGGTGACACCGCCCGGGGCCCGTCTCCGCTTGCGGCCACGGCCTCGGTGGGGTTGCTGGGAGACGGTTGTGCCGCTCGCGTGCGCGTTGGGCGGGCTCGGGAGACGTTGCCGTTGGGCCTTCCGGCCGCCTGCGCGGATCCGGCCCCCCGGGCGCCACCATCCTCTGCTTCCGTGGGGGCGGGCCTCGGGGGC
>CAZBGL010000173.1:0-8148 GCA_964491375.1 uncultured Thermodesulfobacteriota bacterium | reverse complement strand
GTCCAGGATCTTCACCCCGTGTTCCCTCATCACCTGGATCGCCTGGTCGTTGTCGCCGAAACGGAACACCATCACCGCGGTGTCCGAGGAAAACCCGGTGAACGCGTACATGTACTCCACGTTCACCCCCGCTTTGTACAGGGGCTCCAGCACGCGGGCGAGGCTTCCGGGCCGGTCCTCGATCTCCACGGCCACCACTTCGTCCACCCGGGCCGGCAGGTGGAGCTGCATGACCACCCGGCGGGCCTGGGCGATGTCCGAGACCAGGAGCCGCAGGACCCCGAAGCCGGCGGTATCCACCAGGCTCAGAGCCCGCAGGTTGATCCCGGCGTCGCCCAGCGCCTTGGTGACCTCGTACAGACGACCCGGTGCGTTTTCGAGGAACACGGAGATCTGGTGGAGCTTCATGGGAGTCCCTCCTGGCGGAGACTGCTGGAACGCAGGAATCTTAGGGGGTTCTTCTTCCCGAACGGCCGGCGGCATGCCGCCCGCGGCCACCACGCGGCAGCGCCCAGCCGTTCCCCGATCGCTTCGTCGGCCGCCGTGCGGGGGCGGCCACATGGATACCGGCCGGCCGGTCGTTTGGTAACGCGCAAAACCTATAGAGGAAGCCGTGGAGGGCGTCAAGCCCTGTCACCGTCCCGGGACCCATGCCCGCACGAAATCGCACTGCCAGGGCATCTCGGGCGACGGCCGCCCGGGCTCCGGGTCGCCCGCGGCCGTGCGCAGGGCCTGGATGCGCTCCAACGCCGCCTCGCCGGGCTCCCAGGCACCCCCCAGGAGCCGGCCGGCGTGCCGCACCAGGTAGCAGCCCACCACGGTGCCCGTGCGGCCCACCCCGCCCAGGCAGTGCACGTAGGCGACCCACCCCCGTTCCCGGGCCCGGTCGAGCCGGTCCAGGATGAGTCGCATCTCGTCCACGGTGGGGACGTGGAGGTCCCGTATGGGGTACCGCTCGTACCGCACCGCCCGTCCCTGCCCGGCGGCGATCCGCTCCAGGTCCCGCCGGTACGGCCGCACCGGCCCGGTGTGCGCGACCTCTCCTTCCTGGGTGAGGTCCACGAACAGCCGCACCCCCTGCTCCAGCAACCACCGCAGCTTCGGTACGGTGCCGGGCCCGTCCGGCGCGCCCGGGTAGTAGCCGGCCATCAGCACCCCGGGCTCCACCCAGTAGGCCCGTTCCATGGGCCGGCCGGGCACGGCGCTCACTTGACCAGCGGAAGCACGGCCCGGAACGCGTCCGTTCCGGCCCGCTCCATCCACTCGTACACCACGGCCTCCCAGGTGGTCACCACCGCGCCGGCCTGCCTGAGGCGCGCCAGGGCGGTGTCGCGGTCCACGGGGCTGCGGGACCCCACCGCGTCGGCCACCACGTGCACGTCGAACTCGTGGAGCGCCTGCAACGCGGTCTGCGCCACGCAGATGTGGGCCTCGATGCCGGCGAGCACCAAGGTGTTGCGGCCGGTGGCCTCCAGGGCCTCCACGAACGGCCCGCAACCGAAGCAGCCGAACGAAAGCTTCCGCACGGGCTTCAGCCCTTCCAGCGCGCCGGCCAGGCGGGCGGTGGTGTCCCCCAGCTTCTCCTGCTCGGTCCACACGACGGGTACGCCCAGGGTGCGCGCCACCCGGACCAGCCGTACCGTGCGATCGAGCACCGCCTCTCCGCCGTGGATGTGGCGCAGCAGCCTGTCCTGCACGTCGATCACCACGAGGACCGAGTCGTCCCTGCGGGCGAGCCAGGACTTGGGTCGCATCGAACACCTCCACGCACCGGGTGATCCTTGCCGGCACGAGAGCCTACCACGGAACATCGTGGGCCGGGAGGTTCCCCCCCTCTTTCCTCTCGCTCCCCCGCCCTGGATCTCTCCCGGGACGAGGGCGCGAGGGCCGGGAGGCTCGTCGGGGGGCGGGGTCTCGAGCCGCACCCCCCTGGCTTCTGCCGGACTCCGTAGCGATCGCCGCGCCAGGCGAGAAGACGCGCGCCGCGGCGAGGGAACCCGAAGGTCTGGGGGGAACGCGAGGGGGACGTTACGCACCCGGGTCCGAGAGCGATATGGTAAAAGGTGGAATCCGCCTGGCGGGCCGTGTCACCCTTGAGCTCGGCAGGGGGCGGGTCGATCCTGGGATAGAGAGCCGGCACGGCCGGAAGGGGGTCTGAGGTGGCACTGGTGGAACTTCGGGGCGTGACCAAGGTGTACCGGCTGGGCGAGACCCGGGTCGAGGCCCTTCGGGGCGTGGACCTGTGCGTGGAGCCGGGTGAGTTCGTGGCCGTATGGGGCCCCTCGGGGAGCGGCAAGACGAGCCTCCTGAACCTGGTCGGCGTGCTCGACGACCCCACGGAGGGCTCGGTGAGCATCATGGGCCGCGAGGTGGCGGGCCTCTCCGAGAACGCCAAGGCGGACCTGCGCAACCGCCACATCGGGTTCATCTTCCAGAACTTCAACCTGGTGCCGGTGCTCACCGCCCTGGAGAACGTGATGCTGCCTCTCCAGATCCGCGGCGAGTCCACCCGCTCGGCCCGCGAACAGGCCATGCGCCGCCTCGAGGAGGTGGGCCTGGCCGAGTTCGCCCACCACCGGCCCGACAAAATGAGCGGGGGCCAGCGGCAGCGGGTGGCCATCGCCCGGGCCCTGGTCACCGGGCCCGGCATCGTGATCGCGGACGAGCCCACGGCCAACCTGGACTCGGAGACGAGCCAGCGGATCATCCGGCTCATGCGCGCGCTCAACGACGCCGAGGGAACCACGTTCATTTTCTCCACCCACGACCCGCGGCTCCTGGACCAGGTGAAGAGGCTGGTTCGGCTGGAGGACGGCCGCATCGTGGAGGACGAACGGCGATCGCGGTCCTGAGGAGGGGAAGATGCACTCGATCCGACCAAGGTGGACGCAAGCCGTGTTCGTGGCGCTGCTCGGTCCGGCCCTGGCCGTGGCCGGCCCAACGCCCCGCCAAGTGCTGGAGAAGGCGGACCGCGCCCGGGGGAAACTGCCCGGCCTGGTGTGGACCGTGAAGATGACGTCCGTGGAGCGCGGACGGACCCGGGTCCAGACGCTCCAGGTGAAGGCCCGGAACGAGGACGTCCTGGCCACGTTCGTGGCCCCCCCGCGGGTCAAGGGCCAGAAGCTGCTCATGCTGGGCCGGAACATGTGGTTCATCAAGCCGGGGGTCTCCCGCCCCGTGCCGATCAGCCCTCGGCAGAAACTGATGGGCCAGGCCGCCAACGGCGACATCGCCAGCACCAACTACTCCGGGGACTACGACGGCGTGTTCCTCGCGGACGACACGGTGGACGGGGAACCGTGCTACGTGTTGGACCTCACCGCGAGGAACAAGAAGGTCACCTACGACCGCATCAAGTACTGGGTTTCCAAGGAACGGCTGGTCGGGGTGAGGGCCGAGTTCTATACGGTGAGCGGCAAGCTGTTCAAGACGGCGGAGTTCGAGTACGAAAACCGGATCCGCTACCGGGGCGAGGTCATCCCGTTCGTGAGCAAGATGGTCATCCGGGACGCCATCCGGCCCTCGGAGATGACCACCCTGGAGTACTCGGACATCGTGGTGAAGAAACTTCCGGACTCCACCTTCAACCTGAACCTGCTCATGCGGTAGACTGCGCCGGCTGCGCCTTCCCGCTGCTCGGAAGCGCCCCGGGTCCCTGTGGGGGCCTGCAACGAGGCGCGGCGACCTGCGAGCGTCGCTGGCGTGGCGAAAGAGCCACGCCCGCTGTCCGTTGTTCCGCGGGCGAGGCGCAACGGCTCGTTGGAACGAACCCCCGGTCGCGAGCTGACCCGCCGTGGGCCGAGCGCCATCGGCCGGCGGCGAGGGGGCGGCCTTCGGGCCGGGCCCCGGGCCGAAGGCCCAAGGGCCGAAAGCCCCTCGGGGGGCTGGAGCCGGGACGCGTTTCCAGGGGGCAGACCTCCCCTCGCCTGTCCCCGGAACCCGGGACGGGTCGCGGGCGAGGGAGGGCGACGGCCGAAGCGCATGGCAAAGCGGGAGGATCCTGCGTGCGATCCCGATTCCTGGTCCGGTGCCTGGCCGGGTGGATGCTGGTCCTCGGGCTCGGGGCTGCGGCCCGGGCCACCGACCCGGCCCCGGAGCTTCGCGTGCCACGGCCCGTGCTGGAGGCCCTGGCGTCGCCCCTTGCCCGGGTGGACGCCCGCCTCCGGAGCCTTCTGTTGGCCACGAACCCCTGGGCCCGGCGCCTGCGCGTGTTCGAGACCCCCCAGCGGTTCTCCCTGGCGTTCGAAGACGCCGAGGGCCGCGTGTACCGGCTGGAGGGAGTTCAGGCCGATGCGGCCCGAATCGCGGCCGGGTACACGGCGCCGATCCTCCGGGGCCTTGCGGCTCCCGGGGGGGTGGTCCTGGAGGACCTCGCGTGGGAAGGTGAAATCCTGGTTCTCCGCTTCCGGACAGAGGCACCCCCCCCGGAGGAGGAGATCCCGGAACCCCCCTCGCTGTTCTCCCGCCTGGCCGAGCGGGGAACCCTTTCGGTTCGCCTCCTCGGGTCCCACCGGTACGTACGGCCCTGCCTGGGGGGCATCAACCCGGACAACCGGGTGCTGGAGCTTCCCCGCCAGACGAGCGAGCTCGAGGCGCGCGTGGACGCCACGCTGGACCTGGGACGCCTGCTCCTCTCCGCGAAGCCCAGGGTGCGGCTCACCCGGGACCGCTGGCAGGACGGCCCCCGGTCCGGCGACGCGGAAAACGACGAGGAGACCCTCTTGCTGGAGGGTGCGGCCCAGCTGCGCCTCCATGAGACCCTGTTCGTGAGCCTGGGCCGCGAGAACCTCCAGTGGGGCCCCGGACAGTTCCTGAACCCCTCCAACCCGTTCATCCTGGACAACGGCCGGGACAACCCCGTGCGCGAGGTGCCCGGCATGGACTTCTTCCGGGTGGTGTGGCTTCCCTCCTACGCGTGGACCGTGTCGTGGATCACGAACACGGGCCGCGGCGAGGGCGAGACCCAGGGGGGGACGTGGCGTCCTTCCCACGCGCTCAAGGTCGAATGGATGGGATACGAGGCCAACGCCGGCTTCCTGGTCCACGGGGGCCCCGGCCAGAAGACCTCGTTCCGGCTGTACGGCCAGTGGACGGCCTCGGACGCGCTGCTCCTGTACGGGGAAGGCAGCATCCAGAAGGGCTCCGAGGCCCTGTATCCCGTGGACGGTCCCCCGCCTCTGGGGATCGGGCTCGACGACGCCCGGAGCGACGACCCGGCGCTTCTGCCCTTGGTGCTGGTGGGCGGGTCCTACACCCTGGAGCGAGGGCCGACCCTCAGCCTGGAATACGTGTTCAACGCAGAGGGATACCACGAGGCCGAGGCCGACCGGTTCTTCAGCCTGGCCCACGGGGTGGGGCGCCTGGTGCGGTCCGGCCTGCTGGAGCCGGACCCGGATGAAGGGGGCACCGGGCTGAGGCTGCTCCGCCGCCACTACCTGTTCGCCCAGTACCTGCACACCGAGATCGCCGACCGGTTCACCGTGCTGGTGCGCTGGGCCCAGAACCTGGACGATATGAGCGGGCAGGCCACCGGGTTCTTCGAGTGGAACGCGGCGGACCGGTGGCGGCTGTTCGCCTACGGCGCGTGGAACACGGGCGGCAACCGCGACGAGTTCGGGAGCCTGGTGCGGTACGCGGGACTCGTGGGGGTGGAGTTCTCGGCGCTGTAGCCTGCCTCAGCCCGCGGCCGCGAACCGGCGCAACGCCTCGAGCCGTGCCTCGAGCAGCTGCCGGCGGGCCTCCACGGCCTCCAGCTCCCCGGACCCGGTCCGCACGGCCGGGGGCAGGACCACGGCCTCGCCCTCCAGCACGGTCGCGCCCTCCTGGTTGCGGCACACCGTGCGGAGCCATGCCCGTTTTTTTCCGGCATCCACCCGGGTCACCTCGACCTCGGCCGTGATCTCGTCCCCCACGCGCACCGGCATCCGGAAGCGCAGCGTCTGGCTCACGTACACCGTGCCCGGCCCGGGGAGCTCCCCGGCGATCACCGCCGAGATCAACCCCGCCGCGAGGATCCCGTGGGCGATCCGCCCCCCGAACCGGGTCGACCCCGCGTACTCCGGGTCGAAGTGCACCGGGTTCGTGTCGCCCGTGGCGGCCGCGAACAGCAGGAGGTCCGCCTCGGTCACCCGGCGGGTGAGCCGGGCCCGCTCGCCCACCCGGAGTTCGTGCACGGTCTTTGCGGCCATCGCGGTCCCCCTCGTTGCGTCCGCCGGCCAAGGGTCGCGGGCGGAAGCCCCCTGCCACGGTGCGGGCTTTCGGCGAGCGGCCTCCGGCCCCGGCCCCCTTCTCACACGTTGAACCGGAAGTAGATCACGTCCCCGTCCCGCACGGGGTAGTCCCGGCCCTCCAGGCGCCACTTCCCGGCCTCCCGGGCTCCGTGTTCGCCCCCGTGGTCCACGAAGTCCCGGTAGGAAACGACCTCGGCCCGGACGAACCCCCGCTGGAAATCCGTGTGGATCACGCCGGCTGCCTCCCAGGCGGTGGTGCCCCGGCGCACCGTCCAGGCCCGGACCTCCCTTTCGTTCGTGGTGAAGAAGGTGACGAGGTCGAGCAGGCGGTACCCGGCCTTCACGAACCGGTCCAGGCCGGGCTCCTCCAGCCCCAGGTCGGCCAGGAACTCGGAGCGCTCCTCGGGTTCGAGCCGGGCGATCTCGGCCTCCATGGCGGCGCACACCACCACCACCTCGGCCCCCTCGGCCCGGGCCCGCTCCTCCACGGCCCGAACGTGCTCGTTGTCATCGAGTCCCGCCTCGTCCACGTTGGCCACGTACAGCACCGGCTTGGCCGTCAGGAGGTGCAGGTCCCGCAGGGCCCGGGCCTCGTCCTCCGACACCTCGAGCCCCCGGGCCGGCCCGCCCCGGCCCAGGAGGTCCCGCAGTCGGGCGTAGAGTTCCAGGCGCGCGCGGGCGTCCTTGTCCCCGGACTTGGCCCGGCGCTCGGCCTTCTGGATCGCCCGCTCCACGGTCTCCAGGTCCGCCAGGGCCAGTTCCGTGTGGATCACGTCGATGTCCCGCACCGGATCCACGGGACCGGTCACGTGGGCCACGTCCGGGTCCTCGAAACACCGCACCACGTGCACCACCGCGTCGGTCTCGCGGATGTGCGCCAGGAACTGGTTGCCGAGCCCCTCGCCCTGGGAGGCCCCGGCCACGAGCCCTGCGATGTCCACGAAGGAGAGGGTCGCCGGCGTGGTGCGCTGGGGCCGGACGATGGCCGCGATGTCGTCCAGGCGACGGTCCGGCACGGGCACCACCCCGACATTGGGATCGATGGTGCAAAAGGGGTAGTTCTCGGCCGGCACCTCGGCGCTGGTGAGCGCATTGAACAGGGTGGACTTGCCCACGTTGGGCAGCCCCACGATGCCGCAGCGGAACCCCATGTTCCCGCCCTACCCCGCGCTCGTGCGGAACACGCGCACCGCGCAGAACTCGCCGCACATGGAACAGACCTCGGCATCCTCGGGCAGGCACCGCTCCCGGATGCTCCGGGCCCGTGCCGGATCCACGGCCAGTTCGATCTGGCGCTTCCAGTCCAGCTCGGCTCGTGCCCGCGCCATGGCGTCGTCCCATTCACGCGCACCGGGCACGCCCTTGGCCACGTCCGCGGCGTGGCCCGCGATGCGGGCCGCGATCACGCCCTCGCGAACGTCCTCGGGCGTGGGCAGCCCCAGGTGTTCCGAAGGCGTCACGTAGCACAGGATGTCCACCCCGGCCCAGGCGGCCAGCGCCCCGCCGATGGCCGACGTGATGTGGTCGTATCCCGGCGCCACGTCCGTGACCAGGGGGCCCAGCACGTAGAACGGCGCGCCGTGGCACAGGCGCTTCTGGAGCTGGACGTTGGCCTGGATCTGGTCCAGGGGAACGTGGCCCGGCCCCTCCACCATGACCTGGACGCCGGCCTCCCAGGCCCGCTGTACGAGCCGGCCCAGCACCATGAGCTCGTGGATCTGGCCTCGGTCCGTGGCGTCGGCCAGGGCCCCCGGCCGGAAGCCATCGCCCAGGCTCAGCACCACCTCGTGGTCCCGGCAGATCTCCAGCAGCCGGTCGTAGTGCTCGTAGAAGGGATTCTCGGCCCGGTTGTGCCGCATCCACGCCACCAGGAACGACCCGCCCCGGCTCACCACCCCCAGGATGCGCTTCTGGCTTT
>CAZBGL010000172.1:0-15864 GCA_964491375.1 uncultured Thermodesulfobacteriota bacterium | reverse complement strand
GTGAACGGCCGGTCACCCCGGGCCTCCACGCAAAGCGCCCCCACCACCTTGCCCTCGCTCAGAAGGGGGACGGCCAGGTGATTCTTCCGCTCCAGGTTCCCGGAGCCCCGGCTGCTGCCGTCCTCCACCCGAAGCGCCCGGCCGTGCTGGGCGACCCATCCGGGAATCCCGTACCCCAGGGGGATCTCATCCCGGGGAGGGCGTACACCGGCCCAGGCCACCAGCCGCAGCCTGCCTTCGGACTCCCCCGCCAGGTACAAGGACCCGGCCTCGGCGCCGGTCAGTTGGGAGGCCTCTTCCACCACCAGGTGAAGGAGGCGGTCCAGGTCCAGGGTGCTCGCCATCTCCCGGCTCACCCGCTGGACCGCCAGGAACTGGCGGATTCTCGCTTCGTTCGCCTCGCGGAGCGCCTGGTTCTCCAGAACCATTCCCACCAGGTCCGCCAGGATCCGAAGCACGCTGAGATCCCGGGCATTCGGGGCCCTGCGGCCCGGCCTCCGTGCCCCCACCAGGCCCACCACCCGCTCGCCCGAGCGCACGGGGACCCACACCGCCACCCCCTCGGGGGAACGCTCCCACCGCGGCTGGTCCCCTGCCAGCGCCTCGGCCGAAGCCCCTTCCCGGGCGGGGGCCAGATCCCCCCTCCGCTCCAGGCAAGTCCACCTCGGCCCGTGCCGGGCGGTGCGGTACACGCATGCCTCCGGATACCCCAGGGCCTGCGCAGCCTCCACCACGGCCGCGAATACCCGGGCCGGAGGGGCCTCCGAGCCCAGCACGGAGGTCGCCTCGGCCACGGCAGCCAGTGCGCGAGCGGTGCGGTCTCTGGGGGAACTGGCGGATGTCATGGGGCTCCCGTCTCCAGGCGGTGAAAATTTACTCTACCACGGCCCCACGAACCACGAAAGGCCGGCTATGGGGTTCAGCGGATCCAGGGACGTGGTGTGAGCAGATCGCCGAAGCCTCGGGGATCGGGGGTTATCGAAGTCGCAGGTGTCCGCGATGGCGAAGGCGCCGGACGAGGGGGTGGGGGCATCTCGGGGCTGGCCCCCACTGGAGTACTCACCCTGGTCGCAGGCTCGGGTGTGGCGGCCGAGGCGGCGAGGCAAGGGTTTCGGGAGACGGAAGACGGGGAGGAATAGGGCAAAAAAAGAAGGGGCCCGAGGGCCCCCGAGGGAGGAGTTGCCATCCGTTCCGTTTTCAACCGTCGTTCTCTATTTAACACGTCCGGATCGGGCGTGCAACCCCAAAACAGCGTTAGTTGCACTTTTTTGATCGGGAGTGCATTTCACGGGAGAACCTCATCCTCTACCTCTCATAGCACGGCCTCCACAAAACCGTGTTCCGATTGTCCGAACCGAGCTCGAGGGCGCCGATGTCACACCGCGTTTACACAGACGCCCGAAAGGCAACGGCCGGCTCCCGAGGAGCCGGCCGCGGTGCTTCGACATGGGCGGGATGGGCGCGCCGGCGGGCGCAAGGGGGTCAGGGCACCACCAGCACGTGACTGGGGCACCGGTGGACCACGAAGTGGGACACAGATCCCAGCACCACCTCGCTCAGCTCCCCGTACCCCCTCCGCCCCAGCACGACCAACTCGAAGTCGTCCTCTTCGCACACCTGGCACAGGGTCTTGCCGGCCGCCCCTTCTTCTACCCGGGTGCGCACCCGGAAGCCCACCCGCTCCAGGCGCTCCGCCGCGGAGGCCAGCAGGTTCTGGGCGTCCTCGTGCAGGTTCCGAAGCGCCTCGTAACGGGCCTCGGCCGGGAGGTGTTCAAAACCGGGCTGAGCGGGGTTCACCACGTGAAGCAACGTAACCTCTAGTCCGGAGGCCGCTTCCGCCAGGGCCACCAGCGCATCCAGGCACCGCGCGCTGGCCTCGGATCCATCGATGCCCACCAGGCACCGAACCTCCCGCTCCGCCTCCGGCCCGCTGGGGAACCGGCCGGTTCGCTTGACCACCAAAACCGGCCGTTCACAGTGGTGAACCACGTAACCCGAGGTGGACCCGAACAGGAGGTCCTGGATGTCGCTGTGGCCCTTCCGCCCGAGCACGACCAGGGCTGCATCTTCCTCCTCGGCCGCCTGACAGATCACCGGGCCGGCCGCCCCCAGGAGCAGCCGCGGGCGCACGCGGACCCCGGCCTCGTGGAGCACCTTGGCCTCGTTGCGGAGCACGGCCTCTGCGGTCTCCTTGGCTCTCTGCTGTATCATCTCCATATACATGTCCGCGATCATCCGGTACTCGAGCCGCTTCAGGTCCAGCGCATGGGCGAGCACCGTCTCCAGGGGAAACTTACGGGCCAGCCGGGCCACGTACTCCAGGGTCCTGCGGCTGGGCTCGGAGCCGTCGGTGCACACGAGCGTACGGATCGCCATGGCCGTCTCCCCTCCCTCAGAAGGCCTTGGGATAGAACATCTTGGGCAGGATCAGGACCAGATCCGGCCAGTAAGTGAGGATCCCGAGCACGAGCAACTGGATCAGAATGAACGGCAGAACAGCCCGGGTCACGTAGATCAGATCCTTCTTGGCCACCGCGCCGGTGATGTACAGGCTTACCCCCATGGGCGGGGTGATGTACCCGATACCCAGGTTCACCGTCATGAGGAGCCCGAAGTGAAGGGTATGGATCCCGAACTGGTACAGCATGGGCAAGAAGATCGGCGTTAGGATCAGGGTGGCCGAGATGATGTCCATGAACATGCCCACGATGAGCAGGAACACGTTCACCACGGCCAGGAACACCCATTTGTTGGTGATGTTCGCGGTGACCGCCTCGGTGATGATCTGTGGCAACCGCTCCACGGTGAGATACTTCCCGAACACCGTCGCCCCGGCCACGATCAGGAGCAGCGTGGCGGAGGTCACCGCAGAGGAGACCACCACCTTCTTCACCTCCTGGAACCCCATGTCCTTGTGGATGAAGATCTCCACGACGAAGGCATACACGCAGGCCACCACGGCCGCCTCGTTGGCGGTGAACGCTCCCGAGAAGATGCCACCGAAAATGATCACCGGAAGCATCAGGGCCCAGAAACTCTCCTTGAGCACCGCGAACAGCTCCCGGACCGAGGGCGGCTTTTCCAACTGGAACCCGCCCCGGCGACACACCACGTAAGTGTAGATGCAGAACGCCACAATGATCAGGGCGGCCGGGACGAATCCCGTCATGAACAGGGCGGCCAGCGAGTCGTTGGAGATCATGGCATACAGGATCATCGAGATGCTGGGCGGCACGATGATCCCCAGGATCGGGGCCGAGGTCATCACGCCCACGGCGTACTTTTCGTCATACCCCTCCGCGATGAGTGCCGGGATCATGAACCCGCCGATCGCCACCACCGTGGCCACCGTGGATCCGGAGATCGCCCCGAACATGGCACACGCCAGCACCCCGGCCATGCCCAGCCCGCCCGGGAAGAACCCCACCAGCGCCTTGGCGGTCTTGATGAGCTTGTCCACGATGGAGCCCGAGGTCATGATGTTGCCGCACAGGATGAAGAACAGCACCACCACCAGGGCGAACTTGTCCATGCTCCGGTAGAACGCCTGAACCAGGAGCATGGCCTGGGTGTCGAAGGGCATGTGGGTCATGGCGAAAAACGCCATCCCGATCACACCCGTGAAGAAAAGGCACATGTACACCGGGATCGTCGACGCCAGGGCCCCCAGCAGGATCAACAGCACGTAGTAGATCGTGTTGTCCATCGTCCCTCTCCCGCCCTCAGCCGGACTGCTCTTCACCGGCCTGCGCAACGGGCTTGCCGGTGATGTCCTCGTAAACCACCTGCACGAGCCGGCAGAGCATGAGGATCCCCATGAGCGGCAGCATCAAGTACAGGATGTGCTGGGGGATCTTCAGGATGATGGTGGTCTGCTTGGTCACGTACTGGAGTTTTACGAGCTTCCACCCGTAGTAGGTCATGAACACCGCGAACACGAGGACCACCGCATGGTTCAGGAAATCCAAGGGCTTGCGCAGCCAGGGCAAAACGTTGGGCACCGCGTCGATCCGGATCAGGGCGCGGTTCTTCACCGCCGTGGCCGACCCGATGAACGTGGTGTACATGATGACCTCGCGCACCAGCTCCTCGGGCCAGGTCATGGTGTAGGTGATGGTATAGCGCGTGACAACGCTCACAAACAGGGTCACCAAAGCGACCATCACCGTCAGGAACAGGGTCCAGTCCTCGAAGAAGCTCAGTACCCGGTCCATGTAGTACAGCGCCCTGCGGAACATCGTCGTCTCCTCCCACACGAGACAAAAAGGGCCGGGAGCCCCTGTCCGTAACGGCCCCCGGCCCTGCGGGACAGCGCAACGCCTCAGATCTTGTAACCCATGAACTCCTGGACCTTCTTCAGGTAGTCGCGCCCGATCTTGTCCGCCCACTCCTCGTGGACCACGTTGCCCTTCTTCCGGAGCACTTCCATGTCCTCTTCGGGCAGCGTGAAGAACTGGATGCCGTTGGCCTTGGCCTTCTCGATCTCCCGCTCCTCCTGCTGACGGGTCAGCACGCGGGTCTTGGCGCACTCCTCGTGGATCACGTCGATGAGGGTCTTCTGCAGGTCCTTGGGCAGGCTCTCGAACCAGGCCCGGTTGATCAGGTGGATGAACAGACCCTGGGCGTAGTTGATCTGGGTGAAGTACTTCACCACCTCAAACTTCTTCGTGATGTTGCACACCATGGGGGTGTGGTCCAGTGCGTCGATCACGCCCTGCTTGAGCGAGATCTGCACGTCCGGCCAGGGCATCACCACCGCGTTCAGCCCCCACGCCTTGTACAGGCTCCGCTGCACCGCAGCCTCGGCGATCCGGAACTTCAGGCCCTTGGCGTCCTCGTAGCGCCGCACCGGCCGGTTCGTGGCCCATCCATAGTTCCCGTAGCCGGTGATGTCCACGCCCATGACGCCCTTGTCCTCGGCGCCGGCCAGGAAGTAGTCAAACAGTTCCTTGTTCTGGATGAATTTGTCCAGTTTGTCGAACGAGTTGATCAGGAACGGCAAGTTGATCAATCCCATGCGCGGCGCGATGTTCACCACGGCCACCGAGGAGCACAACATCCCCTGGACCGCGCCCATCATGAGCTGGTTGAGCACCTCCACCTCGCCACCCAACTGGGCCAGGGGATAGTAGTCGAAGTAGATCTGCCCGTTGGTCCGCTTCCATAGTTCGTCGCGGATCCGGTAGCCCACCGCGATGCCCTCGATGACCGGGTGGGAGATGTTGGAGACCTTCATCACGTACTTGGCGCCCGAGGGATCGAACTTGGGCTTCCATGCCTCCAATGGATTCTTCTTTTTGGCCGCGATGCCGACCCCCACCGACGCGGCCACGGCCACGGTCACCGCCAAGGCTGTCAGGTGCTTCCACTGCCTCATGACCTCCTCTCCTTTCCCGTGTTGGAGTGAGCCGACGCCTCACAACCCCTTGCGTGGAAACGGAATCAAACGGGGTTATCAACCTACCACACGTTTGGTTGCCATTCCAAGCAAATTTTTCGTTCGGGAGCTCCAAACAGGGTTCACTCAGGACACACCCAAACGGGGGTATGCACCTCGTCCCGGGCCACAAAAAAGGGGGCCTCACGCCCCCGCGGCGCGGCCCAGCGCGAACGCCTTTCGGTTCACGTCCACCACCTTGGCCGGAACGCTCTGCTCCACGGCCTGGAGCCACACCGACTCGGGAAAGTCGAAGAACCGGGAGGCCGCCCCCACCAACACCACGTTGGCGGCCCGCCGGTTGCCCGCCTCCTCCGCCAGCCGACCCGCCTCCACCCGCACGAGATCCGCCGGGTAGCCCTTGAGCCGGTCTTCCACGTCCTCGGGGTACTCGGCCAGGCCCGCGGCCACGGTGCTGGGGTTCACCCGGTCGGTGTTGTACAGGATCACGCCGCCGGGACGCACCCAGTGGGCGAACCGCAGCGCCTCCAGGGGCTCGAAACCCATCAGGATGTCGCAGCCGCCCAGGGCCACCAGCGGCGAATGGACCTTCTGCCCGATGCGCACGTGGCTCACCACGCTGCCGCCCCGCTGGCTCATGCCGTGCACTTCGCTCTGCTTGATGTCGAGCCCCTGAAGCAGGGCCACCCGCGAAAGGATGGTGCTGGCCAGGATCACGCCCTGACCTCCGACCCCACTTAGGAGCAGGTTCATGGTCTTCATGGCCGGGTCCTCCCTCTACGTTGAGCGGATGGCGTCGAACTTACACACCTGGGCGCACACGGTGCACCCGGTGCAGAAGTTGGGGTCGATCTCGGCGTGGCGCTCGTCGCCCTCGCCCACCATCCCCAGGGCGATGCAGCTCGTGCGCAGGCACACGCCGCAGGCCGTGCAGGCCTCGGGATCCACGGTCATGGGCTTGCCCTTGACCCGGTACTGCAGCACACAGGGGTCCTTGGTGATCACCACCGAGGGTTCGGGCTTGTCCAGCTCCTCCTTGAGGACCGTCTCGATCTCCTCGAGGTCGTAGGCGCTGATCACCCGCACGTTCTCGGGCTTCACGCCCAGAGCCACCACGAGCTTCTCGATGTCGATGACCGGCGCCTCCTCGCCCGTGAGCGTGCGCCCGATGCCGGGGGTCACCTGGCCGCCGGTCATGGCGGTGATCCGGTTGTCCTGGATGAGCACCACCGAGTTCCCCCGGTTCCAGATCATGTCCATGAGCCCGGTGACGCCCGAGTGGAAGAACGTCGAGTCGCCGATCACGGCCACGGTCTTGTTCCTGCGATCCTCGGGCTCACCCATGACCCGGTTGATGCCGTGGGCCATGGTGATGGAGCCCCCCATGCACAGGCACGCGTGCAGCGCCTCGAACGGCGGGAGGGCCCCCAGGGTGTAGCAACCGATGTCTCCCGAAACGTACACCTTGAGCTTGCGGAGCACCACGAACACGCCCCGGTGGGAACACCCCGGGCACAACACCGGCGGCCGCACCGGGAGGCCCTCGGCCACGGGTCCACGCTCCGGAGCCGAACCCGTGAGCCGTTCGGCCACGACCTCTGGGGTGAGTTCACCCGTCAGGGGAAACCAGTCCTTTCCGTGCTCCACGGCGATTCCCAGCAGACGGATCTGCTCCTCCAGGAAGGGATCCAGCTCCTCCACCACAACCACCCGGTCGACCTTGCTGGCGAACTCCCGGATGAGCTTCTCCGGCAGCGGATAGGTGAGGCCGAGTTTGAGGAAGCTCGCGTTGGGCAGGGCCTCCTTGGCGTACTGGTAGGCGATGCCCGACGAGATGATGCCGATGGAGGTGTCGCCCATCTCCACCCGGTTCAGGGGGCAGGTGTTCCCGTATTCCTTGAGTCTCTGGATCCGCTCCTCGATCTTCGGGTGCTTGGGCCGGGCGTAGGCCGGCAGCATGGTGTACTTCTGGACGTCCCGCTCCAGGGCTTGGGGGAAGGGCCGCTCCTCGCGCCCGCCCAGTTCCACCACCGACTTGGAGTGGGAGATCCGGGTGGTGGTGCGGAACAGCACCGGCGTGTCGAACCGCTCCGAGATCTCGAACGCCACCTTCAGGAAGTCCTTGGCTTCCTGGGAGTCCGCCGGCTCGACGAGCGGGATCTTGGCGAACTTGGCGTAGTTGCGGTTGTCCTGCTCGTTCTGGCTGGAGTGCAGGTTGGGGTCGTCCGCCGACACCAGGACGAGCCCGCCCCCCACACCGGTGTAGCTGGCGGTGAACAGGGGATCGGCCGCCACGTTCACGCCCACGTGCTTCATGCAGGCCAGGGCGCGGGCCCCGGCGATCGACGCGCCCACGGCCGTCTCCAGGGCGACCTTCTCGTTGGGGGACCACTGGGCCCGGATGTCATTCTTGTAACGGGACCCGATCGTCTCCAGGATCTCGGTGGAGGGGGTCCCGGGGTAGGCCGCGGCGTAGTGCACGCCCGCCTCCCACGCCCCCCGGGCGATGGCCTCGTTGCCCGAAAGAACCTCTTTCATCTGCTTCTCCTTCGCTCGTGTCGCGGTTCCGCGGTCCGGCGTCACCGGTCCGGTCAGTCCCTTTCCTCGTAGTCGTAGAAGCCCTTTCCGGTCTTCCTCCCGAGGAGCCCGGCCTTGACCATCTTGCGCAGCAGGTGGGGCGGCGCGTACCGGGGCTCCTTGGTGTACTCGTAGAAGATGTTGCCCACGAAGTACGAGATGTCCGCGCCGGTGTAGTCGATGAGCTCCAGGGGCCCCATGGGCAGGTTGGCCCCGAGCTTCATGGCCTTGTCGATGTCCTCCACCGAGGCCACCCCCGCCTCCACCAGCCGCACCGCGTCGAGCAGCATGGGGATGAGGAGGCGGTTCACGATGAACCCGGGCACGTCCTTGCACACCACGGGCTCCTTGCCCAGCCGCTTGGCCATCTCCCGGGCCGTGGCCACGGTCTCCTGGGAGGTCTCCACGCCCGGGATGACCTCCACGAGCCTCATGACCGGCACGGGGTTGAAGAAGTGCATCCCCACGAACCGATCCCGGCGCTTCGTGGTGGACGCCAGCTCCGTGATGGACAGGCTCGAGGTGTTCGAGGCGAAGATCACGTGCTCGGCGCAGACGGCGTCGAGTTTTTCGAAGAGCTCCTTCTTGAGCCCGAAGTCCTCGATCACGGCCTCGATCACGAAGTCCACCCCCTGGAAGGCCCCGGGGTCGGTGCTGAACGCGATCCGCTCCCACACTGCCTTCTCGTCGCCCTCGGAGAGCTTGCCCTTCTTCACCAGGCGGCCCAGGCTCTTGGCGATGATGTTCCGCCCCCGCTCCCAGGCCGCCTCGTTCACCTCGAGCACCTGGACCTCAAAGCCGTTCACCGCGCACTGCTGGATGATGCCGGCGCCCATGGAGCCCGCGCCAGCCACGCCCACCTTCCGGATGTTCTCGATGCCCATGTCGTCCCTCCTCCCGATCCAAGGGCCGGGGCCCGCCCCCGGCCGTCCGCGACCTCAGCCCACCTTCACCACCAGGGCCGCGCCCGTGTCCCCGGCCGCGCACCCCGTGAACAGCCCGTATCCGCCGCCCTTTTCCACGAGCTCCTCGATGAGCTCGATGATGCACCGCCCGGCCGTGGGCCCCTGGGGATGGCCGAAGATCAGGGGGCTCCCGTAGTTGTTCACCCGGCCGGCGTCTACCCCGAACTCGCGGGCGAAGTAGATGTCGTTCACCACGAACGGGTTGTGGGTCTTGATCGCGGCCACATCGTCGATCCCGATGCCGGCCCGTTCCAGGGCCATGCGGGCCGCGGGAACGGGCGCCATGGGCATGAACCCCTTGCGGACCCGGGCGAACCCGTAGGACACGATCCGGATCTCCACGCCGGGGTCGGCCGAGAGCTCCCGGGCCCGCTCCCGAGTGGTGACCACCACCGCGCAGTTGCCATCCGCCGGATGGGTCTGGGACCCGAAGCTGTGCACGCCGTCCTTGAGCACCGGCGGCAGCTTCTTGAGGTTCTCGAGGGTCGTGGGAATGATCCCCTCGTCGGCCTCCAGGGTGACGGTCTTTTTCTTGCTCACCTTGACCTCGGCCGGGAACATGTAGCGCCTCTGGAAGGCCCGGTCGTTCTCCAGGGCCATGGTGTACTGCTCGTAGCGGCGGGCGGCCAGCTCGTCGCACTCGTCCTTGGTCACCCCGATCTCCCGGGCCACGTTCTCGGCCGTCTGGATCATGGCGTTCCCGGCGTAGGGATCGCGGTTGAAGTTCTCCATGACCCAGTTCTCGTGGATCACCTCGCCGCCCGGCCCGAGGGGGTTGGGCCACACGATGTGGGGTCCGTTGGAACACCGGTCCGCCATCACGTTCAGCACGTTGCCGAACACCCCGTTTTCCAGGCCCACGGCGGCGTAGTACAGGCACGTGGTGGAGGTGGAGCACGCCTGGCTGATGTTGCATCCGGGCAGGTGCTCGGCGCCGATCATGCCGGCCACCCAGGGCGCGCCGTAGAAGGCCTGTTTCTGGTGGATGGTGTAACCCAGGTACAGGTAGTCGAACCCGCTGGGGTCCAGGCCCTTCTGCCGGAGCCAGCGGGACACCGTAGCCCCGGCGAGCACCAGGGCGTGTTCCGTGGAGAGCGTGCCCTGCCACTTGGCAAAGGGCGTGGTGTAGTACCCCCGGAACGGAATGTAGGCTTTGGTGAACATGGCGATCTCCTCCCTCCGCAGGGTTGGTGGGGCCGGAACCAAAGGGCCTACGGCTGCCCGGCCTTTCTGCGCTCCCTCTCGCGCAGCTCGCGCTTGAGGATCTTGCCCGTGGGGTTCTTGGGCAGTTCGTCCACGAATTCCACGATCCGCGGGGCCTTGTAGTCGGCCAGGTGTTTCTTGCACAGGTCGATGATCTCCTCGGCCGGGGTCTTGCCGGGCTCCTTCAGGGCGATCACGGCCTTCACGGTCTCGCCGAACACTTCGTGGGGCACGCCGATCACCGCGCACTCGCGCACGTTGGGGTGGGTGTAGATGACCTCCTCCACCTCCCGGGGCCAGATCTTCAGGCCAGCCGAGTTGATCATGTCCTTGAGCCGGTCCACGATGAAGACGTAACCCTCGTCGTCCATGTACCCGATGTCCCCGGACCGGAGCCACCCGTCCACGATCGTCTCGGCCGTGGCTTCGGGCTTGCGGTAGTACTCCTTCATCACGTTCGGCCCCTTGATCCAGATCTCGCCCAGCTCGCCCCGGGGCACTTCGCTGCCGTTCTCGTCGGCGATCCGGATCTCCACGTTCATGATGGCCGTGCCCACCGAGCCCTCCTTGTGGCGGAACTCGTGGTTGTACGTGGCGAACGGCGTGGTCTCGGTGAGCCCGTACCCCTCGTGGATCGTGAGCCCGAACCGGTCCCTCCACCGGCGGGCCACCTCGCCGGGCATGGACGAGGCCGCCGAGAAGCAGTACCGCACCGTTTTCATGGCCTCGTCGGAGCGGGGGTCGTTCAGCACCATGATGTAGATCGCCGGAACGGCGTACCATCGGGTGATCCGGTCGTTCTCGAGGCTCTCGAGCACCCGGTCCAGGTCGAACTTCTTGTGCAGCACCAGGGTGCACGCCGCCTGCACCACCGCGTTGAAGATGAAGTTCTGGGCGAACGAGTGGTAGATGGGCAGGAAGCAGATGGCCCGGTCCTCGCGGCGCATGTCGCACATGTACTTGGCCGCGTTCGTGTTGGAGACCACGTTGCCGTGGGTGAGCACCACGCCCTTGGGCTTTCCCGTGGTGCCCGAGGTGTAGATGATGGCCGCCCCGTCGTCGCGGTCGGTGTACACCGTGGTGAAGGCGTCCGACGCCCCCTCCAGGAGATCGGCCCACGCCCGGTCGCCGCTCCTCCCGTCGACGCTCACCACCGTGCGCAGCCCCGGCACCCGGTCCCGGGCCGGCACGTGCTCCATCAGGCCTTCCTCGGTGATCAGCACCACGCCCTCGGAGTCGTTGACCATGTATTCCACTTCGTCCGCCTTGGACATGCTCGAGATGGACACCGCCACCGCCCCCAGTTTCTGGCACGCGTAGTACGCAATGATGAACTCGGGGCCGTTCGTGAGGAACAGGCACACCTTGTCGCCCTTGCCCACGCCCAGCGCGGACAGGGCGTTGGCCATGCGGTTGGCGTCGCGCCAGAACTGCTCGTATGTCCAGGTGCGCTGGCCGTACACGAGGGCCTCGTGGTCCGGGAAGAAGATCCGGTTGCGGTCGAGCATGTCGGCGATGTTCATGGCTCCACTCCTCCGATGGGTGCAGGCGGGAAAGGCGCGGTGATCCTTCACCACGGGGCGGACAATCTCCACCGCCCCGCCCGGGAACCCCGGCGTTCCTGCGCGGACGCCCACCGTTTACCAAACGTTCGGTCAGTATGCAAGCCCGCCCGTTTCCCGGGGCGCCGGAAAAGGGGCCCCGCAGGGCCCCGCAGCGGTCACCGGTTGGGCGAGTACCCCAGCGCGATCCCGGCGATGATGAGCTTCTGGATGTTGGAGGTGCCCTCCACCACCTGGTAGGACTTGGCGTCGCGGAAGTAGCGCTCCACGGGGTACTCGGTGGAGTATCCATAGGAGCCGTAGATCTTCATCACCTCGTTGGCCGCGTGCACGGCCACCTCGGCCGAGTAGTACTTGGCGATGGAGGTCTCGAGCTGGTTGGGGAGGCCCTTGTCCTTGAGGTACGCCGCCCGGTACACCAGCATCTGGGCGGCGTGGTGTTCCACCACCAGCTCGGCGATGGAGGACTGGATCATCTGGTACTTGCCGATGGGCTGCCCGAACTGGGTCCGCTCGTTCGCGTACTCGATGGCCAGGTCCAGGAGCCCGCCCGCGCACCCGAGCGCCCCGGCGGCACAGCCCAGGCGGGTGTTGTTGAGCTGCCACATACAGATCTTGAAGCCGTCGCCCACCTGGCCCAGCACGGCGTCCTTGGGCACCTTGGCCTCGTCGAAGTAGATCTCGCCGGTGGGCGCGCAGTGCAGGCCCAGCTTGGTGTCGATGGCCCGGGTGGTGACCCCCTCGGTGTTCTTCAGGTCCACGATGAAGCAGGTCATCCCCTTGTACTTCTTGGACCGGTCCGTATAGGCGTACACCAGCCCCACGTCGCCCACGTGGGCGTTGGAGATCCAGGTCTTGGTACCGTTCAGCTCCCAGTAGTCCCCCTTGTCCACGGCCGTGGTCTTCATGCCGGCCACGTCCGACCCGCTGTTGGGCTCGGTGATGGCGAAAAACCCGATCTTCTCGCCGCTCACCCAGCCAGGGATGTACTTTTCCTTTTGTTCCTCGGTGCCGAACTTCTGCACGGTGAGCGCAGGCCCCAGGTTCTGCATGTTGAACGGGAGCCGCCACGACGGGCTCACCTTCGCGATCTGCTCGGCCAGGAGCACGCTCTCGAGCAGCCCCATGCCGTTGCCCCCGTACCTCTCCTCGATCCCGCACCCGAAGAAGCCCAGTTCGCCCATCTTGCGCACGCGCTCCAGGGGAAAGGCGTGCTCGGCCTCCTCCTTTTCGATGTACGGCTTGATCTCGTTCTCGGCGAACCGCCGGGCCATCTCCTGCACCATCTTCTGCTCGGACGTGAGTTCGAACACCATGGGGCCTGACCTCCTTTTGTTCAGACGGGTTCAATGAGCAGCAGAACGTCCTCCTCCTCCACCGGGTCCCCCTCGGAGACCCGGACCTCCCGCACCACGCCCGAGGCCGGGGCGTACAGCTCGGCCTCCATCTTCATCACCTCCAGGTGCAGGACCGGCTCGTTCTCCTCCACCCGGTCCCCCACCCGGCAACCCAGTCTCGCCACCGTTCCCGCCATCGGCGCCCGCAACTCTACCACGGCTCTCACCTCCCGTGTACCGTGGGCCGGGCGGGCGGGGCGGAGGCCCGCGCCGGCCCAATGCAAACTCCGGACCCGCCCCACGACCCGACGCCCGGGTCCAGGCGGCAGACGACAACGAGTGATCCGGTCTTCTGCCGAGTGACGTCTCGCCCGGAAACCCCAGGGCCGCGGCGACTGTAGGAGCCGCGCCCGCGAGCGGCACAGCAGCACCCGCTGGCCTCCGCGTCCGGGTACCCCGCACGCACGGGCCGTTCCTCTGCGAAGCCCAGGGGCGTGGGCCGTCTCATCCTCCCAGGGCCCGCAGAAAGACGCCCGCCGCGATGAGCGTCCCCAGCACCCCGGCGATGTTCGGTCCCATGGCGTACATGAGCAGGTAGTTCTGCCGGTCGGCCTCGGCCCCCACCCGATGGACGACCCGCGCGGCCATGGGCACGGCCGACACGCCGGCCGCCCCCAGCAGGGGGTTCACCTTGGTGCGCGAGATCAGGTTCATGGCCTTGGCGATCAGGATGCCGCTCGCGGTGCTCGCCACGAACGCCACCAGCCCCAGCGCGAACACGAAGAGCACCTTGGGCCGGAGGAACGTTTCGGCGTTCATGGTGGCGCCCACGCTGATGCCCAGCAGGATCGTGACGATGTTCATGAGCTCGTTCTGGCTGGCCTGGGTGAGCCGCTCCACCACCCGGGACTCCCGGAACAAGTTGCCCAGCATGAACATGGCCATGAGCGGGGCGGACGCGGGCACCAGGAGGATCACCACCAGACACCCCGCCACCGGAAACACGATCTTCTCCAAGGGGTGCACCTTCCGGCCCCGGGACATCCGGATGCGCCGCTCCGCGTCCGTGGTCAGGAGCCGCATCACGGGGGGCTGGATCAGGGGCACCATGGCCATGTAGGAGTAGGCGGCCACGGCGACCGTGCCCAGCATGTGGGGCGCAAGCCTCGCCGACAGGTAGATCGTGGTGGGTCCGTCCGCTCCGCCGATGATGCCCACGGTGGCCGCCTCCTTGAGGTCGAACCCCAGGGCGTGGGCGCAGAAGAAGGCGACGTACACCCCGACCTGGGCGCCCGCACCCAGGAAGATGAGCCGGGGCTGGCTCAGCAGCGGCCCGAAATCGGTGAGCGCCCCCAGCCCCAGGAAGATGAGGGGGGGATCACCTCCCACTGGATCCCGTAGTGGTAAAACCGCCACAGCAACCCCTCGCCCGGCTCCATGAGGCCCGCCCCCGGAAGGTTCGCCAGCACCATGCCGAACGCGATGGGCAGCAGCAGCAGGGGCTCGAACTGCCGGGCGATGGCGAGGTACAGGAACCCGAACGCCACGAGCCACATCACCATCTGGCCCCACGTGAGATGGGCGAACCCCGACTGGGCCACGAGCCCACCGAACACGTCCCACACCGGTCCGCTCATTCCGCCGTCTCCTTCCGAGTTCCGAGCCGGGCCACGGCCGCGGCCACGGCCCGTACCGCGACGTAGACGAGCCCCATTCCCACGAACACCGCCACCACGCCGCTCGCAAAGATCTCCACCGCCTGCTCCATGGGTTCCGCCTCCTGGCGAAGGCCGGTCCGCGACCGCCCGCTAAGGTTCTGGAAGGGCCGTCGCGGTGAGGAGCAACGGGCGTGCCAGCGGAGGGGAGAAAGAAAAAAAGTTATGGATCACAGAAGGTTACGGAATTGTCTCGGCACGGGCGGGATCGCATGTGTCGCAAAACGACGACATGTCGATCCCCTTCCAACCGTCCGGGCGGTAGAAACAAGGGTTTCCATTCTGTCTTGGAAACGCGACATGTCGCGTTTCCAAGACAGAACTCGAGGTGTGTCGTTCCCCGAAGGAGGGCATCCCTGCGAAACGCGCCCCGGGGGCCGGGATCCCGGCCCACAGGCGGGGCCCGCGACGGTGGGAGCGAGGCTGCCCCTCGGGCGCCGCCCTCGCGAACTCCGGAACGGCGAGGGTCAGGCCTTTCCGAGTCCGTACTTGGCGAGCTTCTGGTACAGGGTGGCCCTGTGCAGGCCCAGGAGTTTGGCGGCCCGGGCCTTGTTGCCGCCCGTGATCCGGAGCACGTGGCGGATCACCCGCTTTTCCGCCTCTTCCACGGCGTCCCGAAGGAGGGTGCTCCCTCCCGGGCCTCCCCCGTCCGGCATGCCGCTCAGCACGTGGGAGGGCAGGTGCTCGGGCCGGATCACGCCGCCGGGGGCGTTCCAGGCGGCCCGCTCCACCACGTTCATGAGCTCCCGGACGTTCCCGGGCCAGGGATAGGCCCGCAGCGCCTCGAGGGCTTCCGGGCTCATCCGCTTGGGCCCCGACCCCTCGAAGTCGAACCGTTCCTCCAGGAACCGCTCCACGTACAGGGGGATGTCCTCCGGATGCACCCGGAGCGGGGGCACGTAGAGCAGCAGCCGAGCCAGCCGGAAGTACAGGTCGGCCCGGAACCGCCCCCGGTCCACGAGCACGCGCAGGTCCTCGTTGGTGGCCGCGATCAGCCGGAAGTCCACGTACCGGGGACCCGTGCCGCCGAGCCGTTCCACTTCCTTTTCCTGGAGCACCCGGAGGAGCTTGGCCTGGATCTCGGCCGGGAGGTCCCCGATCTCGTCC
>CAZBGL010000171.1:0-5959 GCA_964491375.1 uncultured Thermodesulfobacteriota bacterium | reverse complement strand
GGTCCCCGGACCGGTCGTCCACGTTGCTACCCGCAGGGGGTGGGGCCGGAACGGATTAGCCGGCCTCGGAGGTCTGGGCCCCTTTCTCGGCGTCCTGGGCCCTGAGCTCCCGCAGCCGGCCGATCATCTTGATCGCCTCGGACACCGCGTTGCCCGCCGACTCCGCGTATCCGTCCGCCCCGAACAACTTGGCCACGTCCTTGGTCACCGGCGCGCCACCGAGCATGATGGCCACGTTGGGGTTCTTTTCTTTGATCATCTGGATCACCTTTTTCATCCCCAGCATGGTGGTGGTCATCATGGCGGACATGGCCACGATCTCGGAATCGGTCCGAAGCTGCTCCTCCACGAACTTTTCCAGGGGCACGTCGCGGCCCAGGTCGTACACGTCGAACCCGCCCACGTCGAACATCATCTTGACCAGGTTCTTGCCGATGTCGTGCACGTCTCCCTGGACCGTTCCGATCACCACCGCGCCTTTCTTCTCGGTGGTCTTGGGCACGTGGGGCCGGAGGATGTCGAGACCGGCGTAGAGCGCGTCGGCGCACATCAGCACCTCGGGCACGAAATACTCGTTGGAGTCGTACAGCCGACCCACCTCCTCCATACCGGCGGCCAGGCCGTCCATGATCGCCTCGAGGGGATCCACGCCCTCTTCCAGGGCTTTGTGCGCGGCCTGCTTCACCCGTTCCTCGTCGTACTCGATCACGCCCTCGGCCAACTCTTTGAGGATCTCTTCTTTGGTCGCCATGGTGTCCTCTCCTCAGCGTTGGATGCGGTTCGAGGCCCTCTTACAGCCTTCCCACGGCAGGGGACGGTTTGGATCCGTACTCCTTGACCGTGCGAACGTACGCCTCGACGTTTTCCTTTTTCACGTCCGGCCACAGGTCACACCCCGGCCACACCGCGTCCACCCCTGCGTCGATACACGCCTTGATGATCCCCTCCACTTCGGAGGCGTCCTTCTGGCACAGGGTCCCGTAGGGGTCGAAGTTGCCGAACAGCAGGACGTCGTTCCCCAGTTTCTTGCGCGACTCCGCTACGTTGTTCTTCTGGTCCACACTGATCGCGTCCGCCCCACACTCGTTCATCATCTCCACGATCATGTCCGTGGAACCGCAGATGTGGTTCACCGTCGGGACGTCCAGGGCGCCGAAGATACGGGTGAGGTTGGGCTGGATCAGGGTCTTCCACATACGGGGCGAGAGGAGGTCCGTGCCCGACCCCATCTCGCGCACCGTGATGTAGTCCACCCCCAGGTCCTGATAGTGCCGGGCCACCTCGATCGTGAGGTCGGTCAAGCGCTCCAGGAAGGACTCCACCTTTTCCTTGTCCTTTTTGACCCCTTTGAGGAGCAGCCCCAGTTCGATGATCTGGCCTGCGAAGGTGAACGGGCCCAACACCCATGCCCCCACGGCGAACCGGCCGTCCTTGTCCGCCTCGGAGAGCAGGATCCTGAACGCCTCGTCCACCACCGGCATCCGGGCCTTGGAGAGGTAGTCCTCGGGGATCTCCACCTCTTCGAGGGTCTCCCACTTGTTGGGAACGGTAGGGTACAAAATGTCCTCGGAGTCCTCGTACAGGGTGGTCCCCCGGCCCAGGGCCTCGGCCACAGTGCACATGTCATAGGGCACCACCACGGAGTCGAACCCGTAGATCTCGGCCGACGCCATGGCAGAGCCGGCCATGTTCTGAGCGGAGGTGTGCACCTGGGGAAACCGGATGCCCATCTTTTTGATCGCCTGCACCGTCACCATGCCCATGCCGCTGAAGCACGGCATCCTGTCCACGGGTTCTCGGCGAAACAGGCGCTTGACGCGTTCCCGGGGGGTCAGTTCGGCCATAGGAACTCTCCTTTCTCGCGCTGGGTGCTCACATGCCCTTGAGCTGCTCTGCGAACTCGGGGAACAGTTTGAACAGGGGGTGGTTGGGGTCCTTGGGAAGCCGGCGGGTCTCGCCGTACACGGCCGTGGCCAGGAAGGCATCGGCCAGGGCCACCGCGGGAAAGATCCGGGGGGCACCCGCCATGGGGCCGGAGAACACCATGTCGTGGAACGTCACGGCCGCGATTCCCTCCAGGGCTGCATCCGTGGCCGCCCACCCGTCGGGGCCGAACTTTTCCCGGGCGGCCTTCCACATGTACGAGCCGTTGCTCGGCGCGCTGGCCGTGGGAACCCCCCACTTTTCCTTCACCATCCGGTTGGCCAGCGAACAGAAGGCGGTTGCCGGCGCGTTCATCACCGAGGTATCGATGAAGATCGTCTCGAACTCGGCTCCCACCTTTTCGATGGCGTCCAGGATCTTCTGGGCGCCCGTAATCCGGCCGGTGGGCATCGGGTCGGCCATGTCGAACACCACGAGCAGCACGTGCTTGATCCCGATCTGGCTGATCTCCCGGATCTCGGTCTCGATGTCCTGCTCCCACACCGTGAGGCTGTTGTAGAACACCCGGTCGAGCAGCCCTTTTTCGGCGCAGTAAGCCGCCCCTTGGAGCTTGGGCTCCATCTTCCAGGCGTCGATGCAAAACGGCATGTCCGTCACCGACGTGAAGAAATCGATGAACCTCCTGAACTCCTCGCCCGTGTTGGCCACGATGTCGGCCATGCCCGGCACGCCCGTGGCGGCGGAGACGCGCTCCTGGGCCCGAATCATCTCCTCGGCCTTCTTCTCGTTGAATCCCTCCTTGCGCTTGCCCTCGAAGATCTTGTCCCCTTTCTGGAAGATCGAGGAGCACACCACGGTGGGATACTCCCCGGGTTGGCCCCCGAACTTGATCCCCCCGATCTCGCAGACTTTCTGCTCTGTGTCGAACGTCAACCCCAACATCGTAATCCTCCTTTCTGGGGCCCCGGGCCCGCCCCTTCTCCAGGCCGGGGCGCGTGGATAAAACGGAAGCCCACACCCCCCCTCGGCCCGAGCACCCGGTCACTTTGGCCGTTCAGGCGCGCGTGCACGAAGCCGGAATGGACCCCTGGAATCTAGAAAGGCATTTTACGGTGTAGATACGGCTGCCACCATCGTCCACCGGACGATTCTGGCCGGCCTAGGGGACGATTCTGGAGCCTGTCGGACCCGGCCCGAGGCATCCAAAGGGGAAGGGAGGGCATCCGGGGGGCTGGTTCGGGGATCAGAGAACCGGGTCCACCAGTCCGATGGAAATGGCGAACCGGATGAGCTGGGACTCGTTGGCGATGTTGAGCTTCTGCATGATCTTGGCGCGGTGGGTCTTCACGGTGCTCACGCTCACGCAGAGGATCTCGGCGATCTCCCGCGTCGAACGGCCCTCGGCGATGAGCTGGAGCACCTCCCGCTCCCGGTTGGAAAGCAGGCTATACCGGTCTTGGCCGGGGGTGGTCCGTTTCAGGAGCACGTACTGCTCCACGACCTTCTTGGAGATGGAAGGGCTCAGATACTTGTCCCCCCGGAGGGCGGCCTCGATGGCATGCACGATGTCCGAACCGGACGAGTCCTTGAGGAGATATCCCGACACCCCCATGCTGAACAGCTCGCTGATGTAACGGTCGTGGGAGTGCATGGAGAGGACCACGATCTTGGTGTCGGGCAGGAGCTTCCGAATCCGTCGCGCCGCCTCGATCCCGTTGAGCACGGGCATGCCGATGTCCAGGATCACCACGTCCGGGCCCAGCTCCTCCGCCCTTTGCACCGCCTCGCGGCCGTCGCGCGCCTGCCCCACCACCCGGATCCACGGCTCGGCCTCGAGGAGCTTGGCCAGTCCCTCCCGCACGATGGTGTGGTCGTCCGCGATCAGCACGGTGACCGGTCTATCCACGGCTTGCGCCCTCCACCGGGATCTCGATCCGGATGCGGGTTCCCTTGCCCTTTGTGGAGCTCAGCGAAAACGTACCCCGTAGCATGGCGGCGCGCTCCCGCATGCTCAGGAGTCCCAGCGCCCGGCGGCTGTCCGGGGCCTCCGGGTCGAACCCCACCCCGTCGTCCTCGGCTACGAAGATGATGTGAGGATAGCTCTGCACGATGGACAGGCGGAACGTGGACGCCTTGGCGTGCTTCACCGCGTTGGTCAACGCCTCCTGGGCCAGCCGGTACAGCACGATCTCGGTGCTGTCGTCGATCCGACGGTCAAACCCCACCATGTTGAACTCGATCCGCAGACCGGAGTGCTTGGCCACCCGCTCGAAATACGCCTCCAGGGCGGCCTCCAGACCCAGATCGTTGAGCAGGGCCGGATGGAGCCGGTAGGAGATCCGCCGCATCTCCTGGTACATCTGGTTGATCTGGGCCTTCACGTCTCCCAGGAGTCCCCGGATCTCCTCGGCGTCCTCGGGCAGTTTGCGCTCGATGCTCTGTATGGTGAAGTTGATGCCGGTCAGCGCCTGTCCCACCTCGTCGTGCAGCTCCCGGGCGATGCGCTTGCGTTCGTTTTCCTGGGAGTGGAACAGCTTGGCGGTGAGCTGTTTGAGCTCCTCCCGGTGCCGCCGAACCGTGTCCAGGAGAATCGCGTTCTCAATGGCCCCGCCCAGGAAGTTGCCCACCGATCCCAGGAGCGAAAGGTCCTGGGGACTCAGGCCGGGGTCCCGGGGAACTCGGAACGCCATGAACCCGGTGGGCTTCTCTTTAGACGTCACCAGCACACAGGTGAGCTCCACCGGGTCGGCCCCCTCCAAGTGGAGCGTGGCACCGAACGGAGGGAACGTGTGTTCGGGTGGCAGGCTGATGGATCCCTGCAGGAGCGCGTCCATCAGGTTCTGGTCGTGGAGCACCACCCGCTCGACCCGGGCTCGCCTGCCGGGCACCAGATTCTCCTGCACCCTCATCCCGAAGGACCGCTTTTCGGGATCGAGGAGGAACACCGCGCCAGCTTCGATGTTCAGTACGCCCAGAACCATCCGGAGGGCCGTTAGCAGGATGTCGTCCAGGGAGGGAGTCGCGTTGATGACCAGGGCGATCGAGTTGAGCAGCGCCAGCTCCTGGTTCCGGCGCTGGAGCTTGCGCACTGCGTCCATGCGCGCCGTGATGTCCTTTGCAATGCCTTGGTACCCCACCACCTGGCCGCTCTCGTCCACCACCGCGTTGCCGCTCAGGAGGCAGTGGATCTTGGAACCGTCCTTTCTGTAGAAGAACGTCTCGAAGTCCTTGATGAACCCGAACCGGTTGATCTGCTTCTGGAAGGCGCGCCAATACAGCTCGTTCGTGTGGATCCGCGCGATGGACCCGATGGAGATCAGTTCCTCTTTGTCCCGGTAACCCAGGGTCTCCACGCAGGCCTCGTTGATGTCGATGATGCTGCCGTCCCGCGCCACGATGAAAATCATGTCGCGCGAGCCCTCGAAGAGCCGGCGGTAACGGTCCTCGTACGAGCGCAGCTCGTAACGGAGCCCCTGGAGCTCCGAGATGTCCCGCAGGAAACACAGCGCCCCGTTCATCCGGCCCTGGATGCCCGGCAGGGGCAGCGGCCGACACGCCACGGCCACCCCCACCCCGTCGGCACGGCTCACCGTCACCTTGCGTTCCCGGCCACGATCCGTCGCCGTAGCGCATGTTCGCAGGTCACACGGACCGTCGTTCCAGGAACAGACCAGCACGTGCCCGCACGGCCGGCCCACGGCGGTCCGCCGCGAGACGCCCGTGATCCGCTCGGCCGTGCGGTTGAACTCCCGGATCCGCCCCCGGGCGTCCACCACGACCACGCCTCCGGGCACGTGATCCAGCAACCGCTGAAGCACCCCCAGATGCCGGGCCAACGCGGCCGCCTGCCCCCTCCACCGACCCCGTCGCCCTCCTCCCGAACGGATCGCACGTGATCGTCGCACGGCCTGCCTCCGGGGCCCAGGGACTCACAGAGTACCCGGCTTCAGAACACTCCCGGCAAAGGAATGCCCAGCCCTCCTGCGATCTTCCCCATCTCCTCGGCCACCATTTCCTGGCTGCGCTTGATCGCCTCGTTCACCGCAGCCACCACGAGGTCCTGGAGCATCTCCAC
>CAZBGL010000170.1:0-3957 GCA_964491375.1 uncultured Thermodesulfobacteriota bacterium | reverse complement strand
TCCTCGGCGGTGCCCCCGATCTCGCCGATCAGCACGATGCCCTCGGTCTCGGGGTCCTGGTTGAACAGTTCCAGGGCGTCGATGAACGTGGTGCCCACGATGGGGTCGCCGCCGATGCCGATGCACGTGGACTGGCCGATGCCGAGTTGGGTGAGCTGGTCCACGGCCTCGTAGGTCAGGGTGCCCGAGCGGGAGATCACCCCCACCGGGCCCTTCTTGTGGATGTGGCCCGGCATGATGCCCACCTTGCACTCCCCCGGGGTGATCACGCCCGGGCAGTTGGGCCCGATGAGCCGCGTGCGGGTGCCCCGCAGGGCCCGTTTGACCCGCACCATGTCCAGCGCGGGAATGCCCTCGGTGATGCACACCACCACCTCGATACCGGCATCCGCCGCCTCGAGGATGGCGTCGGGCGCAAACGGCGCGGGCACGAAGATCATGGACGCGGTGGCGCCGGTCTCGGCCACGGCCTCGGCCACGGTGTTGAACACCGGGACGCCCAGCACCTCGGTGCCGCCCTTGCCGGGCGTGACGCCGCCGACCAGCTTGGTTCCGTACCTGAGGCACTGCTCCGAGTGGAACCGGCCGTTGGAGCCGGTGATGCCCTGGCAGATGACCCGGGTCTCCTTGTCGACGAGGATGCTCATGGGGTCTTTCTCCCTTCGGGAGGCTGGAAGGCCGGAAGGCTCGAGAGCTTGAAGGCCAAAACCCGTTACCGTCCCCTACGCTCCACCTTCCCGCTAGGTCCAGCCGTTCGTTCGTGGATCGAGCCGCCTTCGCTCCTTGGCCGGATGGAAGGCCAACCCGTTACCCGACACTCCTCCTCACCCGTCACCGGTTTTTCGCTGCGGCCACCACTTTCTCGGCCGCCTCGCTCATGGTCTCGGCCGTGATGATGGGCAGCCCGCTTTCGGCCAGCATCTTGCGGCCCAGGTCCACGTTGGTGCCCTGCAGCCGCACCACCAGGGGCACCCGCAGTTCCACCGCCTTGGCCGCCTCGATGATGCCCGTGGCGATGGTGTCGCAGCGCATGATGCCCCCGAAGATGTTCACGAGCACGGCCTCCACCTTGGGATCGGACAGGATGAGCTGGAAGGCCCGGGTGACCTGCTCGGCGCTCGCGCCGCCGCCCACGTCGAGGAAGTTGGCCGGCTCGGCGCCGTAGTGCTTGATGATGTCCATGGTGGCCATGGCCAGCCCCGCGCCGTTCACCATGCACCCGATGTTGCCGTCCAGGCTGATGTAGGAGAGGCCGTACTTCGAGGCCTCGAGCTCCCTCGGGTCTTCCTCGGTCTCGTCCCGGAGGGCCTCGATGTCCTTGTGGCGGAACAGGGCGTTGTTGTCGAAGTTCATCTTGGCGTCGAGCGCCAGCACCCGGCCGTCGGAGGTCACCACCAGGGGGTTGATCTCGGCCAGGCTCGCGTCGGTCTCCACGAACGCCCGATACAGGCCGGCGATGAACTTCTGGGCGTTCTTGGCGGCGTCGCCTTCGAGCCCCAGGCCGTAGGCGAGCTTGCGCGCGTGGAACGGCTGGAAGCCGGCGGCCGGGTCCACGGGCTGTTTGAGGATCTTCTCGGGGGCGCGGGCCGCCACCTCCTCGATCTCCATGCCCCCCTCGGTGGAGGCCATGATGGTGACGCACTCGTTGGCCCGGTCCACCACGATGCCCAGGTAGAGCTCCCGGGCGATGTCGCATCCCTCCTCCACGTACACCTTCAGCACTTCCTTGCCCTCGGGCCCGGTCTGGTGGGTCACCAGCCGGCTGCCCAGGAGCCCGGCCGCGGCCTCCCGGGCCTCCTCGGGGCCTCTCACCACCTTGATCCCGCCGGCCTTGCCCCGGCCGCCGGCATGGATCTGGGCCTTCACCACCACGACCGGCGTGCCCAGCTCCCGCGCGGCCGCCTCGGCCTCCTCCGGCGTGGTGGCCAGGACGCCCCGGGGCACGGCCACCCCGTATCGCTTCAAGATCTCCTTGGCCTGGTACTCGTGGATGTTCATGAAGACCTCCTGATGTCAAACGGCTGACCGCTGCCGGCTTGCGGCCCACGGCTGTCGGGTGACAGGGGCCGGGCCACGGCGGATGGCCCCCCGGCGGGGAGCGCACCGGGGTGGGGGCTTGTGGTCGCCCGGACTCGCAAGTCGTCGGCCGCGAGCTTCCTTTCACCTCAGCGTGCCGTGGTAGCACGCCGTGAGCTGGCGCATCTTGACGTCGGGCCGGGTATAGTCCGGCAGCAGCATGGGCGCCACCTTCGAGCGGTCCACGCCGGCCGCCTCGAGCTCCTTGACGTACTCGCGCACGTGGTCCAGCACGGGCCCGCCCGGCCGCTCTTCCAGGTTCTTCACGTACTCGGCCGCGTTCCGGCCCGCCCGCCGGCCGAACACCGTGATGTCGAGGAGCGAGTTCCCCATGAGGCGGTTCTCGCCGTGCACCCCCCCGGTGACCTCGCCCGCGGCGAACAGCCCCGGCACGCAGGTCTCGGCCTGGGGAGTGATCTTGAGCCCGCCGTTCTGATAGTGGAGCGTAGGGTACACCAGCAGGGGCTCCTTGCGGATGTCGATGCCGTAGCGCATGAACTGCACGAACTTGGCCGGAAGTTCCCGCTCGATGGTCCCCGGCCCCTCCAGCTCCTCGATCATGGGCGAGTCGAGCCATACGCCCAGCCGGCCCACCGGGGTCACGATGCCGTTGCCCCGCTCGGTGCATTCGCGGATGATGGCCGCGCTCTCCACGTCGCGCGGCTCGCGCTCGAACACGAACTGCTCGCCGTGCACGTTCAGCAGGTTGGCACCCAGGCCCCGCACCTTCTCGGTGATGAGCAGGCCCACGTTCTGCTCGGGGTAGGCCGCGCCCGTGGGATGGTACTGGGTGGAGTGCATGAAATCCAGGGGCACGCCCGCCCGGTACCCCAGGACGAGCCCGTCGGCCGTGGCGCCGTAGTGGTTCGTGGTGGCGAACCCCTGGATGTGCAGCCGGCCGAACCCGCCGGTGGCCAGCACGACGGCCGGAGCGCGCACCACGAAGTACTCCTCGGTCTCCAGGTTGTACAGCAGGGCCCCGCAGGCCCGGCCCTTCTCGTCCTTGAGGATCTCCACCGCGGCCGAGAACTCCATGACCTCGATCCGGTCGGGCCGGTTGCGCACCTCGTCGCGGAGCACCCGCATGATCTCCGAGCCGGTCATGTCCCCGGCCGAGTGCATCCGCTTGCGGCTGGTTCCGCCGCCGTGGCGCACCCGCATCCGCCCGTCGGGGTGCTTGTCGAACATCATGCCCAGGTTCTCGAGCCACGAGATGACCAGGGGCGCGTCCCGGGTGAGGGCGGCCACCAGGTCGCGCCGGTTGGTGAAGTGCCCGCCCCCCAGGACGTCCAGGAAGTGGTAGTAGGGGCTGTCGAACTCCTGGTCGGCCGCCTGGATCCCGCCCTCGGCCATCACGGTGTTGGCGTCGCCGTGGCGGAGCTTGGTGGCCAGGACGACCTTGCAGCCGTGCTCCGAGGCCAGGAGGGCGGCCGAGGTGCCGGCACCGCCGCCCCCGATCACCAAGACGTCGGTCTCGTACACGGGGAGCACCGAGAAGTCCACCCTGTCGGGGTCGATCCGGGGATAGGCCTCCAGCAGGTCCACGAACTCCTCGGGATAGACGTCGCCCTTGTTGGGGCCCACCCGGACCTCGCGCCGTCCCTCGGGCTTGTAGTCCGGGTGGAACCTCCGGAGCACCTCCTCGCGCTCCTCCAGGGTCATGGGCGGGAAGTACTCCCCCCGGCGGGCCCGGGCCACCCGCTCGGGCCTCGTGGCCTCGACCCGCTTGATCAGTTCGCGCATCTCCGGCGTGTATCCCATGGCGTGCCTCTCCTCACAAGTACCTCTTGTCCTCGGGCTCCCACCCGGTGGAGTCCAGGGGCTCCAGCTCGCGCTCCACGTACCGCTTGCGCAGCTCCTCCTCGGGCATGTCCTGGAGTT
>CAZBGL010000169.1:0-3162 GCA_964491375.1 uncultured Thermodesulfobacteriota bacterium | reverse complement strand
ACGCGCACGCGAGCGGCACACCGCCTCCGAGCACTCCCACCGAGGCCGGGGCCCCGAAGCGGAAACGGCCCCCGGGCGGTGTCACCACGCTCCGGGAGGGCCCCCTGGCTCGGGCGGGCGCGAACACGCCGTATGCGACCTCGCCGCGGCAACCCGCCGCCCGGAAGCGCCCGGCGAGCACCCCCGGGTCGGGCCCTCGCCGCTCGGAAACCCCAGGGCCGCGGCGACCGTAGGAGCCGCGCCCGCGCCTCGCTGGGAGCCCTCCCGGACCCGCACGGATCGAACGGGCCGCTCCCAGCCGGCCCGGGGGCCCGCTCGCGGGCCGAAGCCCGCTCCCACGAGGGAAACGGGGCCCCTGCCTTCGGCACAACATACCACAAGCCTGGCGTTGGGTCCGACCGGAGAGGTAGTATCCCCTTCCTGCGGCTCCCCAGGGCGCCCCCCGCGCGAACCGCAACCCGCCGGCCCGTTGGCGAGATCGAATCGAGGATGGCATGGAAAACGCCCGCGATACCGCCCGCCTCTTCCTCCGCCTGCTGGAGATCGTGGAGACCCTGCGCTCCCCGGGTGGCTGTCCCTGGGACCGGGAGCAGACCCCCCAGACCATTGCGCCCTACCTGATCGAGGAGGCCTACGAGGTGCTCGAGGCCGTGGAGCACGGCGACCCCCAGGCCCTGTGTGAGGAACTGGGCGACGTGCTCCTGGAGGTGGCCCTGCTCGGCCAGATGGCCCGGGAGTCCGGCCAGTTCACCGTGGCCGACAGCCTGCGGTCCATCTGCGAGAAGCTGGTGCGGCGACACCCCCACGTATTCGGCTCCGAGGACTGCGCCGACCCCGGGATGGTGGCCCGGAGCTGGGCACGCATCAAGGCCGAGGAGAAATCCGGCCGGGGAGCCTTGGAGGGGGTGCCCCGGCGGCTCCCGGCCCTCCACCGGGCCCGGAGGGTATCGGACAAGGCCGCGGGCGTGGGCTTCGACTGGGAGGGCCCCGAGGCCGTGTGGGACAAGGTGGAGGAGGAGTCCCGGGAACTCCAGGAGGCGTGGAGGGCCGGCGATGCCGAGCGGTGCGCCGACGAGCTCGGGGACCTTCTGTTCGCCCTGGTCAATTTGGGCCGCCACCTCGGGGTGGACGCCGAGGCGGCCCTCCACCGGACCGTGGAGAAGTTCCTCCGTCGGTTCGCCGAGGTGGAGCGCCAACTGCGGGCCCGTGGGCTGCGCCCCGAGGACGTCCCCCTGGAGGAACTGGACGCCCTCTGGGAGGCGGCCAAGCGCACCTCACCCGAGGATCCGGCCCCGGACCACGGCCACCACGCGGCCCGCCTCGGGAACCCCCAGGAGGCGGGCCGCCCCCAGGTAGGCGACCGCGCCCAGGGCGACAACGCCGAGCACCCCGAGGACGCCGACCCACCCTCCGTGCGGGGGAACGTATCCACCTAGAGCGCGCACCCCCAGACCCATGACCGCGGCGGCGGCGGCCATGCGGACATACCGCCCCCGCTGGGTCGCCAGCCCGATCCCTCCGATGCGCCCTCCCAGGTGCCGCACGAGGTAGCCCAGGTTGAACGCGGACGACACCGCCGTAGCCAGCGCCAGCCCCACGTGGGAGAGCGGGCCCATCAGGGCCAGGCTCGCGCCCACGTTCACCCAGAAGGCCCACCAGGCGGCCCGCACCGGGGTGCGGGTGTCGCCCAGGGCGTAGAACGCCGGGGCCAGCACGCGCACCCCGGCCACGGGCACCAGGGCGGCCGCGTAGGCCGCCAGGGCGGATGCCGTGCGGTCGGCCATGACCGGGGTGAACGCGCCGCGCTCGAACAGGGCCCCCACGATGGGGCGCCCCAGCACCCACAGGCCCACGGCCGCCGGCACCACCACGAACGCCGTGAGCGCCAGGGAATCGGCCAGGGTGCTGCGGAAGGCATCCCGATCCCCCCGGGACGCCAGGCGGCTCAGGCTGGGCAGGCTGGCCGTGCCCAGGGCCACGGCGAACACCCCCAAGGGGAGCTGGAACAGGCGTTCGGCATAGTACAGGTAGGAGACGCTCCCGTCCGGGAGCCACGACGCCAGGAACGTGCTCACCAGGATGTTCACCTGGTAGACGGCCACGCCGAACACGGCCGGCCCCATCAGCCGGAGGATGCGGCGGATGTACGGGTCGGACACGTCCAGGGCGGGCCGGTACCGGAACCCCACGCCCCGGAGCCCCCAGGCCTGCAGCGCCAACTGGGCCGTGCCACCGAGCAGCACGCCGGCCGCCAGGCCGAGGACCGGCGGATCCGTCCACGGCGAAAGCCCCAGGGCGGCCCCGATCAGGAACACGTTGAGCAGGACCGGGGCCAGGGCAGGCGGCCCGAATACGCCCCAGGCGTTGAGCATGCCTCCCGCGAGCGCGGTGAGGCCGATCAGCCCGATGTAGGGGAACACCCACCGGGTCAGATCCACCGTGAGGGCGAACTTGTGGGGATCCCGGGCGAACCCCCACGCCGTGGCCCGTACCAGCACCGGCGCGCCCAGCACCCCGGCGGCGCTCACCGCGGCCAGGACCAGCCCCAGCAACGTGAGCATCCGGCAGCCCAGCAGCCGGGCGCGCCGCTCGCCCTCGCTCTCCAGGGCGTCCACGAACACGGGCACGAACGCCACCGTGAGGCTCCCCTCGGCGAACAGGCGACGCAGCGTGTTGGGCAGGCGGAACGCCACGAAGAACGCGTCCAGTCCCCCCCCTGCACCGAAGCAGGCCGCAAACACCACGTCCCTCGCCAGGCCCAGGACGCGGCTCAAGGCCGTGGCCGAGGACACCACGCCGGCCGCCCGGGCGATCCGCCGGTTCTCGCGGGCCGATGGGGAAACCGAATCGCTCACGCGGTCACGGCTCCTGGAACGTGCCACCGCTCGAGGGGCGGCATATCACACGGAGTCTTCCCCCTGTGTTGCCAGCCAGGCCCCCCGTACTCAACTCCACAATGACGCCCTGGCTCGGGCGGGCGCGAGCACGCCGTATGCAACCTCGCCGCGGCAACCCGCCGCCCGGACGCGCCCGGCGAGCACCCCCGGGTCGGGCCCCTGCCGCTCGGAAACACCAGGGCCGCGGCGACCGTAGGAGCCGCGCCCGCGCCTCGCAAGGGGGCCCTCCCGGCCCTGCACGGATCGAACGGGCCGCTCCCAACCG
>CAZBGL010000168.1:0-10819 GCA_964491375.1 uncultured Thermodesulfobacteriota bacterium | reverse complement strand
CGGAGACGGTCCTCGAGGTGGACCAGGACGGAGAGGCCGTGGTCGCAGAGGGGGATGTTCCGATGGAGGTGGACGGCGAGGGCCTGCCGGCTCCTCCCTCCACCGACGTGCTCGAAGCCGGCCCCCTCCAACAGTACATGGCCGAGGTGAGCCGGTATCCCCTGCTCACCCCGGAGCAGGAAAAGGAGCTCGCCATCCGATACCGGGAGCACGGGGATCTCAAGGCGGCCTACGCCTTGGTTCTGGCGAACCTGCGCCTGGTGGTGAAGATCGCCTACGAGTTCCGTCGGAGCTTTGCGAACCTGATGGACCTGATCCAGGAAGGGAACATCGGGCTCATGCGCGCGGTCGAGAAGTTCGACCCCTACCGGGGGGTCAAGCTCTCGTCCTATGCGGCCTGGTGGATCCGGGCCTACATGATCCGGTACATCCTCAACAACTGGTCCCTCGTGAAGATCGGCACCACCCAGAACCAGCGCCGGCTGTTCTTCAACCTGAAAAAGGCCAAACAGGAGCTCGAGGCCAGGGGATTCCGGCCCGAACCACGCCTCATCGCGGCCAAGCTCAACGTGCCCGAAGAGGACGTGGTGGAAATGGAAAAGCGGCTGTCCGGCGGAGACGTGTCCCTGGACGCCCCCCTGGACGAGGACGGGGAGTCGGCCCGGATCGACTTTGTGGCCGACGACACCCAGGACGTGAGCGAAGTCCTGGCCGAGGAGGAGTTCCGCAACGTCGTGCGCGAAAAGCTCCAGGCGTTCCGGGCGACCCTGAACGAGCGGGACCGCGCCATCTTCGACCGCAGGCTCCTGGCCGAGGAGCCCGTGACCCTCCGGGAGCTGGGGGAGCAGTTCGGGGTGTCCCGGGAGCGGGTCCGGCAGTTGGAGGCGGACCTGAAGCGACGGTTGAGGGAGTTCCTGAAGCGGGAACCCGAGGTGCAGGAGGTGTACGCTGACTGACAGGGGCTGGCCGCCGGCCCATGTGCTCTCGGTTTCGGATCTGGTGAGCCGGGTACGAGCCGCCGTGGAGGCGGACGTGGGCAGCGTGTGGGTGGAGGGCGAGGTGCGCAACCTCCGGGTGCCTGCCTCGGGGCATGCCTATTTCACACTGGGCGACGGAAGCGCCCAGATCCGGGCGGTGTGCTTCCGTTCCGTGCTCCGGGCGCTGCGGGTGGACCTGGAAGACGGCGCGAGGGTTCTCGTGTGGGGCCGGGTCACTGTGTATGAGCCGAGGGGGGAACTCCAGATCGTGGTGGACATCCTGGAGCCGGCGACCGGTTTGGGGGTGCTGCTGCAGGAGTTCGAGGCACGCAAGCGCCGGCTGGAGGCCGAGGGGTGGTTCTCCGCCGAGCGCAAACGGCCCCTGCCGGGGATGCCCCGGGTGGTGGGGGTGGTGACCTCGCTCACGGGCGCGGCCCTCCGGGACATCCTCCAGGTGCTCGGCCGGCGGGCGCCAGGGGTCTCCGTGGTGGTCTCGCCGGCAGCCGTGCAGGGCGAGGGGGCGGCCGAAGAGATGCGGGCCGCTTTGGAGCGGATCGGCCGCGTACCCGGGGTGGACGTGGTGCTGCTGGCTCGGGGGGGTGGCGGCGTGGAGGATCTGTGGCCCTTCAACGACGAGGAGTTGGTCCGGGCCGTGGGTCGGTGTCCGGTGCCCGTGGTGACCGGCGTGGGACACGAAACCGACGTGACGCTGGTGGACTTCGCTGCGGATGTCAGGGCCCCGACCCCTTCGGCCGCTGCCGAGGTGGCGGTGCGGGAGTGGGCCCGGTGGGTGGAGTCCCTGGAGCAGTTGGCCGACCGGCTTCACGGCGCCGTCCGCCGCCGGTGCGGGGAGATCCGTGTCCGCTTGGCGGTTCTGGAGTCGGGGCTTCGTACCCCGGCGCACCGGCTGGAGAGGGCCCGGATCGCGGTGGACGCCCTGGCGGAGCGCCTGGACGGGGCGTGGCTCGCCGGAGCTCGGACCCTCCGGAGCCGGTGGGAGGGTCTGTGCTCGAGGCTTTCGGGAGCAGGGCCCCAGGTCCGGTGCCAACGGGCCCGGGAGCAGTTGGAGAACCTGCGGGTGGCCCTGGACAGGGGGATGGACCTCAGGCTCGCGGGGCTGCGCCAGCGGATCGGGGCCCGGGAATTGCAGCTAGGCGCCCTGAACCCGTACTCCGTGCTCGGCCGGGGGTACGCCCTGGTCCGCGACCGGGCCGGCAGGGTGGTGCGGGACGCTTCCCGGTGCCGCGTGGGGGATCCCCTGGAGATCGCGCTGGCGAAGGGAGCGCTCGGAGCGAAGGTCACCGAGGTACGGGCGGAGCGCCCGAGGGGGTGAGGTGTGGATGGCACACGGGGAGGGGCGGCGTCCGGGGTCCGGGACCCCGGCACCATCGTGGTCTTGGTGATCGACGACGACCCGGCGTTCGTGCGGTTCGTCGAGATGTTCCTGGAGCCCGAGGGGTTCCGGATCCTTCCGGCGCTCACGGGCACGGACGGTCTGGAGACGGCGCGGGAGCGCCACCCGGACGTGATCCTGCTGGACCTGACCCTGCCGGACGTGGACGGCCGGGAGGTGTTGAGGGAGCTCAAGTCGGGCGAGGCGACCCGGGGCATCCCGGTGGTGGTGGTGACCGCGCGGGGCAGCCCGGGCGACCGGCTGGAGACTCTGGACCTGGGCGGCGACGACTACGTGGCCAAGCCGTTCGACATCCGGGAGCTGCAGGCCCGGCTGGCCTCGGTGGTGTCCAGGGCGCGCCAGCAGGCGCTGCGCTCCGAGGCAGAGAAGCTCAAGACCGTGCGCGAAGTGGTGGCAGGGGTCGCGCACGAGGTGAACAACCCCCTGGCCGCCATCCTCATGTGCGCCGAGACCCTGGAGCACCGCTACGGCCACAACGCGGAGGTGCGGGAAAAGAGCCGGATGATTCAGCAGAACGCGCTCCGGATCCGGGACATCCTGAAACGGCTGGAACGGGTGCGGACGCTGGTGTCGAGGCCCTACGTGGCGGGTGAGCGGATCCTGGGAATCGAACCGGAGGGGGAGGACCGGTGAGCCTCCGGGAAGGCATTCCCCAATTGGTGGTGTTCGAAGAGGAGCACCGGGACCTGCGCCGAATACTGGCCCGGATCCACGCCGAGAGCCGGGCGCGCGCCGTGTTGCTCCTGGACACCAACGGGCAGTTGATCGCGGAATGGGGGGACACGTCCGGCCTGGACGTGACGAGTTTCTGCACGCTGGCCGCCTCGAACATCGCGGCCACCGCCACGATGGCACGGCTCGTGGGCGAGAAGGACTTCACCATCCTGTTCCACCAGGGCAGGAAGGACAGCATCCACATCAGTTTGATCGGGCAGCGGGTCATCCTGGCGGTGATCTTCGGCAGGGAGGCCTCCCTGGGCATGGTCCGGCTGCGGGTGCGGCAGGCAGCAGGGGAGATCGAGGGGGTGATCCGGCGGGTGCTGGCCCGGATGCGGCTGGACGATCGCATGGAAGTGGATCCCCTGTGCGAGATCACCGACGAGGACATCGACGACCTGTTCTCGTTTTGACCACGGGACGGCCATGGCGTTCGTGAACTACTCCGCCCGGGAGATCAACGTGAAGATCGTGTACTACGGCCCCGGGCTGTCTGGAAAGACGACCAACCTGAGGTTCCTGTACCGCCGGGCGCCGGCCCGGAGCAAGGGCAAGCTGATCAGCCTGGCCACCCAGACCGAGCGGACGCTCTTCTTCGACTTCCTGCCCATGAACCTCGGAACGCTCCGGGGGTTCCAGGTCCGGTTCCATCTGTACACGGTCCCCGGCCAGGTCTTCTACGGGGCGAGCCGGAAGCTCATCCTCAAGGGGGTGGACGGGATCGTGTTCGTGGCTGACAGCGATCCCCTCCGGATCGAGGCCAACGCCGAATCGTGGGACGACCTGGGGCGCAACCTGGCCGATTACGGGCTGAGGGTGGGGGAACTCCCCACGGTGCTCCAGTACAACAAACGGGACCTGCCGGAGGCTGTGCCCGTGGAGGACATCCGAGCGGCCCTGGGCGCGCCGGGGTTCCCGGAATACGAAGCCGTGGCCCTGGAGGGGAAGGGGGTGTTCGACACCCTCAAGGGCGTGGCCCGGGGCGTGCTGCAGGAGTTGGCGCGGGGGCCTACGGACCGCCGCGCACAGGGCGGCAACGGATGAGCGCCGACCGTTACGCCGAACAGCGGCGTTCCATGGTGGAGCGCCAGATCCGCGCCCGGGGGATCCGGGACGTACGGGTGCTGGATGCGATGCTCCGGGTGCCCCGGCACGAGTTCGTGCCGGCGAACCTTCGCTCCATGGCCTACGACGACACGCCCCTCCCCATCGGCGAGGGCCAGACGATCTCCCAGCCTTTCATGGTGGCCTTGATGACCGAGGCGCTCGGGGCGGGCGAGGGAGACAAGGTGCTGGAGGTGGGCACCGGGTCGGGGTACCAGGCGGCCGTGCTGCGGGAGCTGGGCTGCGAAGTCCACACCATCGAGCGCCATCCCACCCTGGCCCGGGAGGCAGCGGGGCGGCTTCGCCGGCTGGGGTACGGGGACGTGCGCGTCCACGTGGGGGACGGGACCCTGGGCCTTCCGGAGGAGGCCCCCTTCCAGGGAATCCTGGTCACGGCCGGCGCACCGGACGTGCCGCCGGCACTCGAGCGGCAGTTGGACCCCGCCGGGGGCGTGCTCGTGGTGCCGGTGGGTGACCGGGGATTCCAGGAGCTCCTCAGGGTGACCCGGAAGGGCCACCGGTTCCTGCGGGAGAACCTGGGGGGGTGCCGGTTCGTACCCTTGATCGGAGAGGAGGGGTGGAGCGATGACTAGGGCGCTCTTGGTGATCGACATGCTCAACGACTTCGTGGCACCCGCGGGAAGCCTGCGGGTGCCGGACACCGAACGGGTCCTGCCGCGGATCGTCGAGGAGGTGGCGGACGCCCGCCTCCGGGGCGAGCCCGTGGTGTACGTGTGCGACGCCCACGAACCGGACGACCGGGAGTTCGAGCGCATGGGCTGGCCGGCCCACGCCGTGAAGGGCACGTGGGGGGGGCGGGTCGTGGATGCCCTGGCGCCCGGGCCGGACGACCCGGTGGTGGAAAAGACAACCTATTCCGGCTTCTACAACTCCCGCCTGGACTCGGTGCTGCGGGAGCGCGGCGTGGACACGGTACGGCTGACCGGATGCGTGACCAACATCTGCGTGCTGTACACGGCGGCAGACGCGGCCATGCGGGGCTACCGCGTCGAGGTCGTGGAAGACGCGGTTGCAGGACTGGACCCCCAGGACCACGCGTTTGCGCTGCGTCAGATGGAGACCGTGCTCGGGGCCCGGCGGGTCCGCAGGGAGGAGACTTGACACGATGCTCTGGACCGCGACCAACGAGGACATTCTTTCGGGCAAAGTCACCGACGTCTACTTCACCCGCACCCTGCGGGTGCTTCGCAACGAAGGCATCCGCAAGCGGGTGCGGGCCGAGTTCGTGGCCAAGGGGTTCCCGAGCGGATGGGACTGGGCCGTGCTCGCCGGGATCGACGAGGCCCTGGAGATCCTGCGTCGGCTCCCCGTGACCGTCCGGGGTCTGCCGGAGGGCACGCTCTTTCGACCCTGGGACGTGGTCTTGGAGATCGAGGGCGACTACGCCGAGTTCGGGGTCTACGAGACCGCGATCCTGGGTTTCCTGTGCCAGGCCTCGGGCATCGCCACGCAGGCCGCCCGCTGCCGGGTGGCTGCGGGCGACCGGCTGCTCCTTTCGTTCGGTGCCCGACGGATGCACCCGGCGATCGCGCCCATGATCGAGCGGAGCGCGTACCTCGGAGGGTGCGACGGCGTGGCCACGGTGGCTGCGGCCGAAAAGCTCGGGATCGAGCCCAGGGGAACCATGCCCCACGCCCTCGTGCTCATCATCGGCGACTGCGTGGAGGCCACGCAGGCGTTCCGTCGGGCGGTGGGGCCGGACGTCAAGCTCGTGAGCCTGATCGACACGTTCAACGACGAGAAGTTCGAGGCCGTGCGGGTGGCCCAGGCCCTGGGGAACGACCTGGCCGCGGTGCGCCTGGACACCCCCTCGAGCCGCCGGGGCAACTTCCGGCGCATCATCGAAGAGGTCCGCTGGGAACTGGACCTGCGGGGTTTCCGTGACGTCGGGATCTTCGTGTCCGGGGGGCTGACCGAGGAGGATCTGAGGGACCTGCGGCCGCTGGTGCAGGGGTTCGGGGTGGGCACCTCCATCAGCGCGGCCCGCACCGTGGACTTTTCCATGGACATCGTGGAGGTGGACGGCGAACCCCGGGCCAAACGGGGCAAACGCTCCGGCGCGAAGGACGTGTTCGGATGCCGCGCGTGCACGGCCACCCGGGTCCTCCCCAGGGGCCAACATCCCGAGGGCACGTGTCCGTGCGGGGCCCCGTGGGAGATGCTCACCCGGGAGTTCGTGAGAGAGGGCCGGCCCGTGGGAGGGATCGAGGACACGGCCGCGGTGCGCAAGCGGGTGCTGGACCAACTGGCCCGGCTGCCCCAGGGCACCCCCTGAAGCGGGGCGGACGTGGCTGTCCCCGTACCCTGCCCGGGGTGCCGCCGCTTGGTGGGCTGGAACGCCGAGCGTTGCCCCCAGTGCGGTCTGCTGCGTCCCGGCGAGAGGTGGCGCCGTCGGTTCGCATCGTGGCTGGACCCGGATCCGGCCCTTCTGGTCCGGGCCATCGTTACGGTGAACGTGGTGATGTTCGGCCTTTCCCTGGTGGTGGACCCGCGGGGAATGGGCCGAACCCTGAACCCGTTTGCGTTCCTGAGCCCCTCGGACCGCGCCCTCTTTGTCCTGGGGGCCACCGGCTCCCTTCCCCTGGGGCACCTGGGGCGATGGTGGTCCCTGGTGGCCGCGGGGTACCTCCACGGCGGGCTCCTTCACCTGTTTTTCAACATGGCCGCCCTGGCCCAGTTGGGGCCGTTCGTGGCCCGGGAGTACGGGCCGGCGCGCATGTTCACCATTTACACCGTGGGGGGGGCGGCGGGGTTCCTGGTGTCGTGGGTGGCGGGCGTGCCGTTCACCATCGGGGCTTCGGCATCCGTTCTGGCATTGGTGGGGGCGGGGCTCCAATACGGCCTGAGCCGGGGGGGCTTCTACGGACGCGCGGTGTTCCGGCAGTTGTGGGGCTGGACCGTGGGGATCTTCCTGTTCGGACTGCTCGTCCCGGGGATCAACAACTGGGCCCATGCCGGCGGACTGGGTATGGGGTTCGCGCTGGGCTGGCTCCTGGGCTTCCGCGAGCGGGTGCGGGAGACCCCGCTTCATCGCGCGATCGGCATCGCCTGCGCGCTGGTCACCGCGGCCGTGCTCCTTTGGGCCGTGGCCGGGGCCGTGGCCTGGCGGGTGAGGGCCTAACGGAGCTGTTGGGGGGGCTTTCTCTCCTCCACCAGCGCGAGCAGGGAACCCCCGGCCACGAGGAGCGCGGTGATCGCGAAGATCCCGGCCCGCGGGTTGCCGGTGGCCAGGCCGATCCCCCCCATGAGCGCCGGTCCCAGGATGGCCGCGAACTTGCCCACCATGTTGTAGAACCCGAAAAACTGCGCCTCGTGGCCTGCCGGAACCAGCCGGCTGTACAGGGCCCGGCTGAGGGCCTGCACCCCGCCCTGCACCGTTCCGATGGCCACCGCCAGGGCGAAGAAACCGGCTTCGGTCTCCAGGAAGTACCCGCCCACCGTGACCCCCACGTAGACCGCGAGACCCGCGAAGATGCCGGCCCGGCTCCCGGCCCGCTCCCCGAGCCGCCCGAACGCCAGGGCCGCGGGAAACCCCACGAACTGGGTCACGAGGAGCGCCGTGATCAGGGCGCGGCTTCCGAGGCCCAGGGAGAGTCCGTAGTCCACGGCCATGCGGATGACCGTGTGGACCCCATCGATGTAGAGCCAGTACGCGGCCAGGAACAGCAGGGGGGCCTTCAGCCTCCGGGCGTGGCGGAACGTCTCCTTCAGTTCCCCCAGGCCGTCGGCCACGGCCCGCGCCAGGGGCGTGGGGACGCGGGGTTCGGCCACGTCCCGAAACAGGGGGATCGCGAACAGCGCCCACCACAGGGCGACCGTGAAGAACGACGCCTTGACCGCCTGGGCCGAGCTGGCCAGCCCGAACAGCTCGGGTCTGAGCACCATCGCCACGTTCGCGGCGAACAAGAGCCCCCCTCCCAGGTAGCCCAGGGCATACCCCAGGGCGGACACCCGGTCCTCCCGGCCCCGGGCCACCACCGGCAGCAGCGCATCGTAGAACACGTTGGCCGACGAGAACCCCACCACGGCCAGGGCGTACAGGGAGGCGGCAAGGCCCCAGGCTCCGGCCGGCACCCCGGTCAACCCACCGGTGGCCAAGATGCCCAGGGCGGCAAAGCCGGCCAGGAAGTGCCTCCGGTTGCCGCACCGGTCGGCCACGGCCCCCAGGAACGGGGCCGACAGGGCCACGGCGAGGCTTGCGGCCGAATTGGCCACCCCCAGCCGGAACGTGCTCACGGCCGTGTCCACCCCTGCGCTCCAGTACTGTTTGAAGAAAAGGGGGAAGAACCCGGCCATCACGGTGGTGGCAAAGGCCGAGTTGGCCCAGTCGTACAGGGCCCAGGAGCGGGCGGGGCGGTCCAGGTCAGTCCTCCCGGGGCCAGGGTTCGCCCGCGCGTTCCTCCGCGAAACAGACGAACCGGTCCCACTCCACTTCTTTCCCGGACACCGGGCAGCGCAGGCGCATGGTCCGGTCGGTGACCGCGATCACCTCCCAGTCGCCCGAGCGCGGGCCGCCCTCGATCCGGATCTTCTGGCCGGGCTCCAGGGGATAGGGCCGGAACACGGTCACGCGGTGGCCGTGGCCGCTCATGGGGACCTCCGCTGGATCTGGACGACAAGGTACACAGCGGATGTATCGTAACCCGCGTCCCGCCGAGGTTCCAGTGCCCGTGGTCGCCGTTCCGCCAGCCGGGGTGCAGGCGAACGGGAACCCGGACGCGCGGAGCCGGCCTCCCCTCAGTGGACGGTTACCGCCCGGGGGGCGTCGCGCTCCGGGTTTGCCGGAAGCGCCAGCACAGCGTCCACATCGAGCCGGACCCTTCCCGGAGGCACCACCGAGGTCACCGAGCGTGCGTGCGCCTTTTCGCCCCTGGGATCGCCCTTCCGCAGGTCCACATCCATCGGCGTCGGAAGGGGTTGCCCTTGGGGGGTGGTCACCACCCGCACCCACGGCCGGACCAGGTCGTCTCGGTTCTGGCGGACCACCACGCCCATCTCCCCGGTGTCCAGGCGCACCACGGTGCCGGCGGGATACACCCCCACGCACTGGATGAACTTCTGCACATATACGGGATGGAAGAACCTGCCGGCCCACTCGTAGAGGCGCCGGAGGGCCGCCGCCGGCGAAAAGGCCCGCTGGTACGGCCGGTGGGTCGTCATGGCGTCGTACACGTCGCACACCGCGCACAAGAGCCCGAACTTCCCGATCCCGTGCCCGGAGAGCCCCCGGGGGTAACCGCTGCCGTCGAACCGTTCGTGGTGGTTGAGTGCCGCGTTCACAGAGTCCTCGGGGACCCCGCGGTGCTCCAGGAGAAGTTGGGCCCCCAGGACGGTGTGCTGTCGCACGATGCGGAACTCGTCCTCGGTGAGCCGGCCGGGCTTGCGAACGATCGAGTCAGGGATCCGGGTCTTGCCGATGTCGTGGAGGAGGGCTCCTACCCCCATGCGGAACAGTTCGTCTTCGAGCACTCCCACCGACACCCCCAGGTTGAGGGCGAGCGTGGCCACGTTGAGGCTGTGCTGATACGTGTAGGCGTCGTAGTCCTTGATGCGGGCCAGGCTGAGCAACGCCTCCCGGTTCCGAAAGATGGAACCGATCATGTCCTGGACGACCGCCTTGACGCGGCGGGTGTCGATGCGGGCCCCCGCTCGGACCGACGCGAAGATCTCCTCCACGGTGCGCCGGGCCTCCGCGTAGATCTCACGGGCCCGGATCAGTTCCCTCTCAAACGGGTCGGGTGGAGGAGCCGGCGCCTCCTTCTCGGCAGGTCCCGGTCCTTGGGCTCGGTGCTTCGGAGGGAGGGGAACGGCGGCACGGGGTTCCGCAGAGGCGACATCCTGAAGGAGCCCCTGTTCGGTCTCACGGCGGGCTTCCTCCACCGGCACGGCGTGGGGGCTGTCGCGGCCCCGTTCCGTGTCGATGTACACGTGGGTGATCCCGGAACGGCGGATCCGGTCGATGTCCTTCGCGTTGCGGATGTGACGCCGGCCGCGGAGGAAGGGATGGCGGAACCACGGCACGTTCATGTCCACCACGAACATGCCGGGTTCCAGGTGCTCGACAGCGATCTTCTTGATCATGGACCCCCCGGCAGATGGAGCCCCGAGCCCGTGATATTCCTCTTCGGCCGTTTGTGAGAATCCTTGACAAGTCCAGAAGGGGGACGGCCCGGGCGCAAACGGGGCGGCCCCAAGGGCCGCCCCGGCTCGTTTCTCGGCGCCTGCGGACGCGCCTCAGCCCTTGATGATCCGCGGGAGGATCATCTGGTGGTGGGCGCAGATGGACCTCGGGTTCTGGTAGGCGCTGCCCGCGAACGCCACCATGTAGCGGCGGATCTCCGGGAAGGCCACCACCTCGTCCACGAAGCCCATCTTGGCGCAGTAAATGGGCCGGGACTTGTCATAGTAGTCCTGGACCAGGGCGTTCATCTTGTCGATCACGGGCTGGATGGGACGGCCCGCGTCGCGTTCCTTGACCAGGCGCCGGGCGAAGGTGGCCGCGGCCGCGGTCTCGCCGTGCATCACGTAGATCTCGGTGGTGGGCGTTCCCAGGGTGAAGGCGTTGTGGTTGTTGGCCGTGGGGCCG
>CAZBGL010000167.1:0-3435 GCA_964491375.1 uncultured Thermodesulfobacteriota bacterium | reverse complement strand
CGGATCTTCTGTTTCGTTTGGGAGTCCGTTACGGCACGGGGGAGTCGATCCGGCTGGCCGAGGAGGTGATGGGGTTCATCGACCGGGAGGCCCGTTCGGCCAGCGAGGCCCTGGCCGGGCAGCGGGGTGCCTACCCCAACTTCCAGGGATCGGTGGACGAGCAGGAGGGCGCTCCACCGATCCGCAACGCCACCCGCACGACCATCGCCCCCACGGGCACGATCTCGATCCTGGCGGGGTGTTCCTCCGGCATCGAACCGGTGTTCTCGCTCGCCTTCAAGCGGCGGGTCCTGGACGGCGAAGAGTTGGTGGAGGTGAACCCGGTGTTCGAGGACACCGCACGCGAACGGGGCTTCTTCTCGGAGTCGCTCATGGCCAAGATCGCCGAGGGCGCCTCCCTGGGGGAGCTTCCGGAGGTTCCACCGGACGTGCGGGACGTGTTCGTGACCGCCCACGAGATCACGCCCGAGGAGCACCTGCGGATGCAGGCCGCCTTCCAGAGGCACACGAACAACGCGGTCTCCAAGACCGTGAACTTCCCGGCCTCGGCCACCCGCGACGACGTGGCCCAGGCGTTCTGGCTGGCCTACGAACTGGGGTGCAAGGGTCTCACCGTGTACCGGGACGGGAGCCGCGAGAGCCAGGTCCTGGTCAAGGCCCCGAAAAGGACCGAACCGGCTCCCCGGCCGCCGGCCCGCCCCACCCAGAGGCAGCGGCCCAAGGTCCTTTCCGGAAGGACCTACCAGATGCAGACCGGGTGCGGCCCCCTGTACATCACCATCAACGAGGACGAACAGGGCCTGTTCGAGGTGTTCACGACCATGGGCAAGGCAGGGGGATGCGCCGCCAGCCAGTGCGAGGCCATCGGTCGGCTCGTGTCCCTGGCCTGGCGCTCGGGGGTCGCCCCCGAACCGGTGGTGCGCCAGTTGAGGGGGATCTCGTGCCACAAACCCGCCGGCTTCGGGCCCAATCGCGTGCTTTCGTGCGCCGACGCCCTGGCCCTGGCCGTGCAGGAACACCTGAATCCGCAGGGGGAGATCGAACGGCACGTGAGGTTGGGAGGGGCGTGCCCCGAGTGCGGAGACGCCTTGGAGCACGAGGAGGGGTGCGTGCTGTGCCGCAGTTGCGGGTACTCGGAGTGCTCCTGAAGGGGCTCCCCCCGGGCTCCTCCTGCCGGGCAAGGCGGCGACCCCCGCACCCCCGGGCCACCTTCCAGGGGTGCGGTTGGCGAGAGGTCGAGGCATCGCCCGGGACATGGGCACGAGGAGTGGTCCCGCTCCCGAAGGGGCCCGATCCGGTCCCCAGACGTGTTCGCCTCCCACCCCCCGGAATCCCGAAACCCCCGTTCTTCGGACGCGCCCGATGGGGTACAATGGGTGGGCTGGACGCCATCCGGCTTGTTGCCCGAAGAGGAGTGCGCCCCATGGGAACACCCGACGCAGCCCATCCCGGTCGCGACACCAGCCACCGGGGAACGTGGTTCCGGCTACCCGGCCGCTCGCGCTGGCACAGTGAGGCCCACCGGGAGTACGGCGTCCTATGGTCTCTGTGCGGCGTGCGCGTGGTGGGTCACGAGGCCGAGTCCAAAGGCACCCTGGACGAAAACGACATCCCTTGCGGCCGGTGTGCCGAAGCGTTGAAGAAGTGAGCTCCGTGAGCGATCGGCGCATTCCTGTAGAGGAACTGCTGGCCTTCCCCACCCGGTTCGCGTTCAAAGCCATCGGTCACCATACCCGCGATTTTTCAAGAGACGCGTTCCAGGCGGTGGTGGGCGCTCTGGGGGACGATCGCACCGTGACCCTGCGGACCCGTCTGAGCCGGAACGGCACCTATATTTCCGCCACGCTGACCACGCGCATCGACTCGGCTCGGGAACTGCGGGCCGTGTACGCTGCCCTGTGGAGGGTTCAGGGCGTGATCACGGTGTTGTGAAGGATCCGTGACGAGTGACGGGTGATCGGTGACGGGTGACGAATGAGAAAGGGCATCATGCGACAATGGGCGTTTGTGGCCTTCGCCGGGATCCTTGCGTGCGCCGCGCGTCCGCCCGCTCCGGAGCCCCTCGGCGCCCCCGAAGAGGGAGGCCGTCTGCGGAACATCCGGAGACTCACCTTCCAGGGGGACAACGGCGAAGCCTACTTCAGCTGGGACGGTTCCAGGCTCATCTGGCAGTCCAACCGGGGCGGGGCCGCCTGCGACAAGATCTGGATCATGAACATCGACGGTTCGGGCAAGCACAGGGTGAGCACGGCCCGGGGGGCCCACACCTGCGCCTTTTTCTTCCCCGACGACCGCAGGATCGTGTACGCATCCACCGCCCACCTCGGGGGGGACTGTCCGCCCCGCCCCTCGGCTCCGCCGGGCCGCCGGTACGTGTGGCCCCTGTACCCCTACGATCTCTACGTGGCTAACGCCGACGGGACCCACCCCGTCCGAATCACCGACAACCCCGGGTACGACGCCGAGGCCATCGTCTCCCCCGACGGCACACGGATCGTGTTCGGATCGAAGCGCCACGGAGACCTGGACATCTACGTGATGGACGCGGACGGCTCCGACGTCCGGCGTCTCACGGACCGGTTCGGGTACGACGGCGGGCCGTGGTGGTCTCCGGACGGCAAACAGATCGTATGGAGGGCCTGGTATCCCGAGACCGAGGAGGAGCTCGCCCTCTGGAAGGAGTGCATGGCGAACGACTACGTGGTGCCGGTGCCGCTGGACCTGTGGGTGATGGATGCCGACGGCTCGAACAAGCGCCGCCTTACCCATAACGGCGCCGTGAACTGGGCCCCTTCATGGCACCCCGACGGGAGAAGAATCATCTTCTCCAGCAACATGGACGACTGGCGGCCCGATCTGGGCCGATACGGCCACAACTTCGAACTCTATCTCATCCGCTCCGACGGCACCGGGCTCGAGCGGATCACGTACAACGAGGTCTTCGACAGCTTCCCCATGTTCAGCCCGGACGGCCGGAAGCTCGTGTGGGCGTCCAACCGCGATCCTGCCAAGCCCCGCGCCACGGACATTTTCGTGGCCGACTGGGTGGAGTGAAGAGAGACCGGCCGGGCAAACCCGCCCCTTCCCGCTGTTGTGCCTTTCCCTGGAAGCACCCCGGGGCCTCCCTCGACGGGCCTTCCCCGCGGCACAGCGGCACCTCCAAGCATCATCGCGACAAGTGCTCTCCGGGGGCCAGAGCACCGGCCCCCGGAGACGGCTCCTTCGGGCTCCCTTCGTGCTCAGCAGGGATGCACGCTGGAAGTCCCCACCACACGGGGCGGTACGTAACGGACCTTTTTCATGGGTTCACTCCTTTCCGAGCCATCGGTTCTGGATCATCGGCTTCGCCCTTCTGCCCTTCTCGGATTCACCGCTCCGCGAGGAAGCAAACCTCCTCGCAGTCTCACCGCGCGTACGTCTCCTTCCAGACCTCGG
>CAZBGL010000166.1:0-4928 GCA_964491375.1 uncultured Thermodesulfobacteriota bacterium | reverse complement strand
TGCACGGGGTGCGGGGTGTGCGCGGAGTACTGTCCGGTGGAGTTTCCGGACCCGTTCAACCAGGACATCTCGCTGAGCAAGGCGATCCACATCTACTTCGACCAGGCGATTCCGCTGGTGCCGTACATCGACGACAGTTGCCTGTACCTGAAGGAGCGCAAGTGCCGCATCTGCGTGGACGTGTGCAAGGCCCGCGCGATCGACTTCAAGCAGAAGCCCGAGAAGGTGCGGATCAAGGTCGGCGCCGTGATCCTGGCGCCGGGTTTTTCGCCGTTCGACCCGGGGGCGCTGGCGAAGTACCGCTACGGGCAGTACGCCAACGTGGTGACGAGCCTGGACTTTGAGCGGATCATCTGCGCCACGGGGCCGAACGAGGGGGAGCTGTTGCGTCCGTCGGACGGGCGGCACCCGAAGAAGCTGGCGTGGCTGCACTGCGTGGGGTCGCGGCGGGTGACGGCCGGGGAGCGCAGCTACTGCTCGGCGGTGTGCTGCACGTACACCCAGAAGCAGGTGATCCTGACGAAGGACCACGACGCCGAGGCCGAGTGCGTGGTGTTCCACAACGACATACGTTCGTACGGGAAGGACTTTGAGCGGTTTTACCAGCGGGCGGCGGGGCTTCCGGGGGTGCGGTTTATTCGGAGCTACGCGGCGGTGGTGGGGGAGGATCCGGAGACGAAGGACGTGGTGGTGCGCTACACCACGCCGGGGGGGGTGAAGGAGGAAGCGTTCGAGCTGGTGGTGCTGTCGGTGGGGCTGGAGCCGCCGGCAGATGCCGAGAAGCTGGCGCGGGTGTTTGGGATCGAGCTCAACGAGCACGGTTTTTGCCGGGTGGATCCGAGGAACCCGATGAGGACGGCCCGGGCGGGGGTGTATGTGAGCGGGGCGTTTCAGGGGCCGATGGACATTCCGGAGGCGGTGGTGAGCGCGAGCGGGGCCGGGGCGCAGTGCGGGGAGCTTTTGGCGCGTCGGCGGGGGAAGCTCGTGCGGGAGCGGGTGTATCCGCTGGAGCGGGACGTGTCGGGGGAGGAGCCTCGGGTGGGGGTGTACGTGTGCCACTGCGGGGCGAACATTGGGCGCGTGGTGGACATCGCGGCCACGGTGGAGTACGCCAAGGGGCTTCCGCACGTCGTGCACGCCGAGGAGAGCGTGTTCATCTGCTCCACGGACGCGGCGCAGCGTCTGGCGGAATCGATCCGAGAGCACCGATTGAACCGGGTGGTGGTGGCGGCGTGCACCCCGCGCACCCACGAGCCGCTGTTTCGGGACACCCTGCGGGAGGCGGGGCTGAACCAGTACTACTTCGAGATGGCCAACATCCGGGAGCACTGCTCGTGGGTGCACTCCAAGGAGAAAGAAGCGGCCACGCGCAAGGCGTGGGACATCATCCGGATGGCGGTGGCGCGGGCGGCGCGGCTGGAGCCTTTGGAGGAGTTCGAGCTACCGGTGCACAAGGCCGCGCTGGTGGTGGGTGGTGGGATCGCCGGCATGACCGCGGCCTTGAGCATTGCCGAACAGGGCCACGACGTACACCTCATTGAAAAGGAGCCTCGACTGGGGGGCAACGCCCGGCGTCTGTACCGGACGCTGGAGGGGCTGGACGTGCAGGCGTACCTGTCGGATCTGATCGAGCGGGTTCAGGCCCACCCGAGGGTGCACGTGTACACCGGGGCTCAGATCGTCGAAGTGAGCGGGTACGTGGGGAACTTCGTCACCCGGGTGCGTGTGGGGGAGGGGCGTGAGGAAGCGATTCGGCACGGGGCGGCGGTGATCGCCATTGGGGCCGAAGAGTACCGGCCGAGGGAGTATCTGTACGGGGAGCACCCGCGGGTGGTCACGAACCGGGAGTTTGAAGAGAGGCTGGTTCGAGGGGATCGGGAGGTCACGGGTGCGGGCACGGTGGTGATGATCCAGTGCGTGGGGTGCCGGAACGAGGAGCGCAACTACTGCGCGCGGGTGTGCTGCAGCCACAGCGTCAAGAACGCCCTGGGGCTGAAGGAGGCGAATCCTGGGGCGGAGGTGTACGTGTTGTTTCGGGACATGCGCACGTACGGGTTTCGGGAGGATCGGTACCGGGAGGCGTCGGCGAAGGGGGTGCAGTTCATCCGGTACGAGCCTGGGGAGCGGGGGCCGAAGGTAGAGGGGGGGGGATCGGAGAAGGTGCGTGTGGAGGCATGGGACCCTGTGCTGGAGAAGGAGCTGTTGATCGAGGCGGACTGGGTGGTGTTGGCGGCTGGGGTGGTGCCTGCGGGGGACCGGGGTGAGATTGCGAAGCAGTTCAAGGCGACGCTGAGTCCGGACAAGTTTTTCCAGGAGGCGCACGTCAAGCTGCGGCCCGTGGACTTTGGGGCGGAGGGGGTGTACCTGTGCGGGATGGCGCACTATCCGAAGCACATTGGGGAGGTGGTGAACCAGGCGTACGGGGCGGCGGGCCGGGTGGTCACCCTGCTCTCCAACGACACGGTGGTGGCCCAGGGCGCCGTGTGCGACGTGGACGCCAACGCCTGCGTGGCCTGCGGGGCGTGCATCTCGGTGTGCGCCTACGGCGCCATCCGGTTCGAGGAGTCGGGCCGCTCCCGGTGGGCCGTGGTGAGCCCGGCCCTGTGCAAGGGCGACGGCCTGTGCAACACCGTGTGCCCCACGGGCGCGATCCAGCTTCGCCACTACACGGACGCCCAGCTCCTGGGCCAGATGCAGGGCCTGGTGTGCGAGCCCGAGGAGGAGCCGGCCGAGGCGGCCGATGCGGCGTAAGGGGGAGGGACGCTGGGGCGCGGACAGCGGTCGATCGTCGGTTGTTCGCCCATACCAAGGAGATACGGGAACGATGAGCACCCAACGGTTCAGGCCCAGGATCCTCGGCTTCGTCTGCAACTGGTGAGCGTACGGGTCTGCGGACCTGTCTGGAGGTTCCAGACAACAGTACGCGCCGGACATCCGGCTGGTGCGGGTGATGTGCTCGGGCCGGGTGGACCTCGGGTTCGTGCTCCGGGCCTTTGCCAGCGGGGTGGACGGGGTTTTCATCGGCGGCTGCTACCTGGGCGAGTGCCACTACATCACCCACGGCAACTACCACGCCCTGGGCATGGTGCTCCTGTGCCGGAAGATCATGGAGCGCACGGGCCTGCGGCCCGAGCGGCTCCGGATCGAGTGGATGTCGGCCGGCGAGGGGGTGCGGTTCGCCGCGGTGATGAACGAGTTCTCCGGCCAGATCCGGTCGCTCGGGCCCGTGGGGAAGGGCGAGGGGCTCGACCCGGAGCGGCTCCGGGAGGGGTTGGAGGCCTGGATCGCCCTCGTGCCGTACCTGCGGCTCGTGCTCCGGGAGCGGCTCACCCCGGCCGAGCGCTCCGAAGAGGCCTACCTGCGCTTCTTCGAGGGCGGCCAGGCGGACCGCATCCTGGAGGAGGCGGTGTTCGCCCGCTGGACGGAGGCGCGGCTCGCCTTGCTGCTGCGGCAGGGCCCGCTGGGGGCGGAGCCGCTGGCCGAGCGCCTGGGGCTGGACCCGGCCGAGGTGTCCCGGCACCTGGCCGCCTGCGCCTCGCGGGGACTCGTACGGTACGATCCGGGGGGCAACCGGTACGCCCTGGTCGGCCCGTGACGGGAAGCATCGCGGCGGGGCGAGGCCCCCATCCGATGGTTCGGGGCGGGTCCCCCGGGCGCGGGGTCCGGTTCCACGGGGGCCGCCCCGTCGGCGTGCGCCACGATGAAGGGCCCGGGAGACGTCGGCCCTCGCGCGGCTCGGATCCAGACATCACGAGACGGGACCTCGGGGGCCGTCCCGGCATCCGGGCCGGGCCGCTGGGGCCGGGGACCGGACCCGTGCGAGGAAGAGGACAGGGCAGGCTGAACGGGAAGGATGGGGCCCTGGCGTGCTGTTCGCCGCGGCCGTCCCGACACACCGCGAAGGGAGAGGCATGACCGTCGAACTCGTGGACCGGATCATCGACCGCTACGACGCGGACCCCAGCTGCCTCATCCAGATCCTCCTGGACATCCAGACCGAGAACCACTGGGTGCCCCGGGAGGCCCTGGAACGGGTGAGCGGGCGGCTCGGGGTGCCCCTGGCCCGGGCGCTCCACGTCGCCACGTTCTACAAGGCGTTCAGCACGGTCCCCAAGGGCCGGCACCGGGTGCACGTGTGCATGGGCACGGCGTGCCACGTGCGCGGGGCGCGCCGCGTGCTCGACGCCGTCCAGGAGGCCATCGGCATCGGGCCGGGCCAGACCGACCCGGAGCTCCGGTTCAGCCTCGAAACCGTGAACTGCCTGGGCTGCTGCGCCCTCGGGCCGGTGATGGAGATCGACGGGAGGACGTACGGCAAGCTCACCCCCGCGCTGGCGGCCGAGGCCCTGCGGGAATACGACCGAGGTTGAACCATGGAGCGACTCCGTTCCCCGGCCGAACTGGAAGCCCTTCGGAAGACCCTGCAGGCCGAGCGGCCCGCCGACAAGCCCTGCCTGGTCCTGTGTTCCGGGTCCGCGTGCCAGGCCTGCGGCTGCCGGGACGTGGCCGGGGCGGTGCGCGTCGAACTGGAGAAGCGGGGGCTCTCGGGCGAGGTGGGGCTGCGGCTGACCGGGTGCCACGGGTTCTGCGAGCGCGGGCCGATCCTGGTGCTCCAGCCCGAGGGGGTGTGCTACTTCCAGATCGAACCCCAGGACGTGCCCGAGATCGTGGAAAAGACCCTGATCCGGGGCGAGCGTGTGGACCGGCTCCTTTACGTGGATCCCGAGACCGGCCAGCCCGTTCCCCGCGAGGACGACATTCCCTTCTACAAGTACCAGCATCGCCTCGTGTTCGGGGCCAACGGGAGCATCGACCCCAAGCGCATCGAGGACTACATCGCCATCGGCGGGTACGCGGCCCTGGCCAAGGCCCTGTCGTCGATGACCCCCGAGCAGGTGCTCGAAGAGGTGAAGCGGGCCAACCTCCGG
>CAZBGL010000165.1:0-12646 GCA_964491375.1 uncultured Thermodesulfobacteriota bacterium | reverse complement strand
GGCCTTGAAGGCGACGCCCGGTTTCGCTATGGTCAAACCTTTGTTTGCGGGAAGGGGCCCCTGGTTCCCCTGCCCTCGGAGTCCGGTTCCGCCTGGGGTCCCGAACTCCGGGCTGGATGGCAGAGGGCCCTCCCGGAGCGTGGTGATGCCGCCCGGGGCCCGTTCCCGCTTCGGGGCCCCGGCCCCGGTGGGGGTGCTCGGAGGCTTTCGTGCCGCTCGCGTGCGCGTTGGATAGGCTCGGGAGGCGGTGGCGTTTGGCCTTCCGGCCCCTGCGCGGATCCGAGCCCCCGGGCGGTGCGGACAGACCGCGATGGATGAGCCGGAGGCGGGAGCGGGCTTGTGCCCGTGGCCCCGTGGTGGCGACCCGGGCCCGGCCCGGTTGAGCCCAAGGTGAGCGAGAATGCCCGGGCGCTGGACGGCGAGAAGGCGTTCCCGCCCTGTTCCTGGCACCCTAGTCGAGTTACGGGAAGGAGGAAAAACCCATGGCCAAGCTTCTCTGGACACCCTCGCCCGAGCGCGTGGCACAGGCCAACATGACCCGGTTCATCCGGTTCGTGAACGAGCGTCACGGGTTGGACATCCGCGACTACGACGCCCTGTACGAGTGGTCGATCCGCGAGATCCCGGCGTTCTGGGAGGCGGTGTGGCAGTTCGCGGACATCCGGCATTCCGCCCCCTATGAGGCCGTGCTGGAGAACCCGGTGATGCCCGGGGCCAAATGGTTCCGGGGCGCCCGGCTCAATTTCGCCGAGAACCTGCTGCGGTACCGGGACGACCGGACGGCCCTCGTGTTCGTGCGCGAGGGCGGCCAGGAGGCGGGCCGGGTGACGTATGCCGAGCTCTACCGGCTCGTGGCCCGGATGGCCGCCTTCCTGAAATCGTGCGGGGTGAAGGAGGGGGACCGGGTGGCCGGGTTCATGCCCAACCGGATCGAGACCGTGGTGTCCATGCTGGCGGCCGCCAGCATGGGGGCCATCTGGTCCTCGTGCAGCCCGGACTTCGGGTTCCGGGGGGTGATGGACCGGTTCGGCCAGATCGAGCCCAAGGTGCTCGTCACGTGCGACGGATACTATTACAACGGCAAGACGTTTGGGTCCCTGGAACGGGTCGCCCAGGTGGAGCGGGAGATCCCCTCCATCGAAAGAGTCGTGGTGGTGCCGTTCCTGAGCGAGGCCCCGGACCTGTCGGGACTCAAGAACGCGGTGCTGTGGTCCGACGCCCTGGACAACGACGCCGCCGACGTGGCGTTCGCCCAGCTCCCGTTCGACCACCCCTTGTACATCCTGTACTCGTCGGGAACCACCGGGGTGCCCAAGTGCATCGTGCACGGCGCAGGGGGGACCCTGATCCAGCACGCCAAGGAGCTCATCCTCCACACCGACCTCAAGCGGGACGACGTGATCTTCTACTTCACCACCTGCGGGTGGATGATGTGGAACTGGCTGGTGAGTTCCCTGTTCGTGGGGTCCACCGTGGTGCTCTACGACGGGAGCCCGGCGTACCCGGACATGAACGTGCTGTGGCGCATGGCCCAGGACCAGGGCATCACGGTGTTCGGCACCAGCGCGAAGTTCATCAACCTGTGCGAGAAGTCCGACGTGCACCCGGGCCGGGACTTCGACCTTCCCCGGGTGAAGGCGGTGCTCAGCACGGGCTCGCCCCTGGCGCCCGAGAGCTTCGAGTGGGTGTACCGGGAGGTCAAGCAGGACCTGCAGCTCGCCTCCATCTCGGGGGGCACGGACATCGTCTCGTGCTTCATGCTGGGCTCGCCCATCGACCCGGTGTACGCGGGCGAGATCCAGAAGCGGGGCCTGGGCATGAAAGTGGAGGCGTGGACCGAGGATGGGAAACCGGTGGTCGGTCAGAAGGCCGAGCTCGTGTGCACCGCGCCTTTCCCCTCCATGCCCATCTACTTCTGGAAGGACCCGGGCAACGAGAAGTACCTGGACGCGTACTTCCGGTTCTTCCCGGGCGTGTGGCGGCACGGCGACTACATTGAGATCACCCCCCGGGGCGGGGTCATCGTGTACGGCCGCTCCGACGCCACCCTGAACCCGGGCGGGGTGCGCATCGGCACGGCCGAGATCTACCGGCAGGTGGAGGCGCTGGACGAGGTGGTGGACTCCTTGGTGGTGGGCCAGAACTGGGACAACGACGTGCGGGTGATCCTGTTCGTGGTGCTCAAGCCGGGACTCACCCTGGACGAGTCCCTGGTCCAGAAGATCAAGAACCACATCCGGGCCAACGCCACGCCCCGCCACGTGCCCGCCAAGGTGATCCAGGTGCCGGACATCCCGAGGACCCTGAACGGCAAGAAGGTGGAGATCGCGGTCACCAAGATCATCCACGGCGAAGAGGTGAAGAACCGCGACGCCCTGGCCAACCCCGAGGCCCTGGAGTACTTCAAGGACCTCCCGGAGCTGGCCACCTGAGCCCGGGAGGCGGCGGATGGGGAGGGCCCCTGCCGCGGGTGCGCCGGGCCCGTGGGTGCCCGTGGTGGCCGCTGTCATCCGGGACGCCGCCGGCCGGGTGCTCCTGGCCCGCCGACCCCGGGGGCACCACGCGGGCCTCTGGGAGTTCCCCGGCGGCAAGGTGGAGCCCGGGGAGACGCCCGAGGCCGCCCTGGCCCGCGAGATCCGCGAGGAACTGGGGGCCGAGGTGGCCGTGGGCGAGCCCCTGTGCCGGGTGGACCACCGCTACCCTCACGTGGCCGTCCGGATGACCGCCTACGCCTGCCGGGTGGTACAGGGCACGCCCCGGCCGCTCCACGGCCAGGCCCTGGCGTGGGTGTTTCCGCAGGAGCTGTTGCGCTACCCCATGCCCCAGGCCGACGTGCCCGTGGCCCGGCGGGTCATGGCGTGGGCCCGGGAGGAGACGTGAGCTCCCGCACCATCCTGCACGTGGACCTGGACGCGTTCTACGCCTCGGTGGAGCAACTCGACCGGCCGGACCTGCGAGGCCGGCCCGTGGTGGTGGGCGCCGATCCGAAGGGCGGTCGCGGCCGGGGAGTGGTCGCGGCCGCGTCGTACGAGGCCCGCCGGTACGGCATCCGCTCGGCCATGCCCATCTCCGAGGCGTGGAGGCGGTGTCCCCACGCCGTGTACCTGCGCCCCCGGCCGGAGCGCTACGCCGAGATGTCCCGGCGGGTGTTCCGGATCCTCCAACGGTACACCGACCGGGTGGAGCCCCTGAGCATCGACGAGGCGTTCCTGGATCTCACCGGGTGCGAGCGGCTGTTCGGTCCGGGCGAGGCCGTGGCCCGCCGGATCCAGCAGGCGGTGCGCCGCGAGACCGGGCTCGGCGCCTCGGTCGGCGTGGCGCCCAACAAGTTCCTGGCCAAGATCGCCTCCGACCTGGAGAAGCCCGGCGGGCTCGTGGTGGTGCGGCCGGGGGAGGAGGAGCGGTTCCTGGCACTGCTCCCGGTGGAGCGGCTCTGGGGGGTGGGGCCGCGGACAGCCGAGGCCCTCCGGTCCGTGGGCGTGCGCACCATCGGCGATCTCGCACGGTGGCGGCGCGGGGATCTGGAGGCCCGGTTCGGCGAGGCCGGCGCGCACCTGTGGGACCTGGCCCGGGGCCGGGACGACCGGCCCGTGCAACCCCGGAGGGAGCCCAAGAGCCTGGGTGCCGAGGTTACGTTCGCTGGGGACGTGGCCGATCCCGGGAGGGTGCGCGCGGCGCTCCTGAGCCTGTGCGACCGGGTGGCCGAGAGGCTCCGGAACCACGGGTTCCTGGCCCGGGGAGTGGTGCTCAAGTTCCGGGACGAGACGTTCACCACCTGGACCCGCTCGGCTCCGCTCGAGGAGCCCACGGACCTGGCCGAGGATCTGTTCGGGGCCGTCACCCGGCTCTTGGGGCGTGTCCCGCGCCGTCCGGGCCGACGGGTGAGGCTGGTGGGGGTCCAGGCGATCCGGCTGGTTCCCCGCCTGGCCGGCGTTCAGGCGAACCTGTTCGGCTCCGAAGACCGGGAGAAGAGGCTCCGGGCCGCCCGGGCAGGGGATGCCGTCCGGAAACGGTTCGGTCGTCGGGCCCTGGTCCGGGCGGCGTGCCTCCGGGAGCCGGCCGGCGGCTAACGAGCCGGCACGTCTTCGCGCTCACGAACCCCTCCGTCTACTCGTTCCTGAGTTCGACCCGCATGGGTTCCTCGTCCTGGGCGTCGGGCGGAACCGAGCAAGAGTGGAGCAGGGCCAGGAACAGGACGAGGCTTGCCGCGAGCAGCACCAGGTAGCCCACTGCCCCGCGGAATCGTTTCGCGATGCGGCGCAGGAGCCGGCGGTTTCTGCGTTTCATGGTTCCTCCCTGAGCGATGGGGCCTCCCTGAGCGGGTGCTCACGTTTCCCATCGGTCCGACCGCGGGCCGGGTTGAGCCGGCAACGGGACGGCCATCGGTCCCTGCCGGTGCCCCCCGCCCCCGGGCGTCGTCCGGCCCCGGTGGGGTCAGGCGCCCTCCAGCCGGAAAAACGCCAGGGCGTTCCTCCGGGTCACCCGCTCGGCGGTCTCCCGGTCCATCGCGGGGGCCTCGGCGAACCGCGCCAGGTCCTCGAAGAAGCGCGTCCCGGAGTCGGTGTTGAGGACGATCCGGCTCGCGGCCCCGGGCCGTTCGGCCAGCACGGCCCTCACGTCCGCCGCCGAGCTTTTTGCGGGGCTCAGCGACATGCCCGCGCGGTAGCCCGCGTCGAGGACCCAGGGTGCGGTCTCGGGGGTGCAGTGGTCCACCAGCGCGAGGGGCCGGGCCGCCGGGTAGCGGCCGAGCACCTCGAGCACCTCGCGGGTCACCCGCGGTTTGTCGGACCGGGGGGTGTGGACCCCCAGCACGTGGCCGCGTTGGGCGAGTTCCGGTGCCAGTTCGAGCTGGGCCTCGAGGACCTCCTTTTCCCGCTCCGATGCGGTTTCCAGGCCGATCTCGCCGATGCCCCGGCACAGGGGATGGTCCAGCAGCGGCCGCAGTAGGCCGGCCACCCGCTCCGGCCGCAGGTCCCCGGGAATGTTCCGGGGGTGCACCCCCGCGAGGAAGACGCACACGAGCCCCTGCCGGCGTGCCGCCCCCACCGCCTCCACTTGGGAGGCCCAGTATCGGCGAAGATCGGCTTCCGTTTCGATCCGGTGGGCGAACGACCAGCCCACGGCCGCGCATCCGTGCTCGATCATCCACCGGATGCGTTCCGGATGGGTCTGGACGACGTGGTCCAGATGGCAGTGGCCGTCCACCAGGCGGACCTTCATGGTTCCCGCTCCTCACCTTCTCCGGATCAGGGCCAGGGCCTCTACGTGCTCGGTGCCGGGAAAGAAGTCCAGGGGCACCACGCGCTCCACGGCGAACCGCCCGCTCCGGCACAGGTGGGCCAGGTCCCGGGCCAGGGTTTCCGGGTTGCACGAAAGATAGGCGATCGCCCGGGGTGCCATCGTCCGGATCGCCTCCAGCACCCGGATGTGGGCGCCTTGGCGGGCGGGGTTGAGGCCGACCACCGCGGGCCGGAACCCGTCGTCCGCCAGGCGGGGCACGGCCTCCTCGGCCCGGCCGGCGAGGAACCGCGCCTCCCCGGCGCTGGCGGCCTCGGCCCCGGCCCGTGCGTCGGCCACGGCCCGGGGGTTCTCCTCCACGCCCACCACCGACCCGGCCCGCAGGGCCAGGTGGAGGCTCAGGGCCCCTACCCCGCAGTACACGTCCAACGCGCTTTCGCCCGGAGCCGGATCCAGGTATTCCACGGCCATCCGGTAGGCCTCGCAGGCCTGCTTCCGGTTCGCCTGGAGGAACGCCCCGGCCGAGGCGCGGACCGCCACCGGCCCGAACCGTTCCCACAGGTGGGGCTCACCCCGGAGCACGCTCCATGTCTCCCCGAAGATCTCGTTGCCGGAGGAGGGGTTCACGTTCCACACCACACCCCCGATCCGGGGCTCCGCCTCCACCAGCCGGGCCGCCAGGCTCGCGAGCATTCCCCGGCCCTCCGGGGTGCGCGTCACGAGCGCCACCAGGGCGGAGTCTTTCCAGGTGCTCACCTGGACGGCCGCGTAGCGCAGCCACCCTCCGCCTCCCGGACCCGGCGAAACGAGCGCGGGTGCCCGGGACAGGAGCCTCCTCAGGATCCCGGCACATCGGTTGACCAGGGGATGATGCACGGCGCAGGCGGGCGTGTCCACCACCCGGTGGGTCCCCCGGCGGAACAGGCCCAATACCACCCTGGGGCCCTTCCGGCCGAACACAAGCTTGGCCCCGCACCGGTAGCCGTCCAGGAGGGGGGAGGGCACGGGCCGGGCGACCGGCGGGAGCGTGCCGTCCAGATGGGCTCCCAGTGCGTCCACCACGGCTGCCCGCTTTGCCGCCAGTTCCTCGGCGTACGGTTTCCCCCTGAGGGGGCATCCCGGACACGCGGCATGGGGACAGGGCGCACGATGCTCCGGCGGTGACATCCCAGGGCTTCCTGCGGAAAGGGATGGGAAGCGTTTCGGTTCGACGGGGAGTGTAGCGGTTTTCCCAGGCGTTCCCAACAGGGACTCGACCCGGGTCGGGGGAACGGCGGCACCTTCCGCTCCCCGCGGCCGTGCGGTACGATGGGGGCCGCGTTTCCCCCAGACCCAGGAGGATGTGCCATGGCCGGTGCGCTGGACCGCTGGATCGCGATGGGTTGCGCCTGGATCGCTCTCGGAGTCGCGGGGTGTGCGCCCAAGGCCATCGTACTTTCCCCCGGCCCCGTGGCGATGGAGACGGTCACGGGACGGGTGGAGGGGCCTGCGGCGTGGTCCCTGTGGATCCGCGACAGCCGGGACGCCCGCCCGCCCGAGCGGGCGGGACAGAAGCTGGGGGTGATGTACACGCGGTTCGAAAAGGCCCCCCAGGACGTGTTCCTGGACCGGTCACCCGCCGAATACCTCCGGGACCAGCTTCGGCGCTACCTCCTCCACAGGGGCCTGGAGGCGTCCTCGGCGGACAAGGCCCGGGCGTTCCTGGAGCTGGAACTGGAGGCGTTTGCCCTGGAGGAGACGCCCGGCGCGGTGTGGGACGAGGTGACGGTGCGCGTGGCCTACACCGTGGCCATGTTCCGGGCGGACGGCGAGGAGGCCGGCAAGGTCCGGCTCGAGGCCCAGAAGCAGGTGAAGAGCCCGGGCAACTCGGCCCGCCAGGCCGAGAAGGCGTTCCGCGAGGTGCTCCTGGACACGTTCCAGGCCCTGGAGGGGAGCCGGGAGTTCCAGGACCTGCTCCGCAGCCTCGGGGGGACGTGAGATCGGTCGTTGCCCCGCGCCGGACCGGGGGACCCCGTGCACGGGTCCTGACGGAGGCCGAGGCCCGCGTTGCGCTGTACCGGCGCGCCGCCCGGGCCCTGGAGCGTTTTTTCGCCCGCTGGACCGCGCCGTTTTGCCGCCGCTGCCTCCGGGTGATGGAACGTACCCATCCGGGTGACCCGGCCGTGGACGTGGAGGTGGTGGAGGGCCGGTTCCCTGGATGCTGCCAGGCCGGCGTGGCCGACGAATGGCGGGTGCCCGGCCGGGGGCCGGCGGGGCGGTTTCCCGTGCACCTCGAACGGGCTCTCCGGGCCGCGCGGCGGACCTCGGGGGTGGAGCCGGCCGGGGACCCCCCGGAGTACCGGGTGCGGGAACGCCGCACCGGCCGGCTACAGCGGGGGGTGGGATGCCGGTACCTGGGCGCCGGGGGATGCGTGCTGGGCGACCTGAAGGTCCCCCTGTGCCTGACGTTCGTCTGCCGGGGTATCCTGGAGGCGCTGGCCGGGACCTGCCCGGGGTTGGATCCCCGGGAGGACACGCACGACTTTGCCGGCGCGGCCGATGTGTTCTTCCTCGTGGTGGGCGGCAGCCGGGAGGCGGCCGGGGCCGCGGTGAGAGGGCTGGAGGAACGGCTCCGGCGGATGGATCGCGCCCTGAGCGGCCGCTTCGGCACGGGAGAGGCGCTTTGGAACCACTGGATCGAGGGAAAGGGGGAACGGACGTGAGCACAACGGCCTACGACGCCATCGTGATCGGGGGCGGCCCAGGGGGGCTCACCGCTGGGCTCTACCTCGCCCGGGCGGGCCGCAGGACGCTCCTGCTCGAACAGGCCCTCCTGGGGGGACAGATCGCCCAGACGTCCCACGTGGAGAACTACCCGGGTTTTCCCGACGGCATCTCCGGCCGGGAGCTGATCGACCGGTTCGAGCAGCAGGCCCGCCGGTTCGGCCTGGAGATCCAGTTCGGCCGGGTGGAGGCCCTGCGGGTGGATGGGGACGAGAAGGAGGTGGTGGTGGCCGGCCTGGGTTTCCGGGCCCGGGTGGTGGTGGTGGCCACGGGCCTGGTGCAGCGGCTCGGGGTGCCCGGCGAGCAGGAGTTCCTGGGGCGGGGCGTGTCCTACTGCGCCACCTGCGACGGGGCCCTGTACCGGGATCGGCCGGTGGCCTTGGTGGGGGACAGCGACTGGGCCATGGAAGAGGCCCATTTCCTGAGCCGGTTCGCCGACCCCTTGTACCTGGTGATCCACGGCCGGGAGCTCAAGCCCTCGGACGAGATCCGGAGGGGCCTGCTCGAGAACCCCCGGGTGCGGGTGGTGGCCCGTTCCAAGGCCGTGGAGATCCGGGGGGACGACCAGGGGGTTACCGGGCTCGTGGTGGAGAGCCGCGAACAGGGGGGCACCTCGGAGCTCCGAGTGGACGGGGTGTTCATCTTCTCGGGCCGCAAGCGGCCGGGCACGGACTTCCTGAGGGGCGTGCTGGATCTGGACGAGGCGGGGTACGTGCGCGTGGACGAGAACGGCGAGACGAGCGTCCCCGGCGTGTACGCCGTCGGCGACGTGCGCCGGAGCCGGTTCCACCAGGTGGCCACGGCCGTGGGGGACGGCGCGGTGGCGGGCATGGACGCCCTGCGATACCTCCGGGCCGGGCGCTGATCCCCGCGGACGGGCCGGGACCGGAGGCGGGGACGGTGGTCGTTGGAAGGAGGGGGCACATCCGCCTGGGGATCAGGGGGCGTTCCAGCGTCCCCCCTTTGGAGGAGGTGTGGTCGAGTTGCGCCTGGCCGTTTTCGGGGATGTCCACGGCGACGTCGAGGCCCTGGAGGCCGTGCTGGCCGATGCGGCCCGCCGAGGCGTGGACGAGGCCGTGCATCTGGGGGACCTGGCCGGGGGAGAGAACCCGGAGCAGGTGATCGAACGGATCCGCAGGGAGGGCATCACGGGCGTCCGGGGGGACGCGGACGTTTCCGCGGTGGAAGGGGGCAAGTTGTCCCGGGGGGCTGCGGGTTACTTGAGGGAGCTTCCGGCCTGGATGCGGGTGGAGGACGGCCCGCTCCGGATCCTGTTCGTCCACGCGGGCCCCCGGGCCCCGGACCGGGTTCCGGACGCCCGGGGCTGGGAGCGCTGGATGGTTTCCCAGGGGGCGCAGGTCGCCGTCCGCGGCCACACCCACCGGCCCGGCACGCTCCACGTGGGGGATCGCACCGTGTTGAGCCCGGGCGCGGTTTCCAGGCGGGTTGCGGTGGACGGAACGCCTTCCTACCTCGTGCTGGAGGCCCGACCCGAGTTCCGGGCCTGGGTGGTGCGGGTGTCCGTGGGTTGAAACCGGTCCGTTCCGGAGTGTATAGTATGTCCTTCCCGCCGGACGGCGGGGGCTCGGGCAACAGAACGGTCGGGACGTGGCGCAGTCTGGTAGCGCGTCTGCTTCGGGAGCAGAAGGTCGCTGGTTCGAATCCAGTCGTCCCGACCATTTTTTCTTTTTTGAACATTCTGGAATCCGGGGCCGAGATCTCGGCGGGCGGTCACCGAACGATCGGAGGGTGGGCGCTCGCCGATGCGTCTTGTAGCCCCTAGGTTTCTGTTTGTCCTCGCCCTTGCGTTCGCCTGCGTTCCGGCAGGCGCAGGCGGTGCCGAGGCCCCTGCGTACCGGGTGGTGGAAACCACCGACCCGGCTCACGAGCTGCTTCCCAAGACCTGCGGCGTCTGCCACAAGGATGCCGCGTTTCGCTTTTTCGTGGTGGCCGCCCCCGACGAACAGGGGTTGCGGGCCGCCCTGGAGCGCCTGACCGGCGCGCTCCCCTCCGAAGGTCCCCAGCGCCCTGCCAATCCCCACGGGGCGATCGCGTGCCTTTTCGGCCACACGGAGGATCCGAGCCAGAGCCCATCGGGCCCCCTCACGTTCCGGACCCTCGAAGGAGAACCCGTTTCCGTCTCCGGGGTGGAGCGGCTGTGCGCCCTGTGCCACCCGGCCGACCACGAGCATCCCCCTGCCCTGGGAAGCACCGGTCACGCGGCCGGCGGCCGTGGTGAACACCCCCCACGACCTCCGGGAGCGCGGGGGGGACCCGATGTTGGGGCCGTGCAGCCCGTGTCATCGGGTCCACCGGGCGCGGACCGACCGGTGGCTGTGGGGATTGGAGCCGGCTGAGGGCGAATACTGGCCCAACCGCCTGTGCCGGTCGTGTCACCGCATCGGGGGGGCGGTGGACACGGAGCGTCCCCTCCTGCAATATCACATGAAGGATGCCGAGACCGTGCTGACCCCCCGGGGCACCATCTACCTCCAACGGCCGAGGCTCCTGATGGACGAGTGGGCCATCAAGAGGGGCCGGGATCCGGTCATCCCGCCGTACGACCGGCAGGGGACGCCCGGGCCGTCGGGCAACCTCCAGTGTGTGAGGTGCCACGAGCCCCACCAATGGAGCCCCATGGGCGCGTTCGTCAAGCCCGGTTTCGGCGCGTTGGGACCGAACGTGCCCACCCGGTTCCTGCGCCTGGGGAACGCCCGTGAGGCGGCCCAGAGCGTGTGCGCCGTGTGCCACATGGAGGACGCCGTGGACCGGTACCGGCGCTGTCACGAGGTGTGGACCGACGTGGGGGCGGAGTACCGGTAACGGGGACGCGGATGAGAGCGATGGCGGTGGTGGCCGTGTGGTTGGCCTTGTTGGCTCCGGCCCGGGGGGCCGACCTGGACGCGCTGAAGCGGGAGTTGGGCGGGCCGGACGGAAACGCGCGCCGGAAGGCGGCCGAAGCGCTGGGGAGCCTGGGCACGCCCGAGGTGGTGGATCTGCTGGCACGGGCCTACCGCGCCGAAACCCAGGACGCTTTCGGCGTGAAGGCCGCGTGCGCCGTGGCCCTGGGCCGCACCGGCCGGCCCGAGGCCGCCGGTCCGTTGTCGGAGATGCTTACGGACCCGGACTACTGGGTGCGGAAAAAGGCGGCCGAGGCCTTGGAGCGGATTCCCGGGGAGGCGGCCGTCCGGGCCCTGGAGCGGGCCGCCGCCGACCCGGATCCCAGGGTGCGGGCCCGTGCCGTGGAGGCGCTGGGCCGACGGGGTGGCCCTCCGGGGGTGCTCCGGGCGGCCTGGGAGGATTCCGACCCCAGGGTGAGGGCGTCGGCCCTCACGGCCCTGGTCGCGTCCAGGGACCCCGAGGCGCTTGCGTTCCTGGAGCAGGGGCTGGCCTCGGCGTCGTGGCGGGTGCGGTTGAGGGCCGCGGCCCTGCTCGCCCGCCTGGGCGATCCCAGGGGGCCCGAGGTGCTGGCCGATGCGGTCCGGCGCGGCGAGCATGCGGGTGCGGCCCTGCGCGAGTGGTCGTGCCTGGGCGAGGGGGCCGTGGGGCCCCTGGTGGCCTTGTACCGGAAAGGGGGGCTCGGGCCTGGGTCGCGCAACCGGATCTTGGGCGTTCTGGAAAAACTGGACTGCGTGGAAAGCACGCGCTTCTTTGCGGATCTCGCGTCGGACCGGACCGCACCGCCCCAGGACCGGGTGCGGGCGGTCATGGTGCTGTTCGACCGGCGGAACAGCCTGGATCCGCGCCAGGTCCGGTCCGTGGCGGGGTTGCTGGACGAGCGCGACCCCAACCTCCAGGCCGTGGCGCTCCAGATCCTGCTGGACCGGGGCGGACCCGGCTACGTGCCCCGGGTCGTCCCCCTCACCGGGCACGAGAATCCCGTGGTTCGCCACTTCGCCCTGGCCAACCTCGCCCGCTTCGGCGACGCCTCGCACGAAGACGTGTTCATCCGGGCCCTGTCGGACCGGAAGGGGAGCACCGTGCGGTTGGCCGTGGAGACCCTGGGCCGGATCGGGAGCGAGCGAGCCATCCCGGCGCTGGAGCGGGTGGCGCAAGAGCGCAAGTACCGCCGGTTCGCACGGGCCGCCATCGAGGCCATCCGGGAGCGCCTGGAAGCCCGGTCGGGCCCCTCCGGCGCCTCTCAGCGGGGCGAGTGACCCCCTGTCTCGTCCCCCCTGTGGTTCCCGTGGCAGAGGCCAGCTCCGGCAGGCTGCGGGTGGACGGCTCGCAGGAGGTGGGCCCGGGCGGGAGACGGGGTGGCCCGCCCGGGGCCCGTTCCCGCTTCGGGTCCACGGCCTCGGCGGGGGTGCTCGGAGGCGTTCGTGCCGCTCGCGTGCGCGTTGGGCAGGCTCGGGAGGCGGGGGCGTTTGGCCTTCCGGCCCCTGCGCGGACCCGGGCCCCGGGCGACCTTGCAACCGACGCGTTGTGGCCTTTGCTCCGGCCGGCTCCAGGGGATTGCGCATGGACGCAGGCGGTGGCGGGGAGGCCCCCTGCGAGGCGCGGGCGCGGCTCCGACGGTCGCCGCGGCCCTGAGGTTTCCGAGCGGCAAGGGCCCAACCCGAGGGTGCTCGCCGGGCGCGTCCGAGCGGCGGGTTGCCGCGGCGAGGTCGCATATTGCGTGTTCGCGCCCGCCCGAGCCCGGGGG